>MPDD01000021.1 GCA_001874265.1 Bacteroidetes bacterium MedPE-SWsnd-G1 | reverse complement strand
AAATATATTTTATATCTGGCAACTCGGTACTGTAATAATGCACCCAAATATAGACATGGCTAAAAAGAGCCACAATTAATGCCAATTCTGATGACCATATAACTCCAGGTACATAAAAAAAGAGAAATGCAAATTTGTACATGCCATTGCTAGTATATTTAAATATGCCTCTTTTTACAAATGGCTCTTTGGATATTTTTATATCAAAATGATCTAAACCTGCTGCTTTATCAAATCCAAAATAAGTTTTAACCGAGTGAAATGCATACAATGCCGGTATAGTTAATAAAACAATTAAACTTACTTTAGTCCATATATCGAATTCAAAACTATTTGCACTAGATAGTGCCAATAATATTACGGTGAAAAAACGTGCAATAAATAATACGAAAAACCCTATTTTGTATATCTTAAACCCATTAGTACGAAACCTAGAAGTAATGCTTTTATAATACAACTCCAAGCGCCAACAAATAAGGACATATACTTGGTGAATAATAGGAATTAACAATGCAAAAACAAACCAACCATATGTTGTTATTCCAAATAGAGTTCCGTCCAAAACTAGGACACCTATTTCAATTAAATACCATAGTACACCGCAACTTATTACTAAAAACAACAGGTGCCAGCCTTGGTATTTAAGAAGTTTCATATACTATTTTAATTTAGGATTTATATCGAGGATATTTTCATTTCTATAGGCCTTAATAAACTCATCTGTAAAATAATCGCTCCCAACAATCTTTTCTTTTTGCAACATTTCTTTAACATCAATAGTTTTATATTGCATTAACATTTTTTGAGAAATAGGCTTATAACTAAAATGCCATGGTTCATATTTAAAACCTTTTCTCCCTTCAACGTTCGTATAGACCAAATAAAATCCAAAATTATTAGCATTCGCGTCCATCCATTTTTTAAAACTATAAAACACTTTTCCTTCTGAAAAATGACTTGGTTCTAAAACGCTTTTTGGTTGTGGTACACCCCCATCTACTATATCTACATCGGTACCCCAATGATGGCGAGACGTACCGGGAATTGTAGAATATTCGATAATTTTAGAAATGGCTGCTTGAGGAGACATACCTTGTTTTGTAAATCTATTGTATTTTCTTGTCCAGATCCCTTTTTGATGCTCAAAGCCTCTATAACTAGAAACAACTCTTATTTTTATGCCATCTTTTAATGCAGCGTTACGCATTTTTTCAAAAGCTTCATGAGCTTCTTTTTGTAATTTATGATCAGCTCCATGAAAAATTGGATTTCCTTTTCCTAAAAGGTCTGCCTTTGAATACTGGGATACCCCTTGGCTATAACCATTGATTGCAAACAGTAAAAACAATATGATAAAATTCTTAGGCATCTTTTAATTTTTTAAACATTACGTAATGCGGCCCCA
The DNA here is from genome assembly GCA_001874265.1 of Bacteroidetes bacterium MedPE-SWsnd-G1. GTDB lineage: Bacteria > Bacteroidota > Bacteroidia > Flavobacteriales > Flavobacteriaceae > Urechidicola. The sequence goes on along the minus strand of MPDD01000021.1, from coordinate 41,622 downwards.
CTAAATGTACATCAAACTCTTCTCCTACAATTGACCAACCCGATTTTTTATAAAAATTTAATGCAATAACACGAGCATTGCACCAAATAACGTCAACACCTTTTTTTGTCAAAATTGATTCGGCGCTGGTTAAAACTGCTTTTCCAAATCCTTTATGCTGATGATCTCTATGTGTCCCCATACCGCGTAATCTATATTGAAAACCTTTAAAATGAGGGCTTTTATGTGGCATAAAAGTGGCAACACAACCCAATTCACCATTTTCAAATAAGCCCAAATGTAAGGTCTCCTCATCAAAATCTCCTTCCATTTTTTCAGTCAACGGGATATTTTCACGTAAAACATCTTTTCGAATAGCATAGGCTTCAGGTGCTGAAATTTCTTTGATTTCGATCATTATAAATTATAACTTTACCCAAAAATACTACTAAATGGAAAACATCAAAATAAAAATAATAGAGAAAGATAGAATTCTTGATATTGTTCCATTGATTCAACAGTTAAATGATAAAACTCCCCTAGAATTGTTGAAAAATCGACTTTTGGAGATGATTGAACAAAACTATGAATGCGTTGTTATGTACGATAGCGAAAAACTGATAGGTGTTTGTGGTATTTGGTATATGACAAGACATTATATTGGTAAAAGTATGGAAGTAGATCATGTGATTATTGACAATACTTACAGAGGTCAAGGTTTGGGTCGAATTTTCTTTGATTGGATTTACGAACATGCCAAGTCAAAAGGTTGTGAAGCTTCAGAATTAAACACTTACACCGGTAATCCAAAAAGCCATAAATTTTATTACAATGAAGGATATGAAATTAAGGGATTCCATTTCTTAAAAGTTATGCGAGAAGATGGTGAATTTTATTAATTTTTATTCGAAAAATACTTGTTATAGTTTAAACTACTTGTATATTTGTAGCCGGAAACGCGAAAGTAGCTCAGTTGGTAGAGCGTCAGCCTTCCAAGCTGAATGTCGCCGGTTCGAACCCGGTCTTTCGCTCAACAAAAAAGCACTGATTTTTCAGTGCTTTTTTTATGCTATAAATTCAATTTCTTCGCAAAAAGGAATATTAACACTATCGGAATTCCTAAAATTACTACCAAAGATAGATTTGTTGTTAATACTTCAGGAGTTAAGGCTATTGTTATTGCATAACCCCCAATTGCACCACCTAAGTGCGCACTATGTCCAATATTTCCAATACTCTTTTTCATTCCGTAAACAGAATAAATTAAGTACCCCAATCCAAAAACATAACCCGGTATATCTACAAAAGGAAAGAAAATAAAATTCAATTTCATTCCTGGATACAACATGATAGCGGCATAAATAACTCCCATTACAGCACCTGATGCACCTACAGCACTATAGTATAATTGATTCTTATGATAGGCCAACGAAAACAATCCTCCAAAAAGCAAACAGGCAAAATAAATAATTAGAAAATAAGGGATTCCGACTATGGCTATTACGTTATCTCCAAAGAAAAAAAGCGTAAGCATATTAAAAATCAAATGATTAAAATCTACATGCAGAAAGCCCGAACTTAATAATCTGATATAATCACCTTGACGAATTGCACCAACTTGAAACTTATACTTATTAAAAAAAACTTGGTCATTAAACCCTTTGTATGAAAACAATACGTTAGCTACAATAATTAATAATACTACCTGGCTCATTTTATATTTTTATGCTTTCAAAGATAAAATTATATCCGATATTTGCATCCAAATTATATGCAATTACTTGTTTACATTATTGTTTATCCTCTACTTTGGCTTCTTTCGATTTTGCCTTTTAGAGCCCTATATGTCATTTCAGATTTTCTTTCAATAATACTCTATTACCTTATTGGTTATCGAAAAAAAGTAGTGTTAGAAAACTTAAAATTGGCTCTTCCAGAAAAGTCTGAGATGGAATTGCTAAAAATTAGGCGAAAGTTTTATACGCATTTTACCGATGTGTTTATGGAAATGATTAAATCTATTACCATTAGTAAAAAAGCGGTAAACAAACACTTTGTATTTGAGAATATTCACTTCATTAATGATTTGGCAAAAAAAGGAAAAAGTATTGTAGTTGTAGGTGGTCATTATGCAAATTGGGAATGGTTATTGACCTTGTCAGATAGAATTGAACACCATGCATTTGCTGTTTACTCACCAATTGGAAATAAATATTTTGACAGAATGATGAAAAAAAATCGTTCTAAGTTTGGGACCAATCTTATAAAACCAAAACTTGCACGTAAAACGTATCGAGATAACAAGGCAAATGGTGTACTATCGTTAAATGGATTGGTAAGTGATCAATCTCCATTATTAAAAAGAACACGCTATTGGACCACATTTTTAAATGTAAAAGTTCCTATTCATGTCGGCGCTGAATTGATTGCCAAAGAATTAGATCAATCTGTTATTTTTTACGAAGTTTCTAAAATTAAAAGAGGCTATTATAAATGCAACTTTAAAGTTCTCGCAGAAAACCCTAATGAGTTTCCAGATTATCAGATTACAGATATGTTCTTACGCGAGGTTGAAAACCAAATAAAAAAAGCACCGCAATACTACTTTTGGACTCACAAACGTTTTAAACATAAAGATAAGTTTGATGAGTTTTTAAGAAACAATCCCTCTTACACCCATTAATACATGCAACTTCTTATATATCTTATAGTATTTCCTATTCTTTGGTTCCTTTCTATTTTACCATTTAGAGTCCTCTATTTAATTTCCGATTTCTTATATCTTATTTTATTTTATGTTATAGGATATCGAAAAAAAGTAGTTTATGATAACTTAAAATTAGCACTTCCGAACAAATCTGAGAAAGAACTTTTAAAAATACGAAGACAGTTTTATATGCACTTTACAGATGTTTTTATGGAGATGATTAAATCCATAAGTATCAGTGAAAAAAACGTACATAAACGATTTGTCTTTGAAGATGTGGATGTATTACGAGAACTAGGAAATAAAGGAAGAAGCATTGTACTTGTGGGCAGCCATTATGCCAATTGGGAATGGATGGTATCTATGAACAACCTTGTTGATCATGAAGCTTATGCCGTATCAACACCAATTGGCAATAAATACTTCGATAAAATGATGCTCAAATATAGAACCAAATATGGAGGGCAATTTGTAACACCAAGAATGGCTAGAAGGACCTATGAGCAAAACTCAAAAAATGGTATACTTGCCTTAAATGCATTGGTTAGTGATCAATCTCCTCAATTGAGTAAAACACACTATTGGGCACCATTTTTAAATGTTAAAGTTCCTGTTCATGTTGGCGCAGAACAAATCGCAAAAAAACTAGATCAGTCCGTTGTGTTCTATGAGGTTTCAAAAGTAAAACGTGGCTATTACAAATGCACTTTTAGAGTATTGGCCGAAAGACCAAATGAGTTCGCAGATTATCAGATTACTGACATGTTTCTGAGAGAGGTAGAAAAACAAATACGAAAAGCCCCTCAGTATTATTTTTGGACACATAAGCGATTTAAACATATGGACAAGTTTGACGAATTCTTGGAGCAAAACCTAAGTTATACATTTTAACTAAACTTTTTTTCGTTGTTCCCTTAGAAAACTTTCAGCCATTCTGGAAAATAAATAGTTTCTAAATTTTGAGAGCAATAAGATTATCTTGATTTAATTTAATGTTACATTTATTGTTTCAATACGTCTTTTAAACATAAGAGAAAGAATAGAATGCTAACCAATCAAAAAATGAATAAAACTTTTGTTAAATTATTTCTAGGAATGGGACTAGGAACCGGATTCTTACCTGCAGTAGCCGATCGTTTAGGATATTGACCAACAGAATAATCGGCATGAGGAAACTGGGAAAGTTTTATATCATAAACGACTATTCTCAATCCATTGTTACCCTCATCTTTTATAGAACCTTTGCCCTAGCAATAATGAAAGATACGTTTTTCGAAGTTGATTTAATACTATAACTTACATCAGAATATGAAAGCTGCCATTCACAAAAAATATGGTTCTCCTAATAATTTAAAAATTACTGATGTAAAAAAACCAGTGCCTAAAGAAGATGAACTATTAATTAGAGTCATGGCTACAACGGTTAATAGAACGGATTGTGCTATGTTAAGAGCTAAACCTGTCATTATCCGGTTAATGCTTGGGCTTTTTAAACCTAAAAATCCAATATTAGGAACTGACTTTGCAGGAATCATTGAACAAATAGGCACTGAAGTAACACGATTTAGAATTGGTGATAAGCTATTTGGATTTAATGATGTTGGCTTAAGTTCACATGCAGAATATATCGTTATTCAACAAGATAAATTTATGGCAACCATACCCAATAAATTTTCTTTTGAACAAGCCACTGCTAGTATTGAAGGGGCTCATTATGCACAAAACTTTATTAATAAAGTTAATTTTAAACCAAACGCTAAAGTATTAGTTAATGGCGCTACAGGAGCCATAGGGTCTGCCCTATTACAATTATTAGTAGCAATGAAAATTGATGTTACAGCAACTGCAAACACAGAGAATATTAATTTAATTAAAACTTTAGGTGTTACACAAGTAATAGACTATACTAAGATAGAATTCACTCAATTAAATGAGAAGTTTGACTTTGTTTTTGATGCCGTTGGAAAAAGTACTTTTGGCAAATGCAGGCGTATTTTAACAAAAAAAGGCATTTATATTTCATCAGAAATGGGGCCTTGGGGTCAAAATTTAGTCTTTGCTATTTTCACTCCTCTTTTCAAAGGGAGAAAAGTCGTATTCCCTTACCCAAACAAGCATCAATTTAGCATTGACTTGGTAAAACGATTAATCGAAGAAGATAAATTTAATCCACTAATTGATCGAATATACGCTCTCAACAATATTGCATCTGCCTTTACTTATGCAGAGACTGGGGAAAAAGTTGGAAACTTGGTTGTTAAAATGAAAAATGAATAGTGCCTTTTTATTATAAATTCTTAGTCCTTCTTGTAACAAAAATTATCTTTATACTACTTATAGATAAATCTCTTAACCAGTGACGCAAGCTTTAGAGCAACAATTTGTGCAACAACTTGAAGAAAACCAGAACATTGTTCATAAGGTTTGTCGTGTATACACTACAAATTCAGATGCTCATAAAGACCTCTTTCAAGAAATCACTATTCAACTTTGGAAAGCTTATCCCAAATTTCGTGGTGAAGCTAAGTTTAGTACTTGGATGTATCGAGTTGCGTTAAACACAGCAATTACTTTATATAGAAAATCGAAGCGACAGATTAAAACAAATGATATTTCTGATTTTCATTATAAACTAGAAAGTGAGGAATATGATGGCGAGATCGAGGAACAAATGAAGTTACTCTATCAAGCAATACATCAATTAAGCGATGTAGAAAAAGCCTTAATCTTACTTTATTTAGAGGACAAACCATATAAGGAAATTGCAGAGACAATCGGTATTACTGAGGTAAATGCTCGTGTTAAGGTGAATAGGATTAAGACAAAACTAAAAACAATATTAAATCCGTAAGTATGGATGATTTAGATAAGTTAAAAGGAGCCTGGAAAAAGCAGGACTATTCCAAACATAAAGTTTCAAGCAACGAAATTTATAAAATGCTACATGCCAAGTCGTCTTCGTATGTAAAATGGATATTCTATATAAGTATCGCAGAATTTGTGCTTATGAATTCAATTATGTTTTTTAGAGATATGGATAAAGACATGGCTTTTTACAAAAAAATTGGATTATATGGATTCATATCTGTTTCGTCTTATGCAACCTTTGCAGTGGTTATTGGCTTTATTTATGCTTTTTATAAGAATTACCGTAGCATAAAAGTTGACAGCAATGCTAAACTTCTAATGGCTAACATTTTAAAAACTAGAAAAACAGTTAAATATTATATTTATTTTAATGTTGGTGCCATGACTATACTAATGGGTATCATGTTTTATTATATTTTTTCAAACCCAAATAGCATTGCATTATATAAGGAAATAAGTAATATTCCTCAAGACTTTGACTCAAATACCTTTTTAATTTTCGTTGTTGTCTTTACGGCGGCATTAATTGGAGTTGTTTTACTTATTTACAGAGTTATTTATGGAATTCTTTTAAGACGCTTAAACAGAAATTACAAAGAGTTGGAACAATTAGAAAGTTAAGATGTTATTTCTTTGTTAAACAGTCTTTTTAAATCATTTAAATTTATATTTATTTAACATAAGTACTATCTTTGCAAACTCAATAAAAAAGATAGAAAATGAATAACGGATTATACGCAAAATTCAACACTTCAAAAGGTGAAATTTTAGTGAATTTAGAGTTTAAAAAAACTCCTGGAACAGTCGGTAACTTTGTTGCTTTGGCTGAAGGAAATATGGAAAATGGTGTTAAGCCTCAAGGTACTCCATATTACGATGGTTTAAAATTTCATAGGGTTATTGCAGATTTTATGATTCAAGGTGGATGCCCGCAAGGAACTGGAACAGGGAATCCTGGATACAGTTTTGATGATGAGTTTCACCCTGAATTGAAGCACGATAAGCCAGGTGTTTTATCTATGGCAAATTCTGGACCTGCTACAAACGGATCTCAATTTTTTATTACACACGTTGAAACTCCTTGGTTAGATAACAAGCATTCCGTTTTTGGAAATGTTGTTGAAGGACAGGATATTGTTGATGCTATTGCTCAGGGAGATGAGTTAACGTCAATTGAAATAGTACGTGTTGGTGATGCTGCAGAAAAATTTAATGCTATTGAGGCTTTTAGAAAATTTGAAGGAGCTCGTGAAGCAAGAATTGCTGAAGCATTAAAAGCGCAAGACGAATTATTAGATGGCGTTTCTGCGGGCTATACAATTACTGATAGTGGTTTAAGATATACAATCCTTCAAAAAGGAGATGGAAAACAAGCAACAAAAGGCGCGATGGTTTCTGTTCATTATAAAGGACAATTATTAGACGGAACTGTATTTGACTCTTCTTACAAAAGAAAACAACCTATCGATTTTAACGTTGGAATTGGTCAAGTAATTTCTGGTTGGGATGAAGGAATTCAATTGTTAAAAGTTGGAGATAAAGCTCGATTTGTTATTCCATCTGAATTGGCTTACGGAAGTCGAGGTGCTGGCGGTGTCATTCCACCTGATGCTCCATTAATTTTCGATGTAGAACTAATGAATGTTAAATAATACAAACGCTCCTAATTAGGAGCGTTTTTTTTTACTTTTTTTGTTACCTTTATCATAATCTAAACCAATCCAAAATTGCCATGAAATATTTCATTTCAATATTTGCTATATCCTGCTGTTTGATTTCGACGAATCTATTTGCACAAGATTCACTTGCTAAACATCCAATATTAACTAAGAAATTTTCAATTAGCACAGGTGTTTTTCTTCCTTCTAAAAATATTAAAATTAAAGCCAACGGAAGTACTCCAAATGAAGAGATTGATTTTGGAAAAACATTTGATTTTAATGATAGTGAAATAACCTTTGCAGCGAGTGCAAAATGGCGTTTTGCTAGAAATTGGAATCTAGGCTTTGAATATTATAGCATTAAAAATGGATCTACCAGATCAATTGAAAAAGATATAGAGTGGAATGATTATACTTTTAAAGCAGGCTTGAGTGTTGGAGCAGGATTTAATCTAGATTTATATCGTGTTTTCTTTGGTAGAAATATTTCAACCGGCCCAAAACATGAATTAGGCGGAGGATTAGGAATTCATGCTATGGATATCACAACATATTTAGAAGGAGAAGCGTTTTTAGACGATCTAAACACTGGATTTAGAAGAGAATCCATAACTGCCCTTGCCCCTCTTCCAAATATTGGCTTTTGGTATTTTTGGGCACCCTCAGAAAAATTCTTAGTAACAGCTAGGTTAGATTGGCTTTCCGTAAAAATCTCTAATATTAAAGGATCCTTGTTAAATCTTGCTCCCGGTATACAATATCAGGTATTTAAAAATATAGGTGTTGGAGCTAGTTATCGCTATTTTAATTTAAACGTAGATATTGAAGATAATAATTGGGACGGTGGAATTGCCTTGAGTTTCCATGGTCCAATGTTTTCTCTTACTGGTAATTTTTAGGATTATGAAAATGAAATTTTTTAGTTGTGCACTTTTACTAATATTGATATGTTCATGTGATACATCAACCGAAGACCCGGCATTTTTAAAGGATATATCTGGAAGATACCTTTTTAACGCCGATGAAGAGTTAGAAATTTATATTGAAAATGATTCATGGTTTATGAAATGGCGTGGTGCAACAAAAATTAAGCCTTTAAAAGTAGGTGATGGCGTTTATTTTGTAAAAGAAATGAATGAGAAAATTCAATTTAGAAAAAACCCTGCAGATAATAAATATTATATCTGTTTGGTTCCAAAGACAGATGAATCTCAAATGGCATATGATTTTGTGAAATTAGAGAAAGACGAATTTACAGCTAGTTATTATTTAAAAAATGGACAATTCGACAAAGCCTTAGATGCCTACAAAACCATAAAAAGTAAAGATTCTTTAAGCCCAATAATTGAAGAAGCACATTTAAACAGAATGGGATATCGGGTGATGAATAATGAAGATAATATAGCTCATGCTATTAGTATCTTTAAATTAAATGCAGCATTGCATCCTGAAAGTGACAATGTTTATGATAGTTTGGGAGAAGCTCTTTTAAGAAATGGAGACACTCTTGAATCAATTGCAAATTATAAAAAAGCGCTCGAATTAGATTCTGGAAATAGACGGGCTAAGCAAATTGTAGAAAAATTCGGTAATTAAAATGTACGCATTAAAGTATCCTATCGGAATTGCAAATATCCCAGAAGATATTTCCACTGAGAATATTCAGAAATGGATTCAAGTTATTGAAGAACTTCCTAAAAAACTCAAGGATCTTACTTCAACATTATCTGAAGAACAATTAAATACTCAATATAGACCAAACGGCTGGACTATAAGACAAGTTTTGCACCATATTGGTGATAGCCATACAAACAGTTATATTCGTTTTAAATGGGCTTTAACTGAAGATAAACCAATTATAAAAGCCTATTTTGAAGAACGTTGGGCCGAATTAGATGACACGAAGAATGCTCCGATTACTTTGGCATTGGACTATATTACTGCGTTACATGCAAAAATGGTTTTTCTTTTTAAAAGTCTTTCTCCAAGTCAATTGACTAAAACCTTTATTCACCCAGAAACCGGAGATGCAATAACCTTAAAAAAGAATATCGGTATATATGCTTGGCATAGTGAACACCATTTTGAACATATCAATCAATTATTGATTCGAAATAACTGGAAATAATGATTCGTCAGGTTCAACTTAAAGATGCCAAACAAATTGTTGCCATTTACAATTACTACGTTCTAAATTCTATAGTTACGTTTGATAAAACTCCTTTTTTAGAAAGTGATTTTGTAGCCAGAATAAGAAATATTCAAAAGAAATACCCTTTTATCGTTTATGAAGAAAACGATACGATTTTGGGATATGCTTATGCCAACAAATGGCGAGAAAAACCTGCATATAAACAAACAGTTGAGAGTACCGTTTATGTTAAGTATAACATACACAACAAAGGAATTGGGACCAAATTATATACAGTTTTGCTAAATGAATTGCTCGCTAGTAATTACCATACCGTTGTTGGTGGCCTATCTTTACCTAATGATGCGAGTATAAAATTACATGAAAACTTCGGCTTTAAAAAAGTGGCACATTTTAAAGAAGTAGGCTTTAAATTTGATAACTGGGTAGATGTTGGGTTTTGGCAATTAAAGTTTCAAAATACAAATTCGTAATTTTTACTTAATTTTCCACTTTATATTACAGCCTATACTTGGTTTTTGTGGCTTCGTGTTCTCTTTTTCTCCTAATAAACAATCCAATGCATTTCGCATATCTTCTCCCGTAACAGGCATTCCGTTTCCAGGTCTGGAATCGTCCAACTGCCCTCTGTATACTAATTTTAAATTACCATCAAATAAATAAAAATCCGGTGTACAGGCAGCATCATAGGCCTTAGCCACTTCCTGAGTTTCATCATATAAATAAGGGAACGGATATTTTAAAATCTCTCCTTGCTTTTTCATTAATTCTGGACTATCTTGGGGGTAATTCATTACATCATTAGAAGAAATGGCAACAAATTGAATTCCTTTTACCAAATAATCATTTGCCAATTTTACCAATTCTTCATTCACATGAATTACAAATGGACAATGATTACATATAAAAAACAAAACCGTTCCTTTTGGACCCTTTAAGTTATTTAAATCTTTAAATTCTCCTGAAATTGTGTCTAATAAATTAAAATTTGATGCCACAGAATTTAATGGAATCATATTTGATGGAGTTCTAGCCATTATAAGATTTTATTTGTAAGTTTATATCATCAAAATTAAGAAATAATGAAGACTCTCAATCAATGGTTTGATGAATATGCAGTTAGTCATCAAAATAAAACAAATCAATTAATCCATTTTGTTTGTGTACCGGTTATTTATTTTAGTATAATTGGTTTGATCATGTCGATTCCTGCCGGAATAATTGAGAATACTCTTAATTTAAATCTACCTGTTTTCGAAAATTGGGCAGTAGTCTTTTTAGTTTTCAGTTTGTTTTTTTACTTACGATTATCATTTAGTATGTTTTTAAAAATACTTATTTTTTCTATAATTTGCTTATACGGTAATTACTACTTAGGAACAGTTACAAATTTGTTTTACGCTTCATTAGCAATTTTTATAATTGCATGGATTGGACAGTTTTATGGTCATAAAATAGAAGGTGCGAAACCTTCATTTTTACAAGACCTTCAATTTTTATTAATAGGTCCGGCTTGGGTTATAAAAAAGGTGACCAGTAAAAAATGAACCAGATAAAAATTGCTTTCTTTTATTTAATCCTTTTATCCTTTGTTGGAGTTAATAGCCAACCTCTGAAACCATTAGAGGTTAGAAACCTTTCAGTAAACACAGAGTATGCTGAGTTAGGTGTGAAATTTTATAACAATGGGAAAGTAATTTTTGCCTCATCAAAAATCAATAAGACAGAAAAGAAAAGGGATCGAAGAAACAATAGACATATGGGACTTCGATTATATACCGGCAGCATACTTGCCGATGGTACAATTTCAGATATATCAGAGTTTGGCACATCAGAAAACAATCCTATTCTCGAAGCGAACCTTGCATTTACACCTGATTATAAAACGGTTTATTTCACAAGAAACAATTATATACAAGATGATTACGGAAAGTATTTTAAGAAGGAGGCAGATAATACACATATATTAAAAATTTATAGGGCAGATATTGATGAAAAAGGTTCATTATCCAATGTAAGCTCTCTGCCAATAAATAGCGATTATCATTCTGTAACAAATCCTACTTTAAACAAAACAGGAAACAAACTGTATTTTGCTTCAAACATGGAAGGATCAAAGGGAGAATTTGATTTATTTGTGATAACAATAAATTCTGATGGCACCTATGGAAAAGCTGTAAATTTAGGAAGTCGAGTAAATACAAGTAGAAATGAGTTATTTCCATTTATTAGCGAAGATGACTTTCTTTATTTTTCTTCTGATGGCCATGGTGGATTCGGTGCATTCGATGTGTTTAGAATTCCAATTTATGAACTCTTTACAAATACACCAAAAAATTTGGGAGCGCCAATAAACAGTGAGGCCGATGATTTTTCACTTATATATAGCAATTCAAAAAACATTGGGTACTTAACCTCTACCAGAAAAGAAAGTGTAGGTGATGCCGATATATACACTTTTAAGAATATAATTAAGGAGGAAACAATTCTAGAAGAGGAAGAAGTTGAGGAAATCGTTAGTGCTGAAGATATATCTGCGAATACTATTGTAGAAATTGAAGATTTCAAAACGATTGATAAGGAATCAAATGTTGCGATTGTCCCTAAAGAAGAACAATTAGATACCATAAAGGTCGATACGGTTTCTATAGTTAAAAAACAGGATACTTTAACTAAAGTAATTTCCGACAGCATCACCCCTCCTGTAATTGTTGCAACTGCAATGAAAGTTGAAGATGATAATGAATGTATTCAAACCGTCGAAGGGACTATTTTAAATGAAAGCAATTCTATTATGGCGGATGCCAAGATAACGCTCTATGAAAATGGTCAAAACATTGGCTCCTATGATTTAAATCCAGATGGCAAATATTCATTCCAATTAAAATGCAACAACCATTACCGCGTAACAGCACGCCTAAACAATTTTGAAGAATCTTATTTTGAATTAAAAACAACCCGTTTTACAGGTGGAAAAACTACCCAAAATATAATAATGCCTAAAATACCATGTGATGTATTGTTAACTGGTATAATTAACGACATTAATACAAAAAGTGCTCTTGCTGGTGTTAAAATATACTTAATTGAAAATAACACCCAAGTAAGCGCAACTGAAACAGATGTAAACGGCTATTATTCTATTACTGCTCCTTGCAATGATAATTATAAAATTGCTACGGATAAATTGGGATATGAAGAACGAGTATTTGATGTTAGCAAATCATCAATACATAACACCAGAATTTTGATAAGTAACTCATTGACACCTATTGAATGTGAGCAAATTGTACGAGGTAGAATTAACAATGAGTTGGATGGATTACCTATCGTTAATGCAACGGTAAATTTATATGATGAAAGTAATACCATAGTTGCAACGGTAAATTCAAACACCAACGGAAATTTCCATATTAACATTAAATGTGAAACTGATTATAGATTAGAAGTTTCTATGATAGACTTTGAAACTGCAATTTCAGAGTTTACTTCTACAGATGTACAAAAGGAAAATCATCGCATTGATTTTAATTTGAAATCTACAATTTGTACACAAATCATTTCAGGTACGGTTACCAACTCTAGAACAAAAGTGCCGATGTCTAATATAAGTGTGGATTTAATTGAAAATAATCAGGTAGTTTCTAATTTAACTACGACTTCTGATGGTGCTTTCAGTTTTGAAGTAGATTGTAATTCTAATTATAAAATTAGTGCAACAACTAAAGATTATTCTATTGATTCCAAAATAATAGACACCAATAATGTGCATGGCGAAAATACAATCGTTTCAATTATTCTAGAAACTAAATTAGATTTTGAAATGGTTCGTGATAATTTAATGATTATTACAAATCAAATAGATTTTGACTTAAATGAATCCGATATACGTGAAGATGCGGCAATAGAACTGAATAAAGTGGTTGCCATAATGAATAGAAATCCAGAAATAAAAGTAGATATCGGTGTTCATACCGATAGTCGTGCACCAGATAATTACAATTTAAGCCTATCTGAACAAAGAGCGCAATCTATATTATCATTCTTAATTGAAAGAGGTATAAATTCTGACAGATTAACGGGCAAAGGATATGGAGAAACGGAATTGCTAAATAGATGTGCCAATGGTGTAAATTGTAGTGAAACGGAGCATTTAGAGAATAGAAGAATTGAATTTATTGTAACAAGATAAGAACTTATGAAACCAATTATTTCATTTGAAGATTTCACAAAAGTGGATTTAAGAATTGGCACAATTCTGGAAGTGAATGATTTTCCTAAAGCAAGAAAACCTGCCTATCAATTAATCATTGATTTTGGTGCGTTAGGTTTTAAAAATTCTAGTGCGCAAATAACAACCTTATATTCAAAAGAAGAATTGATTGGCAAACAAGTATCAGCAGTTGTAAACTTTGAGCCTAGACAAATTGCTAATTTTTCTAGTGAAGTTTTAGTGTTAGGAATACAAAATGGTGCCGATGTTATTTTATTGCAGAGTGCAACACCACAAATTAAAAATGGAGAACAAATAACCTAATGAAATACGTATTATACATTATTACATTCTTAATTTTTGGGTGTGCAAGCGGTAAACAGCAAAATTACACACAAGAAATACAATTTGAAACTTTAGTTCAAGGAAGTAATGGTGGCTATTTAAACAATGAATTTATCATTGTTAAAAATCAAGATGAATTAAAAACCGTTTATACTCAAATAAATAAAGTTCGTAAACCCGGCTTTCCAATTCCTAAAATCGATTTTGAAAAAGAATTAATTCTTGCCTTATTTTTAGGAGAAAAAACAACAGGCGGCCATGCTATTTCAATTACGAAAATTATAGAAACTATAGATGAAGTTCAGGTATTTGTACAAACAAACGCACCAGATGGCATGGCTACAAGTGCAATGACACAACCTTATTACTTTTGCAAAATTCCTAGAACTGAAAAAAGTATTGTTTTTAAATAGTTGTTTATTTTTACATAATGCATAACAACGACCTACTATCTAATCTTTCTAATCAACTTCAAGGTGAATTATTTTATGACGATTTACATAAAGCAATTTACGCTACCGATGCTTCAGTTTACAGAAAATTACCATTAGCAGTTGCTTATCCTAAAAACAAAGAGGATATTAAGAGTTTAATTGGTTTTGCGCATCAAAATAAAACAACACTAATTCCAAGAACTGCAGGCACATCTCTTGCGGGGCAGTGTGTAGGAGATGGAATTATAGTTGATATCTCCAAGCACTTCACTAAAATAATTTCAATAGATAAGCAAGCCAAAACTGTAACGGTTCAACCTGGAGTAATTCGTGATGATCTTAATAGATTTTTAAAGTCATTTGGATTGTTTTTTGGACCAAATACTTCTACATCGAACAGATGTATGATTGGCGGAATGGTAGGTAACAATTCATCTGGAACAACTTCTATTCAGTATGGAACTACTCGAGATAAAGTGCTCGTATTAAAAACTATACTTTCGGATGGCTCTGAGGCAACCTTTGAGACTATATCAAATGAGTCATTCATTTCCAAAACAAGGGGAACCGTTCTTGAAAGTAAGATTTATAAATCCATTCATGATGAATTAATTGTTGAAGAACATCAACAAGAAATAAAAAAAGAATTCCCAAAAGAAACTATTCATAGAAGAAACACGGGTTATAATGTTGATGGTCTATTAAAGTCATCTTTGTTCGGAGGTTCTGAACCAAATGTTAATCTTTGTGATATATTATCCGGAAGTGAAGGCACATTAGCATTCACAACAGAAATTACACTACAGTTAGATCCCCTTCCTCCTACTCAAAGTTTATTGGTTGCGGTACATTTTGAAAGTATCCATGAAAGTATGGAGGCCGTCGTTGTTGCAATGAAGCACAATTTATACATGTGTGAATTAATGGATAAAACCATTTTAGATTGTACCAAAAAAAACAGAGAACAGTTAAAAAATCGTTTTTTTATTGAAGGAGATCCAAAAGCGGTATTAATGCTAGAGGTATCTTCTGACAATATGGTAAAAACCGAAAAACTTGCCTTAAAACTAATTGATGATTTAGAAACACATGAATTTGGATATGCATTTCCAATTCTAAAAGGAAATGATATTGCGAAGGCCTTTGAATTAAGAAAAGCTGGCTTAGGGCTATTAGGTAATATTGTTGGAGACAACAAAGCTGTGGCGTGTATTGAAGATACTGCTGTTGAATTAGGTGATTTACCTGATTATATTGCTGAGTTTTCTAAAATGATGGAAGACTATAATCAAGAAGCTGTTTATTACGCGCACGCAGGAGCTGGAGAAATTCACTTGAGACCTATTCTAAATTTAAAGAAGAAAGAAGACGTTGTTTTATTTAGAGAAATAACCACAAAGACCGCTAAACTTGTTAAAAAATATGGTGGATCTTTTAGTGGTGAACATGGAGATGGAATTGTACGAGCGGAGTTCATTCCTTTAATGATTGGTAATAAAAACTATAAATTGTTAAAGCGCATAAAACATAGTTTTGATCCAGATATCATATTTAATAAAGGGAAGATTACAGATGCCTTCCCAATGGATGAGTCTTTCAGATATAAAGTTGGAAGAGAAGAACCAATAATCGAGACCATTTTCGATTTTTCTGATTCTGAAGGAATTCTAAAGGCCACTGAAAAGTGCAATGGTTCTGGTGACTGCAGGAAATCTGTAGAAGCAGGAGGAACTATGTGTCCTAGTTATCGCGCCACAAAAAATGAAAAAGACACCACAAGAGCCAGAGCAAATACCTTGCGAGAATTTTTAACCAATTCTGATAAAACGAATAAATTTGATCACAAAGAACTCAAACAGGTGTTTGATCTTTGTTTAAGTTGTAAGGCTTGTGCTAGTGAATGCCCAAGTAATGTAGATGTAGCAACTTTAAAAGCGGAATTTTTATTTCAATATCATAAAGAAAATCGCCCAAGTTTAAGAGATAAATTATTTGCCTTTAACAATAAATACAATCAACTAGGAAGCAAATTTCCAAATATTACAAATACCATATTACAAAGTTCAATAACCAAGAATATACTTGGTTTTCCAAATGGTAGAAGTATTCCAAAAATAGAAAAAACTACTTTTAGAAAATGGCTTTCTAAACAATCAACTCCAAGTCCTTCAAACAAACAAGTATATTTATTTGTTGATGAATTTATCAATTATAATGAAGTTCAAATAGGAATTGACACATATAAATTACTTAGTAAATTAGGTTATAATGTTTTAACCGTTCAACATGAAGAAAGTGGAAGAAGTTTGGTTTCAAAAGGATTCTTGAATGAATTTAAAAAAGTAGCTAACACCAACGTTTCAATTTTTAAAGAATTCATTTCAGAACAAACACCGTTAATTGGAATTGGTCCATCTACCATACTTACCTTTAGAGATGAATATATTCGAATAGTAGATGATAAATCTAATGCCGAAAAATTGGCTAAACACTGTTTAACTTTAGAGGAATTCGTTTCAAATGAAATTGAAAAAGGACTTGTCTCACCTGACCTATTTACTACAGAAACGAAAGAAATTAAAATTCATGGTCACTGCCATCAAAAATCATTGGTCGGTATGCATCCTGCATTTAATATGCTAAACCTTCCTTCAAATTATAAAGTGTCTATTCTAGCAACAGGCTGCTGTGGCATGGCCGGATCTTTCGGATTTGAAAAAGAACATTTCGATATTAGCATGGAAATTGGAGAAGGTTCTTTGTTTCCTAAAGTCAGAAATCTTCATAAAGACGCTATTTTGGTTGCGTCTGGTACAAGTTGTCGCCATCAAATAAAAGATGGAACGCAACAAAAAGCTGTTCATCCTGCTACGGTTTTATTAGAAGCTTTGCTGTAGTATTTTTTGTATATTTACGCAACTACCACTAGAAACCGTAGTTAACCTAACCAAACTAATTGAATTATGCATCAAGATAAGCTGTGTCTTTGTAAATGCTATTCTACCATATTTTCAGATCGAATTTATGACTGTTTCCAAAACCCAATAAAATGAAAGAACAAGACGAAGGTCTAAAGAGGTATGTTGGCCCTTTAGGACTGGCAGCTAACATTATAAATATTATTGTCGGAGCAGGAATTTTTGTAATTCCAGCCATTGTTGCAGAAAAAATGGGAGCCACAAGTATTGTTGCTTATCTTTTTTGTGGAATATTGATTGGCTTAATTATGCTTTGTTTTGCAGAAGCAGGAAGTAAAGTGACCACTACTGGTGGTGGATTTGCTTATGTAGAAGCTGCTTTTGGCAAATATCCAGGCTTTATAATTGCAATCATTGCCATTACAGGTAGTCTATTAGCGGGTGCAACAGTTGCTAATGCTCTTGTAGATATTTTGAGTAATTCTTTTCCTGTTTTTGAAAATGGTGTCGTACGTATTTTATTTTTTGCTTTGGTATTCTTCGGTCTAGCTTTTATCAATATTCTCGGTATTAGGCAAGGGATTGGAATGGTAAAAACAATTACACTTTTAAAATTATCGCCATTATTGCTGCTTATTATAGTTGGTTGGAAGAATGTTGAATTTGCTAATTTGGTTTGGGAATCTGCACCTACAATTAGTGAAATTGGCGCCACATCACTCTTTCTTATTTTTGCTTTTCAAGGTGGTGAAACTGGGCTTGTTATTGGAGGTGAGATTAAGAACCCAAAAAAAACTGTTCCAAAAGGTATATTTATAGCGATTGTTACAGTGCTTATTTTATACATGTTAATTCAGGGAGTTGCACAAGGAGTCTTAGGAGATTCCTTAGCCAATTATACAGAGGCTCCGTTAGCAGAAGTTGGTAATGTTATTTTTGGCCCAATTGGCTTCTCTATATTATTCACAGGTGCAGCAATATCAATGTTCGGTTACTTTATAGGAGACCTTCTAAATTCTCCACGCCTTTTCTTTGCACTGTCAAAAGACAAAGTCTTGCCAGCACCTATTCTTGAAAAAATACACCCAAAATTTAAGACTCCATATGTAGCCATATTACTTTATGCTACCATAGGCTTTTTGATTGCGTCCTTTGGAGGTTTTAAAACACTAATTAATATTGCAAGTGCTGCAATTTTACTCGTTTATTTAGGAGTTGCATTATCTGTAATACAACTAAGACGAAAAAACAAAACAGCACCTGAGGAGTTTGAGATTCCTGGGGGAATTACAATTCCAATTTTGGCCTGTATAATTATACTATACCTATTATCGCATTTAGAGAGCACACAACAAATAGGAATTTTAATTTATATCGTAGGACTTTCCATAATTTATGCATGCATTCAATTCTTCAATAAAACTAAAAATTAATACTATGAAATCGAAACACTTCTTTAAAACAATGGTAATTATTTTTTTATGCCCCATTCCATTTTTCGGGCAATTACCAAATGAAACTAAATTAATTTCACAACCAGCAATTAGTGCCAATCACATTGCATTCATTTATGCAGAGGATTTATGGATTGCCAATCAAAATGGATCAAATCCAATCCGGCTAACAATCGATAAAGGCATTGAATCTCAACCCATTTTTTCTCCTGATGGGCAAACTATTGCCTTTAATGCCCAATATGATGGAAACACCGATGTGTATACGATACCTATTTCAGGTGGAATTCCAAAAAGACTAACATGGCATCCCGATGGAGATTTTGTACGAGACTTTACACCTGACGGAACAAAACTAATTTTTGCATCACAACGTAATAGCTTTACAAACAGATACCTTCAACTATATTCAATTGCTACTTCAGGTGGAAATGTGAATCAGTTAGAAATTCCAAATGCATTTTGGGCTTCCTATTCGGAAGATGGTAATCATATAGCATACACACCGTTATACGAACCATATGCTCAATGGAAGCATTACAGAGGTGGTATGGAATCTAGAATATGGATATTTGACATTAATTCTCATAAAGTTGAGGAAATACCAAGACCGAAAAACCAAGGAAATAATACGAAACCACAATGGATGGGGTCTAATGTATATTTTAGAAGTGATGTAAATGGTGAATTTAATCTTTTTAGTTATAATACCAATTCAAAACAAACTACTCAAATAACCAAATACAAAGATTTCCCTGTACTATCATTAAGTGCAAGCAATGGTAAAGTGATTTTTGAGCAAGCTGGGGTTTTACATATTTATGATGAAAGCTCCGAAGTTATAAAAACGATAAAATTAAATATTAGTACAGATTTACTAGAATTACGTGAACGTTATGTCTCAGGTAAAAGTTATGTTCGTTGGGCAAGTATTTCACCTAGTGGAAACAGAGTTGTTGTTGATTTTCGTGGTGATGTGATTACAGTCCCTGTAAAAAAAGGTGACCCAAACAACCTAACACAATCTACTGGAACGCATGAAAAATTTCCTCAATGGTCTCCAGATGGGAAAACAATAGCCTATTTCTCTGATGAATCGGGTGAATATGCCTTACACTTAAAATCATTAAAAGATAACTCTTTGAACAAGGTAAGTTTAAAAGGAACTGGCTTTTATGCTAATATCCATTGGTCACCTGATAGTAAAAAACTTTGTTTTATAGATAATGGCAGAAATCTATATCTATATAATGTTACAACAAACAAAACAGTAAAAATAAACGCAGATGAAATGTATTTTCCAGGCCCTTTCAGAGATTTATTTGGAGATTGGTCGTTTGACTCAAATTGGGTCTCTTACACAACTATAACCGAAACTAATTTTGAAACTGCACATCTTTACAATATATCTGAAGATAAATCATACTCAGTTTCCGAAGGACTGGCCAATGTTTCTGAACCTATTTTTGATCCAAGCGGAAAATACCTCTATTTATTAGCCTCTACTGATGCAGGACCAGTCGTAAATTGGTTTGACCAATCAAACAACGATATGAATAGCACGAACTCTATTTATATAATTACCCTTCAAAAGGAAACCATTTCACCTTTTAAAAAGGAAAATGATCAAGAAGAAATTAAAAAAGATGATACTGAAGATGACGAGAATAAAGATGGAAAAGAACAAAAGAACAAAGTATTAAAAATTGACTGGGATGGGTTTTCAAATAGAATAATAGATGTCCCGATTGGTTCAAAGGATTATAGAAACTTAGACATTACAAAAGAAGGTGAACTATTTTATATAGCGTCAAAGGATGATAAACCTACACTGCATAAATACGACCTTAAAAAACGTAAAGAGGAGTCAATAATGCCTGCAAGCGATTTTGAAATTTCAAGTAATGGTAAAAAGATGCTATACCAAAACAATCAAAATTTGGGAGTCGCTGATTTAGGAAAAAAACCTAGTGATGGTCCAATAAATTTTTCTACCATAAAAGTAAAAATTAATCCGAAAAAGGAATGGAACAATATTTTTGAAGAAACGTGGCGCGTAAATCGAGATTATTTTTATGATCCAGGGATGCATGGGGTTAATTGGTTGGAAATGAAAGATAAATACAAATCTTTTCTACCCCACGTTTCGTGTAAAAGTGACCTGTACAGAATAATGACTTGGATGTGTGGTGAATTGGGTGTGGGACACCATCGATTTGGAAGTAGAGGTGATAGAATGGTCAATCCAAATAGAATTTCAGGAGGACTTTTAGGAGCCGATTATATTGTCAAAAACGATCGCTATCAAATTAGTAAAATATATGGTGGACTTAATTGGAACCCTAATCTTAGATCTCCATTAACCGAACCGGGTGTAAATGCAAAGATTGGTGATTATATCATCTCAGTAAATGGAAACGAGATTAGAGCGAAGGATAACCTATACCATTTCTTTGAGAACACGGCAAACAAACTTGTAAAACTAGAAATTAGTTCAAATTCTGATGGTTCTAGTTCTAAAATTGTAGAAGTAACTCCAGTTGGTAACGAGCGTACTTTGAGAAATAGAGATTGGGTTGAGGGTAATATGAAAAAAGTTCATGAGGCCACTAACGGAGAAGTTGCCTACGTTTATGTACCAAACACAGCAGGATTGGGTCATCAATACTTCAAACGATATTTTTTTCCACAAGCTAATAAAAAAGCAATTATTGTAGATGAACGATTTAATGGAGGTGGTCAATTAGCCGATTATTATATAGATATGTTAAAGAAGCCAGTACAAGCTTATTGGAATTATAGATATGGAAAAGACCACAAATCGCCAAGTGCTTCAATTCAAGGTCCAAAGGTGATGATAACAGATGAAACTGCTGGTTCTGGTGGAGATTATTTGCCATGGATGTTTAAAAAGTTTAAGTTGGGTACCGTGGTTGGAAAACGCACTTGGGGTGGGCTTGTAGGAGTATTAGGCTATCCAGAATTCATAGATGGAGGCTCTGTAACTGCACCAAATGTGGCATTTTATACTGAAGATGGTTTTAGGGTAGAAAATGAAGGTGTAGCACCAGACGTAGAAGTTGAACAATGGCCGGAAGAAGTTATAAAAGGGCAAGATCCTCAATTGGAAAAAGCAATTGAAATTGTATTAGACGAGTTAAAAAGTAATCCACCAAAAAAAATAAAAAGACCTAATTACCCAATAAAAACTAAAGACTAAATATGATAAAACTCTTTAGAAAAATTAGACGGCAATTAATCCTAGAAAATAAAACATCCAAGTATCTTAAATATGCTATTGGTGAAATATTCTTAGTTGTAATAGGCATTTTAATTGCTCTGCAAATTAATAACTGGAATCAACAGCGCAATAATAATAAAAAAGAGCAAGAATTATTAAAAAATATTCATATTGAGTTTGTAAAGAACCAATTGCAATTAAATAAGATCATAACAGAAAGAAAAACTCTAATCAAAAACTGCAACAAAGTTATAGAAATGTTGCCCATTAATGAGTTAACAAGACCAACGTTAGACTCGCTAAAATTGTATTTATCAAAAACATTTACGCGATATACGTTTAATCCTTCACAAGGAACTGTTAACTCACTTGTTAGTACTTCTTCTTTTAATTTAATACAGAGTATTGAATTACGAAACGCACTAATATCTTGGAGTGATTTAGTCGTTGATTACCAAGAGGAAGAAAATACTAGTAGTAATTATTATAGAATTTATGATTCTTTTTTTCAAAGAAACGTTGATTTCGATTTTAACTTTGAAGATTCACGAAACAATTTAAGTGCATTTCAAACTTTAGAATTTGAATATATTCTCAAAGCTAGAAAAGAAACAATAGAGGTTTCGATAAATGATGACAGCGAACTTGAAGAACTTACCGAAGCGTTAAATTTGATTATTGAACTTTCCAAACCAAATAAATTATGAATGCGATATTTAAATTATTTAAAATTGCAATCGTTTCATTGTTAATTTCTGGATGTAACGCTGATACAATTAATTGTTTAATTAAAACTGATAAAGGAGATATCATTATTGAACTTTACCCTGAAAAGGCACCTATTACCGTTGCTAATTTTCTAAAATATGTAGATGCAAACAAATATGAGAATAGCGCTTTTTTTAGAGTATGCAACACACAAAATGAAGCAGAAAGATCTATACCTATTGAGGTTATTCAAGGTGGGTTAAATGAGAATGCTGAGGGATTCCCTCCTATTAATATCGAAACAACAAAAGAAACCGGATTAAAGCATGAAAACGGGACTTTATCAATGGCTAGGCTCGAACCTAACACAGCAACTGATAGTTTTTTTATTTGCATAGGAAACCAACCTGAATTGGATTTTGGAGGAAAACGAAACCCAGACGGACAAGGATTTGCAGCCTTTGGAAAAGTTACGAAAGGAATGGACGTAGTAAAAGCTATTCAACAAATGAAAGATACATCACAATATTTAGTGGAACCGGTTGTAATAAAAAACATAAAACGAATTCAATAAAATGATTTCTTTATTTAGAAAAATTAGGAAAAAATTGGCAGAAGAAAAAAAAATCAAACAGTACCTTCGCTACGCAATTGGTGAAATTATTCTTGTTGTAGTAGGTATCCTTATCGCACTTCAAATTAATACATGGAACCAAGATCGCATTAGTAATAACGAAGAGAAAGCAATACTTAAAAATATTTATACTGAGTTTTCTAAAAACAAACTGGAAATTGACGAATCCGTTATCTCGCTGTCTGAGTGTATTAAAACCAACAAAGTTTTAATGTCTCTATTTGGAATAAATTATGAAGAATTAAAAAAAGAGCAGACTGATAGTCTTATTTTTTATTCTTTTGAACAAAGAAGATTTACCCCATCAGAAAACGCTATTCAAGATTTAATTCAATCCGGTAAAATGAGAAGTCTAAATAATGAAAATTTAAAATATCTTATTTACGAATGGTCTAGTCGTAAAGATGCAATGATAGAATCTTATAACGACATGGATGATAAAATAAATAATTCCATCGTTCCATTTCTAGCAGATAAATACCCCCTTAAAGATATTGACATCTATTCTAATATTGGTTGGGGAAAAAGGTCAACACTAAATCATGATAAATTAACCATTTTTCATAATTTAGAATATGAAAGCCTAGTAGATGATTTCTTATACCATCTTTTAGAATATGAAACGGATTTAATTAACCTACAACAAACGATTGATAAAATTATTATAGAGACTAAATAAATGGAAGGATTTGATATTGTTATGGTTATTGCCATTATTTTGTTTGCTCGTTTAGGCGTTCGCTTGTTTTTCGGGTATAAAAACTCTAAAAAAGAGGATGAAGATGACTAAACCCCAACTCTATTTCGAAAGGGATATTGAATGGCGAAAATGGTTGCATGAGAACCATAAGAAATCAACGGGTGTTTATTTAATTTTCTACAAAGTTTCTAGCAGCAAACCAAGTATGCGTTGGGAAGAAGCTGTAAAAGTTGCCTTATGCTATGGTTGGATAGATTCTACGGTAAAACGTTTGGATAACGAACGTAGACAACAATATTTTTCGCCTCGCAAATCAAAAAGTGTTTGGAGTAAATTGAATAAAACATACATAAAGGAATTAACAAAAGAAAAACTACTGCAACCCAGTGGAATAGAAAGTATTGCTATTGCAAAACAAAATGGAAGTTGGGACGCATTGAATGATGTAGATAATGAAGTAATTCCTCCCCTATTATTAGCAGCATTTAAAAACAATCCGATTGCTTTCAACAATTATAAAAATTTCGCGCCTTCCTATAGACGAGGGTATTTGTATTGGCTGTATGCCGCAAAAAGAGAAACTACCCAACAAAAAAGAATTTTAGAAATAATAAAATTCTGTTCTTCTAATAAAAAACAGCGTGATGGCGATTGGTAATTCTAGTCTAAATATGCCATCTCAAAAGAATCTTTTTTTTAAGTAAATTCGCTTCATGAATTTCACAAAGTTTCAGCAACTATTACCACAATTAAAATCGGCAAAATTACCTGGATTAGATGCGCAGTTTAAATTAGCTCCAGAAATTAGAAAGCGTTATTCTGAAGATATGATTCAACTTAAGAATCCAAAGCAAGCTGGTGTTTTAGCCCTATTCTATCCTGATGTACAAAATGAAACAAGATTTTTGCTGACATTAAGAGCAAGTTACAATGGCACCCATTCTGCACAAATTAGTTTCCCTGGAGGAAAAATAGAGGAACAAGACAAAAATTTAGAACAGACTGCGACTAGAGAGACCTATGAAGAGATCGGTATTACTGTTGATTCCATAAAGGTTATCAAAGAATTTACGGATGCCTATATTCCGCCTAGTAACTTTCTAGTTACTCCTTTTTTAGGGTATTTAGATTATATCCCAAAATTTATTAGCAATCACGAAGTTGCAGAAATAATTGAGGTCAAACTTTCCGATTTATTAGATGAATCCAAACTCGTTATGCGTAAAAGAGACACCTCTTATATGTCTAATGTTGAAGTTCCCTGTTTTGAATTTGGAAAACATATAGTCTGGGGAGCTACAGCAATGATTCTAAGTGAAATCAAAAGTACATTCGAAAGGCTATAGCCAATAATTTTCGTAAATTTGCAGTCCTAATAAAGATTAT
The DNA here is from genome assembly GCA_001874265.1 of Bacteroidetes bacterium MedPE-SWsnd-G1. Taxonomy (GTDB): domain Bacteria; phylum Bacteroidota; class Bacteroidia; order Flavobacteriales; family Flavobacteriaceae; genus Urechidicola. The sequence continues at coordinate 16,222 of MPDD01000021.1, read as the reverse complement.
GGGGCTATTTAAAAAAAATCCTTTTGGACATATATTATTCATTAAAAAATGGATTATTCGTGTATTCGGTGTGATTTCTCACGGAAGGTATCAGCGATTCAATGATTTAAAGATTGAAGGTTCTGAAATTATAAGAGATTTACCAGAAGCAAATGTGTTATTCGTTTCAAATCATCAAACTTATTTTGCTGATGTGGCGGCTATGCTTCATGTATTTAATGCGTCTTTAAAAGGTCGGATAGATTCTCTTAAAAATGTAGGATATATCTGGAATCCAAAACTAAATATCTATTATATCGCGGCATCTGAAACGATGAAATCTGGGTTACTTCCTAAAATTTTCGCTTATACAGGTTCTATTTCTATACAACGTACATGGAGAAGTGCAGGTAAGGACGTAAATAGACAAGTTAAAATGTCTGATATCACCAATATTGGAACGGCTTTAAACGATGGATGGGTAATTACTTTTCCTCAAGGTACTACAACCCCTTTTAAACCTATTCGTAGAGGAACAGCGCACATTATAAAGACTTATAAACCCATAGTAATTCCTATCGTTATTGATGGATTCAGAAGATCTTTTGACAAAAAAGGATTGATGATTAAAAAACGTGGAGTGCTACAATCATTTGTTATTAAGAAACCTCTTGAAATTGATTATGAGAATGACTCTATGGATAAAATTGTGAAACAAATTGAGCATTCTATTGAGCAACATAAATCGTTTTTAAAGGTTGTTTCCGAAAAGGAATATCAAAAGTCAGAAGAAGAATTGAACAAACAACGAACATTCTGGAGAGATTAAACAAAAAAGGCTACCAAATTGGTAGCCTTTTTTTATTTATATTTTCTTAGTTTATCCCAACCAAGATTGTAACATCCAAATCGTTTTTTCTTGTTCTGCTATAAAATCGCTCATCATAGAGTTTGTACCTTCATCTTCAGCATCATCAGATAAATTCAATATTTCTCTCTCTATTTTTAACAATTCACTTAAAGAATTCATTACCAAAGTAACAGCTGCAACATCCTCACTTACGCTTTTACCTACGGGAACTTTTGCTTTAGCACTATAATCACCAAAAGTATGTAATGGTGTTCCCCCTAATGTTAAGATTCGTTCCGCTATCATATCAATTTTCTCTTGAGAATCGGTATAATACTCTTCAAACTTAACGTGCAATTCAAAGAAATTCTTTCCTTTGATATTCCAATGTAAACCTCTTAAATTCTGATAATACACTTGAAAGTTTGAAAGCAATCCATTTAAATTTTCAACTAACACTGTCGACTTTTCTTTATCTAATCCTAAAATTGTAACACTCATTTCTTTTGTTTTTAAGTTCCAAACAAATTTACCTTAAAAAAGAAGGAATTTATTATAATTACAATTGATAGTTTTAATATCTTTATCATCAAAATTTATACAAATGACGATTACTCAATTAAAATATGTTTTGGCCGTTGCAGAGCACAAAAACTTTACCGTTGCTTCTGAGCATTGTTTTGTCACCCAGCCAACATTAAGTATGCAAATACAAAAGTTAGAAGACCAATTAGATGTAAAAATATTTAATCGAAATAAAAAACCTATACAACTTACTCAAGTTGGTGAAAAAATTGTAGAACAGGCTAAAATAATAGTTGATGAAAGCAATCGAATTACGGATATAGTTGATCAACAAAAAGGATATATAGGTGGTGAATTTAAATTAGGGATTATACCTACGGTAATGCCAAGTTTGTTACCTATGTTTCTAAAAACATTTGTGAAAAAGTACCCCAAAGTAAACTTGATTATTGAAGAATTGACTACTGAGGAGATCATTAAGAAATTAACAGACGGCCATATCGATGCTGCTTTGGCTGCAACTCCTCTAGAAAATGAAGCTATTAAAGAACGCGTAATATATTATGAACCTTTTGTTGGGTTCATACCAAAAGGACATCGTTTACACGGTCATAAAACAATTGATGTCAACGAATTAGAGTTAAATGACATATTGTTATTAGAAGATGGGCATTGCTTTAAAGAAAGCGTTTTAAATTTATGTAGAACATTTAAGAATGAAACTGGAAGTCATTTTAGATTAGAAAGTGGAAGTTTTAATACCTTAATTAAGCTAGCGAAAGAAAATTTAGGAATGACGCTACTACCCTATTTACACACGTTAGATTTAAGCGAAAATGATCAAACTTATTTAAGGGAATTCAATGCTCCAGTTCCAGCCAGAGAGGTGAGTTTAATATACCATAAATCGCAACTTAAAATGCAATTGATAGAAGCCTTAAAGGATGTAATAGATAGTTTAGTGAGAGGTGCAATTGCCTTTAATGATGTCGAAATAATCAGTCCTTTACAACATAAAAAAGGAGCCTAAGGCTCCTTTTATTTTAATTTTTAATAAGTAGTAAACATCCGTTTAATTCAGGCTTTCCATGTACGAATTCATTCAACCAAATCTTCAATTCATTTATTTCGTGTGGAAGCAATCTTTTTACAGCTTTTTTCAGTTCAATACAGAACAATTCTGAATTAAAACTAACTTTTTTAAGTACTGTTTTGGTGTACTCGAACATTGCTCTTGCCATTGTAATATAAGTAGTTTTAAGGGTTCAACATTTATAAAACGGATACTATCCGTATTTAGTATAAACTGTTTTATAGTTTATTTACTTTGTCTATCAAACCACCAGCTAAAGCTTCTAATTCTGCCTTTACAGCTTTAAAATGTGCCTTTTTATTTTCCACATCTTTTGCGTGTAATTTTGCTATTAAAGTATCAAAAGTATTAATCGCTTCATCAACTATTGCAGACGATTTTTTTGTGTCAGAATCAGGATTCATTAATTCCCATGAATAGCATTCTTCAATAACATCACCTAATACAAAGTTTATATCTTTCTTCAAATTCTTTACACTTGCCATTGTTTTATTTTTTTAGTTCGTTGCAAATTTAAGTAAATTATATCTAGAGAAAATCTAAAATTTCCGTTAAATTATTAACGGTTTTATAATTTTTATTAACCAATTCGGATCGTTTCACTTCTTCATGTGCCCAAGTTGTGTGATAAGGTACATGTATAGCATTTGAATTAAGCCCTACTAATGGCAAAACATCGGACTTTAAAGAATTACCTATCATTAAAAACTCCGAAGGTTTTACATTTAAAAAATCAATCAATCTTTTATAATTCACTTGTTTTTTCTCACTCAAAACTTCTATATGGTCAAAATAACTTAACAATCCAGATTTTTCCAATTTTCGTTCTTGATCTAGCAAATCTCCTTTAGTAGCGACAATAAGTCTGTACTTCGAACTCAATGTTTTTAAAACTTCTTCCACTCCATTTAAAAGTTCAATTGGTTTTTTAAGCATCGTTTTACCAATTTCCAAAATTTTAGAGACTTCATTGGGCGTTATTGATTTGTTAGATAATTCTAAAGCTGACTCCATCATAGAAAGCACAAAGCCTTTTACACCGTAGCCATACAATTCCAAATTTCGCAATTCAACTTTAAGTAATTCCTGATTGATTTTATTCTCTGTTTCAAAAGATGCTAGTAGTTGAGCAAATTCATGTTCTGCCTCTCTAAAATAGGGTTCATTCACCCATAAGGTGTCATCAGCATCAAAAGCTATAACTTTTAAGTTTTTGTACATTGATTCGATTTTGAATTCAAATTTAATCAAATAATGTAACACCCTAATTGATTGATATTATATCAATTAACTATTTTAGTTCTAAATTTTTCCGATATTTGAATGAAATACTACGAACAAAAAAACATTCACTATGAAAATTTCAAATGGAATACTACTCGTTTTTTTTGCAGGATTATTAATAACGGCATGTAAAAAAGAAAAAAAATCTCAAGAACATACAACCGAAGAACATATTGAGGTAGTTGAAGATCATTCAGACAATTCAGAAACACATTCTAATTCAGAATCAAAAGCAACAAAAGAGCATAGTCAGCCAAAAACTAATAATTCAAATGAACATGCAGAATCTGATGAAGAACATAAAAATAGTGAGGTTCATAAAGTTGAAGAAATTGAAAGCGAAAGTGCTGAAATAAGTACCATTGATACAGAAGAAAAAGAACCTCGATTATCTGTTAAAACAGTAGAAAAACCTCCAGTTTATCAAGATTGTAAAGGAAATAATGACCAATTAATGGAATGCTTTAATAAAAAGATAGTTGAATTTGTCGACAAACATTACAATCCTATTGTTTCTGCAGAAGATGGAATTACAGATGATAATTATAGAGTAGTTGTACAATTTGACGTGAATACTTTTGGTGAGATTGTAGATGTGCATGCACAAGGCCCGAATAAAGAAACATCTGACGAAGCAGTTAGAGTTATTAAGTTACTCCCAAAAATGGAACCCGCAACGCATAATGGAAAGCCAGTTAGAGTCGTTTACAATGTTCCTATTAAACTTAAGGTTAGAACATAAACCAATTTGATTTTGGTAGATTATTAGAAAATTAACTTGGTTTGCAATAAAAAAAGTTTAATTTTGATTCATCAAATGAATAAAATGCAACACATTATTTCAACAATTATTATCACGTCCAAAACGATTCTTCGTAATATATGGACAGATATGTGTATGCATAAAGTGCAAAAGCAATATATCTATGTAGAAAAGAGCACCAGAAATCATTTGAAAAAACGATGAAAAACCAAAAATAATCAATAACTATTCAAAGGTGCTTTTTTAACAAAAAGCACCTTTTTTTATTTCAATAAATAACAATTTAATCATTAAACAGTAACATTATGAAAACCATGAAATCCATTATTAGAATTAGCTTAGCCCAACGCTTAAACAACATGAAACTAAACAATAGTTCACTTTTATTTAAAAATCCAATACCATTGAATATTAATCCATAGCGTTATGAAAAGCAGTAAATTAAACACAATAAAAAACACAGAATTTATAGTAGCAGTAGATCAAATAAATAATAGCAGAGCGCTATTACCATTTGTCTTATATAAAAAAATGGAGAGTTATTCTCTTTATGCTACTCTTCCCTATAAAGAATTCATTAGTTCTAAACCAAACCTTACAAAATTAGAAATATTGAAAAATGCATTTTTAAATGACAAACTTCAAGTAAAAAGTCATCTTAAAAAATTAAATGAAAAAGAAATTCATCTATCTGTTCAGGTAGTAAAAGAATTAAACGATTGCACAGATATCATATGTAAAGCCACATTTAGTTTTACCGTAAATGGGTTAAACTTACATAAGGCATCGTAAACAACTTGGTTAGTTGGTTGGCTATGAGGATAGCTACTACGCAGGTTTTCTAATCTTAGAAGGCCTGTTTTTTATTTTCTGTTTTTCCTAAATTCTTCATAAATCTCTTGACAAATTCTACATTATTCTCCTGAATAAACTACGTAGTTCCTTGGCGTTTCGTAAAGTGTAATTGCCAATTCTAAATCTCCCTCAATCTTTACTCTTAAGATGTTCCAAATAACTACAGCGATATTCTCAGCCGTTGGATTCAAATCCTTAAAATGCGAAACTTCTTCGTTTAAATTTTTATGATCGAACTGTTCTTCAATTTCAATTTCTACTAATTTTTTCAACACCTTCATATCCATTACAAATCCGGTTTCAGGGTTAATTTCACCTTTAACAGCAACTATTAATTCATAATTGTGGCCATGATAATGAGGGTTGGCACATTTACCAAAAACGGTCGCATTTCTTGCATCGCTCCATCCACCATTATACAACCTATGTGCTGCGTTAAAATGTGCTTTTCTATGAACTGTAACTTTTGCCATTAATTTTGAATATGAGAATAGTATTTTTGAAATATAATTTTAAACCATGCCGTATACGTTTCTGGATGCAATTCCATGTCATTTTTTACATCATCAACAGTCATCCATTTAAACGCTTCTACTTCATCTCTGTTTATAACAGGATCATTTTCATAACTACCCACCATTACATGATCTAACTCATACTCTGTTAAGCCATTATCAAAAGGTGCTTTGTAAATAAAAGAAAATAACTCTTCTAATTCACAAACAAATCCCATCTCCTCACGCAATCTGCGCTTACCTGCTTCAATATTACTTTCTCCATCTCGTTGATGACTGCAACATGTGTTTGTCCATAACAACGGCGAATGATATTTACTTGCTGCTCTTTGTTGCAACAACAATTCACCACTCTTATTAAATGTAAATACTGAAAACGCTCTATGCAACAATGCTTTTTCATGAGCTTCCATCTTCTCCATCAAACCTATTTGCTCGTCCTTTTCGTTTACTAAAATTACCTGCTCTTGCATCTACTGTTAATTAAATGTATTCTTTTTTAGAGGACGTGAAATTACAAAGAATTGGTCGAATAATTTATCTTTGCTTTTCAAAATAATTCTTGTTTAGTTTCTTATGAAATCAATTTATTCATTGTTAAGTATATTTTCAATTTTGGCAATATCATGTAGTGAGCCTGTAAAAAAGAAGGCTAACCCAATAATTCAAATTGAAGAAACCGTAAAAGAAGAAGTTGTAGAAAAAAGATGGGATAGTTTAAAACATCACAACGTTGTTCCTTTTTTCGAAACCTACGGGCCAATGAATAAGGAGACAAAAGTGAAAATTTCTACCAAGTTTGGGGACATTAAAATTAGATTGTATGAAGACACTCCAATACATCGAGCAAATTTCATCTTTTTGACTAAAATCGGTTATTTTAATACAACCGTATTTTATAGAGTGGCTCCAAATTTTGTAATCCAAGGAGGTAATTCCGATAATATGGATACACGTAGAATTCGATATAATTATGGAAACTATTTATTACCTCCTGAATTTAAAAAACATAGAAAGCACAAATACGGAGCATTAGCGGCTGCAAGAGATTGGGAGAAAAATCCAAATAAGTTATCGAGTCCTTTTGAGTTTTATATCATCCAAAACAAGAATGGCGGTCATCATTTAGATATGGAACATACCGTTTTTGGAGAAGTTTATTCAGGCTTTTCTGTAATGGATAAAATTGCAAATTTAGATGCCGGATTAGACGAATGGCCCAAAGTTGACGTGTATATGAAAGTTGAGATAATAGATTGAAAATTGCCGTTATAACGGTATATTTGCCAACTAATTTTTAAGAATGGAATTTTTAGACGAATTACAACGTAGACGAACCTTTGGAATTATTTCACACCCCGATGCTGGTAAAACAACATTGACTGAAAAGTTACTACTTTTTGGAGGTGCAATTCAAGAAGCTGGTGCCGTAAAAAGTAATAAAATCAAAAAGGGAGCAACTTCCGATTTTATGGAAATTGAACGTCAGCGTGGTATTTCGGTAGCAACTTCTGTGTTAGCCTTTATTTATAAGGATAAAAAAATTAATATTCTTGATACGCCTGGACATAAGGATTTTGCAGAAGATACTTTTAGAACATTAACAGCTGTAGACAGCGTAATTGTTGTGATAGATGTTGCAAAAGGAGTTGAAGCGCAAACTGAAAAATTGGTCGAAGTTTGTAGAATGCGTAATATTCCTATCATTGTTTTTATTAACAAATTAGATAGAGAAGGAAAAGATGCTTTTGACTTACTAGATGAAGTAGAGCAAAAATTAGGTTTGAAAGTTACACCTTTAAGTTTTCCTATTGGTATGGGGTACGATTTTAAAGGTATCTACAATATTTGGGGAAAGAAACTGAATCTTTTTTCAGAAGAAAATAAACAAACCATTTCTGAAGGTGTTGAGTTTAGTGACTTAGATGATCCTGAACTGGATAGAATCGTTGGTGAAGATGCTGCAGAAACGTTAAGAGAAGAATTAGAATTAGTATATGAAGTTTATCCTAAGTTTGATAAAGAAGAATACTTAAACGGAGCATTACAACCTGTCTTTTTTGGATCAGCCTTAAACAACTTTGGGGTCAAAGAATTATTGGATTGTTTTACTGAAATTGCTCCTACTCCGCAGCCTAAAATGTCTGAAGAGCGTTTGGTAGATTCTAAAGAAGATAAACTAACAGGGTTTGTATTTAAAATCCACGCCAATATGGATCCTAAACACAGAGATCGTCTAGCTTTTGTTAAGATTGTTTCTGGAACGTTTAAAAGAAACGCACCTTATTTACACGTGCGTAATGGTAAAAAAATGAAATTCTCAAGTCCAAATGCTTTCTTTGCGGAGAAAAAGGAAATTGTAGAAGAATCATTCCCAGGAGATATTGTTGGGTTGCATGATACTGGTAATTTTAAAATTGGCGATACATTGACGGAAGGAGAAAATTTAAACTTTAAAGGAATTCCTAGTTTCTCTCCAGAACATTTTAGATATGTAAACAACGCCGATCCAATGAAATCTAAACAATTACAAAAAGGATTGGTACAATTAATGGATGAAGGTGTAGCGCAATTGTTTACATTAGAAATGAATGGTCGAAAAGTAATTGGTACTGTTGGTGCATTGCAATATGAGGTAATTCAATATCGATTAGAACATGAGTATGGTGCAAAATGTACTTATGAAAACTTACCTATGCATAAAGTATGTTGGGTAGACCCAGAAGACCCTAAGAATGAGGAATACAAGGATTTCAAACGCACCAAGCAGCGTTATTTAGCCAAAGATAAACAAGGACAGTTGGTATTCTTTGCAGACTCAGCGTTTACAATTCAGATGACACAAAGTAAATACCCTTCTGTGAAATTACACTTCACTAGTGAGTTTAAATAAAAATTATGCAACAAGAGCAACCAAATAATCCATTACATGGCGTAAAATTATCTGAAATACTTCAGTATTTGGTTTCTTATTATGGTTGGGAAGAGTTGGGAAATAGAATTAAAATCAATTGCTTTAGAAGTAACCCTACAATTAAATCAAGTTTAAAATTTTTACGTCGCACACCTTGGGCAAGAGAAAAAGTGGAAAAACTGTATTTGCAAAGTATTTAAAATTCACTTTTTTTTAATAAACGGTTGATATCTTATCGTTTTGATAGCATACAAATATTCGTGATTTTGCAAAAAAATTGTATATTGTAAACGAACCCTAATATTGATATGCTATGACATCAACTATTAACGACACTAAAAAACTTCGAAAAGCACATAGAGCAGAATTAAAAATAATTGTGTCTTTGGCTAATAAAACTTTCAGCACTTTTTATCGCCCATTTCTTGGCGATCATAATGTAGATTGGTATGTAAATAGTGGCGAATTAAAGCGTGAAATTGTAAAACACGCCAATGATTTATATGTGCTTGAAATGAATGAAGATATCAATGGGTTTATTATATATTTTGATGATTTTATTCATATAATGATGGTAGATGAGGATGCACATCGTGCTGGAATGGGGTCTTATATGCTAACGGAAGTTGAAAAAATCTTGTTTAAAAAGAACGATACTATAAAGCTACAATCGTTTGCCAATAATGAAATCGCAACAAAGTTTTATCTTAAAAATGGATGGAAAAAGGGTCAAATTAATAACGCCCATAACAATGTTGCAATGATGTATTTTGAGAAATCGAAATAGGCTCACTCAATCACATAATCGAAATACGTATCAGGAAAAGGCTCGTCTTTTAAGGTGAAATGCCACCATTCCTTTTCATAGTTTTTAAAACCATGTTTTAGCATTACTTTTTGAAGTCGCTTACGGTTTTTTCGTTGCTTTTTACAAAGATCATTATTCTCTACCCAAGATTCCTTTCCAAAGAAATCCCAAGGAGAACCCATATCTATTTCTTTTCCCGTTTCTAAATCGATTAAGGTTAAATCTAAAGTACTACCACGGGTATGTCCAGATTTATAAGCGATATACCCTAAATTAAACAAGTGCTGCTTCGCCACTTCGGGATAAAATTGTTGTTTTTTTAAAGTATCATTCAATTGTAGTGCCCATGCAGCAAAATGATCGACGGCTCGCTGAGGTCTATACGCATCAAATACTTTGAGTCCCAGCCCTCTACCCTTCAATTCAGTTTGGACTTTCTTTAAAGCTGTAGTGGCCCTTTTTGAGAGAATTAATTTATCATCGTTATACCCGTTTATCGTATCCCCCACAAAATTATTTGTTGAGTAATAGCGTAATTCAATTTGTATGGAAGGGATTTGATCCTTAACATAATTAAACCCTTTAGGGAGTTGAGCATTCAATAATATCGAATACAACAGCGTAAAACCAATACATATTTTTTTCATAGGCCCTAAAATACAAGGTATTTTTTAATTGTCTAATTCGTCAACTTTTCACTATTTTCACAATTCAAATAATTTAATTTTCTACATATGCTTACCAAGAAAAAATATTCTATTAAAGACATGGTAAAATGGACTCGTTGGGAAACTGCGTTTTTTCTAGCGCTTACTGCCATTGTCGTAATTCTTTTTCACGTATTAGAATTTTCTTTTTTACATGTTCCTTGGACTCCAGTAGCATTGGTAGGTACTGCAGTAGCATTTATAATTGGTTTTCAAAATAGTGCAGCCTATGGACGAATTTGGGAAGCCCGAAAAATTTGGGGAGGTATTGTAAATTCTTCTCGTACTTGGGGAATGAAAGTAAAGGATATGGTTACCAATGAATATGCAAGTGATAAAGTAAATCAGGAGGAATTAGATAAGCACATTAAAGCCCTTATTTATCGTCATATAGGCTGGATGACTTCATTACGATACGCTATGAGAGAACCTAGGACTTGGGAAGTATTTAGTCAGCATAGAACCAATAAAGAATGGTCTGATGCCATTTGTATACCGGAGGTAGTTCAAGAGCAAAGTAAAGAACTCTCTAATTATTTAAGTGAAGATGAACTAAAATATGTATTGAGTAAGAAAAACAAAGCTGCTGCTTGTTTATACTTACAATCTACGCATCTTAGAAAGTTAAAAGAAAAAGGGTTGATTTGGGAATTTTCTTTTTTAGAATTGGAAAATTTATTAGAAGAGTTTTTCACCTTACAAGGAAAGTCAGAACGCATTAAAAATTTCCCATACCCAAGGCAATACGCAACGCTTTCTTATTATTTTGTTTGGATGTTCTTACTGTTATTACCGTTTGGTTTAGTACCTGAATTTGCCGAAATAGGCGGAAAAATGACATCTAAATTTCCTGAAATTGGCCAATATTTCATTTGGGCAGCAATTCCTTTTTGCGGTATTGTTTCCTGGATATTTCATACCATGATGCGAATTGGAACGGTTGGAGAAAACCCATTTGAAGGAACTGCGAATGATGTCCCTATTTCTACAATATCTCGAGGAATTGAAATAGATTTAAGACAGTTAATGGGTGAAGAAAATGAAAACATCCCAGATCAATTCCCTCAACAATATGATGTTCAGATGTAAAAAAGTAGCATTACCAATTTACTTCTTTTAATCCATTGGACTTTAAATAAGTATTCGTCTTAGAAAAATGTTTATTTCCAAACCAGAATCCTCTATTAGCACTTAATGGTGAAGGATGCCCTGTTTCTAATACTAAATGTTTATTTCTGTCTATTTTCTTTCCTTTTTTCTTAGCATATCCTCCCCACAAAAGAAATACAACATTTTCTTTTTGGTCAGATATTTTCTGAATAACAGCATCGGTAAAAGTCTCCCATCCTTTCTTTTGGTGACTACCAGCGTTACCAGATTCTACAGTAAGTGTTGCATTTAACAATAAAATACCCTGATCTGCCCAATGCCTTAAATTACCACTAAGAGGATACGGTTTTTGCACGTCCACTTCTAATTCTTTATAAATATTTTTTAGCGATGGCGGAAATGTAATTCCATTATTAACAGAAAAACATAAACCATGCGCTTGTCCTGCTCCATGATATGGGTCCTGTCCAATTATGACAACTTTTGTTTTCTCGAAAGTAGCTGCTTCAAACGCAGCAAAAATTTCTTTAAAAGGCGGATAGCAAATAGAAGTTTCATACTCTTTCGAAACAAATTCGGTCAAATCATTAAAATATGATTTCTCAAATTCATCTTTCAATACTAATTGCCAACTAGGGTGTATGCCTTTGTTCATAATTATTTGATTGAGATCTTCTTTACCACTACCTCCAAACAACTTTAAAAAATGTCAAGTTGAGTAAGTTTGAGACCTATTAAATTTAATTAATTCTAACTACATTTGTCTGCGATTCAAAAATACAATTTTGGCAGTTAGCATTTCAGAAAAAACCTTAGACGATTTAGAGTTTGACACTATTTTAAAACGTGTTCAATCTTTTTGTATCTCAGATTTGGGAAGAGAACACAGTGTTCGAATAAAACCCTTTGAATCGAAAACAAAATTATTGTCTTCTTTGAAAAAAACTGATGAATATTTAACTTCATTCGAAAACGATAACCGCATTCCAAATCACTATTTCGATGACATTTCGAAGGAGATTAGCCTGTTAGATGTCGAAAACTCATACATAGTACCTGAGGGTTTTCTAAAAGTTCTAAATACAACCGAAACGACCAATGAATCTCTCAAGTTTTTTAAGAAATTTAAAGAGATTTACCCTATTCTATTCGAATTTTCTAAAGAAGTTGAATACACAACAATTGTAGCCGATTACATCAAAAAGGTTATCACTCCGTTTGGAGAAGTTGATGATAAAGCATCTGTGCAATTAAAGAGCATACGCAAGGAAATTGCAGAAGTTAGAGCGCTTATTGACACAAGCTTTACCAAGGCCATGAATAAATTTCATAGTTCTGGTTACCTTGATGATATCAGAGAATCTGTTGTTGAAAATAAACGTGTATTGGCTGTTCAGCCTATGTACAAGCGCAAAATAAAAGGAACCCTTTTAGGAACATCTAAGACAGGTAGTATCTTATTTATTGCTCCTCAAGCAACGCTACAACATGCAAGGGAGCTTGAGAACCTTTTATTTGAAGAAAAGCAAGAAGTTATACGAATTCTAAAAAAACTTACAGAGGAATTAAAACCATTTCAAATACTATTAGTGGCTTATCAAAGATATTTAGTTGGACTTGATATAATTGGCGCAAAAGCCAAATACGCTTTAGATATTAAGGCTGTACTTCCTAAAATATCAAAAACAAAGACAGTTTCATTAATAAATGCCTACCACCCTATTCTTCTTGAGAAGAATCGAGAAAAGGAAATTGAAACAATTCCTCAAACTCTTTCTTTAAATGAAGCCCAGCAAATAATTGTCATTTCTGGACCGAATGCAGGTGGAAAAAGTATCACATTAAAAACTATTGGTTTACTGCAAGTAATGCTACAAAGTGGTATTCTAATTCCTGTTAACGAAAAAAGTGAAGTCTTCTTATTTGATCGAATCTTAACTGATATTGGCGACAATCAATCTATAGAAAATCAATTAAGCACCTATAGTTATCGCTTAAAAAACATGCGTCAATTTTTAAAAAGATGCAATGAAAACACTTTGTTTTTAATTGATGAATTTGGAACAGGATCTGATCCTGAGTTAGGTGGTGCTTTGGCCGAAATTTTTCTTGAAGAATTTCATGCTAAAAAAGCATTTGGAATTATAACAACTCATTATGCCAATTTAAAGGTTTTGGCAGATGAATTAGACAACGTTTCCAATGCAAATATGCAGTTTAATGAACGAACTCTGGAACCCATGTTTCAATTATTTATTGGACAAGCCGGTAGTTCTTTTACATTTGAAGTAGCGCAGAAAAACGGTATCCCATATAGTTTAATAAACCGTGCAAAGAAGAAGGTAGAACGGGAAAAAATACGCTTAGACAAAACGATTTCTAAATTACAGAAAGAGCGTAACAAACTACAGAAAAGCACTCAAGATCTAGAAAAAGAGCAAACAAAGGCAAAAGAACAAACAGAGAGTTTATCTGATAAGCAATCTAAAATTGAATTAAAACTATCTCAGTTTCAAGAATTATATGATGGCAACCAGAAAATGTTAGTCTCTGGTCGAAAGGCAAACGATTTATTGAACAAGTATTTCCAAACAAATAATAAAAAGGAATTAATTGCTGAATTCTTAAAGTGGGCTACCATTGAGCGCACGAAACACTTAAAAAAGAATCCTCCAAAAAAGAAAACCAAGGCTGAAAAAAAGCAACAAAAAGTTGTTGCTAAAAAGAAACAAGAGGTTATTAAAAAAGTTGAAAAAGAAGTATTACAAAAAGTTGAAAAAGTACGTGAAGTTAAAAAAGTCGAAGCTATAAAAATTGCAAAAGCAAAAGCAGACTACATTTTTAAAGTAAATGATCGCGTAAAAATTCTTGATGGAAATACAGTTGGAACCATAGAATCTATTGAAAAGAAAACCGCTACTATTAATTTTGGATTCATAACTACCAAAACAAATGTTGCTAAATTAGAGTTAGTAGAAAAGGGAAAATAACACTTCTACTCCTCTTGGTAACGCTCCATTTCTCGGTCATAAAAGGCACTAGCATCTTCAATTAATCTCGCTACTTCACCAGCTAATATATCTTCATCTGCCTCTTTAAACACTTCTAACCAATCTATTTCATCATCAACCAAATTTATAATAAACCTTGGGTATTCAGTATGTATTACAAAAATATCGTCCTTGTGATCTGTGTTGTCTCCCATTAAAAATTTAGGTAGTTCCATGATGTTCTCTAATTAATTTATTTGTTAAATAATTGAATCTCCAAAATAATAAAATTCCTGCTGCTGTTAGGCCAGCTAATAACCCTATCCATATTCCAAAACTTCCATAGCCTCCTTTTAAACCTAAATAATAACTTACAGGGAAGCCAATTGCCCAATAGGATATGAAGGTTAACACAGTTGGAATCATAACATCTTGTAATCCTCTTAAGGCACCTAGCGCTACTACTTGCAGTCCATCTGAAATCTGGAATATTGCCGCTGCTAATAATAATTTGGCAGCTATAGACACTACTTCTGTATTATCCGCCAAATTCATAGCATCGCCCATATCTACATATAAAGTTGGGAGTATTTGGTGAAAGGCCAAGAAAAACAGTGCAAAAATCACTTCAAATATGGTGGTCAAAAAGAAAATTGAAAAGGCTATTCTTCTTAAATCTTTATAATTTTTAAACCCTTTTTGGTTCCCAACTCGGATCATTGCTGTTACACTTAATCCCATAGCGACCATAAAGGTCATGGACGCCATATTCAATGCTATTTGATTTGCTGCTTGTGGATTTTTTCCAAGAACTCCACTCAACCATATGGCAGCAGTAAAAATACCTACTTCAAAAAACATTTGCATTGCACTTGGAAATCCAAGGCTTAATATTTTTTTTATCATGCTTAAGTCTAACACAAACAACTTAATATTGGTGACCAATGCTTTTGACTTTTCTTTACCACGAAGCAACCACCAAAGATAGAACCACATTACAAATCTCGAGACTAATGTTCCAACAGCGGCCCCTACAATTCCCATTTGTGGCAATCCAAATTTCCCAAAAATTAGTCCGTAGTTTAATGCTATATTAACAATGTTCGCTAATAAGGTAGCATACATTGGGTATTTTGTCAACGACAAGCCATCGGAAAATTGTTTTATTCCTTGAAAAACAATTAATGGAAATAGAGAAAACGCAACTAATTCTAAATATGGAATTGCCAATGCAACAACTTCTTCTGGTTGCTCCATATGATACATTAATGGCTTTGCCAATAAGGTCATTAAAAACAAGGCTATTCCCAAAGCGGAACAAAGAAACAATCCATGTTTAAATGCAGATTTTGCTCGTTTAGGGTCATTCGCAGCATCCGCCTCCGCAACTAATGGTGTTATGGCCGTTGAAAAACCAATACCCAAAGACATGGCAACGAAAATGAAACTATTTCCTAAAGACACAGCTGCTAATTCTGCAGTACCAAGTTGACCAACCATTATGTTATCTACCAATCCAACAAAAGTATGCCCCAACATTCCTAACATCACTGGGGATGCTAGTTTTAGATTTGCTTTAAATTCTGACGTGTATTGTCTTAAATTCAAGATAGAATGGTTTAGGACTTGCGAAAATACAACTATTCTATGAAGTTAATTAAACTATTATTTACTTCGTTTTAAACCTATGTAAAATCAGACAAGCCAAATGAACATGCTAAACTAAAAACCGACACTAAATGCCTTGTTTTTAAAGAATACAAATGGTTATTTTTGTAGTATAACTTTAAATAATAGCAACTACTTAATATCATAAATAATATTTATAA
>MPDD01000020.1 GCA_001874265.1 Bacteroidetes bacterium MedPE-SWsnd-G1 | reverse complement strand
ATTTGTCCAATTAAAATTTCGTCTCCTATAGTAATAATCTCTGCTTGCATACTTGTTTTTCTAAATGAATTTTAACAACAACTATTTGAAAAGCAAAAATAATGAATGATTAAAATTCTATTATCATTATTTTTGAGTAAATATATTATCATGAAAAACATACATTTTACGTTCTTATTGGCATTCCTATCAATTTCTATCTTTAGTCAAAAATCTACTGAGCAACTCCATAGGCTTCCATATACAAGTACGCTCGACCAAGCAAATAGAGAATACTTTATATATCTTCCTAAAGGATATGAAGATGAACCCTCAAAAAAATGGCCTGTTTTGTTATTTCTGCACGGAAATGGAGAAAGAGGTAATGGAAAAGACGAATTGGATTATGTAATGATTCACGGACCTTTATATGAGGCATGGATTCAAAAAAGAGATTTACCGTTTATTATGATTGTTCCACAACTACATATGATGGGATTAGATAAAACAACTTCCTACATTGCAGATAGAACACGCGATCAGATCCCGGTGAGACTAGAAGCAGGTGTTCCAGAACGCCCTGGATTTTTTGGAACAAACGGACCAATGGATGGGGTTATTCCTAGTAAAACAGTTTTCAATATGAACAGAACCCCATCTGGATGGGATCATGTAGATCAAGACCTAATTCATATGCTAGATGAAACTTTGAAAAACTATAATGCAGACAACAAGCGAGTTTACATTTCTGGACTAAGTTATGGAGGGTTTGGTACATTTCACATGGCAAGTAAATTCCCAGAAAGGTTTGCAGCAATGAACCCTGTAGTTGGTTGGGGAACTCCAGAACAAATGGAATCTATTGCGAAAGCACAATTACCCATTTGGGTTTTTGCGGCCGGATATGATACGGCAGTTAATTGGGAAAACTTTTATGTTGGACTCAACAAATTAAAAGAACTAGGACATAAAGATGTGAAATTTACAATTCATGAAGATCTAGGACATGACGCTTGGAAGCGAATTTATGGCGGATGGGATATTTATGCTTGGCTATTGGAAAACAGTAAATAAAATTGTTCAATACTGTCCATATAAAATCTTTATTTTTGCCATTAAAATTTAATCAATGAATTCCTTTTCTCATTTTTTCTACGACAAATTCACAGCATCTGGACTTGGAGATGAAACAGCTATGTACTTGAACTTATTAGTACTAGTAGTTAGTCTTTTTATTATTCTTTATGTAATCGATTTCTTATTAAGAAAAATTATTATCAATGCCTTTAACCGATTTGCCGAAAAATCAAATACGAATTTCGACAATTTAATGGTTAAAAATAAGGCTCCTAGAAACATAGCGCATATCGTACCGGTAATCATTGCAGATAGTTTGATTCCCATTGCATTTATAGATTTTGAAAGCGCTGGCAACTTTGTAAGTAAAGGACTTGAAGTCTTTGGGGTATTATTAACTCTTTGGATTGTTCGAAGTTTACTAAATACATTTAAAGATTATTTCAAAACTTTACCTCGACTAAAGGATAAACCTATTGATAGTTACATTCAGGTCTTTATGATTTTTGCCTGGGCATTTGGATTTATAGTTGTTTTAGTGATCATTGCCGATATTCATATCCCTACATTTTTAGCAACAATGGGTGCGGCTTCTGCGGTAATTTTATTAATGTTTAAAGATACCATCATGGGATTTGTTGCAAGTATTCAAGTCGCTACAAATGATATGGTTCGCATTGGAGATTGGATTACTTTTGAAAAGTATGGAGCTGATGGAGACGTGATCGAAATAAATCTTACAACTGTTAAAGTGCAAAATTTTGATAAAACAATCACAACAATTCCTACTTATTCACTTATTTCTGATTCGGTAAAAAACTGGAGAGGCATGGAAGAAGCCGGTGGTAGACGGATCAAACGTGCTTTAATTATTAAACAAGAAAGTGTAAAACACCTTTCAACAAACGATATTGATGATTTAAAGAAAATCCAACTAATATCTGCATATATTGAAAAGCGTCAATCGGATATTGAACAACATAATATTCAAAATGGAGCAGACAAATCTTTATTGATAAACGGTCGAAACTTAACCAATATGGGCGTTTTTAGGAAATATATGGAAACCTATGTAGAAAATCATTCTGCAATTAACGATGAAATGACCGTAATGGTTCGTCAATTAGCTCCAACTTCTCAAGGAATCCCAATTGAAATCTATGCGTTTAGCGCCGACAAGGTTTGGAAAAATTACGAATATATAATGGCCGATATTTTCGACCACCTTGTAGCATCTGTTGGGTATTTTAAATTAGAACTTTTTGAATTACCAAGTAATACTACTTTTAAAACGAATTAAAAAAAGCCCTCTTGTGAGGGCTTTTTTATTACTTAATTTTTACGCTAAAATTTTCTTTTCCTTCCAACGTACCCTTAAGCACATCTTCAGGCTTCACACTTCCCACTCCAGCGGGAGTTCCAGTAAATATAAGGTCACCTTTTTTTAAGGTAAAGTATTGCGACACATATGCTATCAATTCATCTATTTTCCAAAGCATTGCTTTTGACTCACCATCTTGGACTAATTCGTCGTTCTTATGTAGTTGGAAATTGATATTTTCTAAATTGAATTGTTCCTTAGGAAAAAATTCACCTATAACGGCACTACCATCGAAACCTTTTGCTTTTTCCCAAGGCAATCCTTTGGCTTTTAACTTTGATTGCATGGCTCTATCCGTAAAATCGATTCCTAGACCAATCTCATCATAATATTTATGCGCAAATTTTTGATCTATGTATTTTCCAACCTTATTAATTTTCACCAAAACCTCAACTTCGTAATGAATTTCATCAGCGAAAGGAGGAATAAAGAATGGCATTTTTTTTGGTAATATGGCAGAATCCGGTTTCAAAAAGACCACTGGCTCAGTAGGTCTTTCATTCGCTAATTCCTCAATATGTTTGGCGTAGTTTCGCCCTATGCAGATTATTTTCATGATAATTAACTATGAAATTATGGTAACCACTTTTTCTCAAAATTAGGCTTACGCTTCTCTAAAAATGCATTCCTACCTTCTTTTGCTTCTTCGGTCATATAAGCTAAACGTGTAGCCTCACCTGCAAACACTTGTTGCCCTACCATGCCATCATCAGTTAAATTCATGGCGAATTTCAACATTTTTATAGACGTAGGAGATTTTGCTAATACTTCTTGCGCCCATTCATAAGCTGTATTTTCTAATTCCTCATGAGGCACTACAGCATTTACCATTCCCATTTCAAAAGCTTCTTGTGCAGAATAATTTCTACCTAGGAAAAATATTTCTCGCGCTTTTTTCTGCCCAACCATTTTAGCCAAATATGCTGAACCATATCCACCGTCAAAACTTGTGACATCAGCATCTGTTTGTTTAAAAATGGCGTGCTCCTTACTTGCCAGCGTCATATCGCAAACCACATGTAAACTATGACCTCCGCCCACTGCCCAACCAGGAACAACACAAATAACCGCTTTTGGCATAAAACGTATCATACGCTGTACCTCTAAAATATTTAAGCGATGTTGCCCATCTCTACCAACATATCCTTGGTGGCCACGTGCTTTTTGATCGCCTCCACTACAAAACGAATATACTCCATCTTTTGTAGAAGGCCCCTCAGCAGACAATAAAACAACTCCTATTGAAGTGTCTTCTTGTGCATCATAAAATGCTTCAATCAACTCCGAAGTTGTAGTTGGTCTAAACGCATTTCTGACATTTGGTCTATTAAAAGCAATACGCGCAACCCCATTACATTTTTTATAGGTTATATCTTCAAATTTTTTAACGATTTCCCAGTCTATTGTACTCATTGATTCATTTATTTATCAGGTGTAAAAATAACTTATTTTAAATAAAAATTACCTCATAAAAATACACTTGACCTATATTGTAACTTACGTAACACTTTATCAAATTTTGAAAGTGTAAATTTGCACAAGAATTAGCGACAAACAATCTAGTCAACTAAAAAAACAATAAATGAAAATATTACCTGCACAGTTCAATCAAGAATCTGAATCTCCCTTAAGACTTAAATTAAGTTTTGAAGCAGTGTATGAGCATATAGAGAATATTTCAAAAAACCCTGACCATGTTATTCATGAAGCTGCTGAAGGCTTATTGAATGAAATGAATCAATATCCAATATTAAGAGAAGGTTTTGAGGATTTTTCGGATTTAAAAAAATACAATACTCAAATTGATAAACTACTTGATATTCTTTTTCCGGAGTTGTTAACTACCAACGAAATTAAAGCTGCAAGTATTCCATTTCAATTTACAACTTTTAAGTTTTCTAAACGATTTAAAGAAATTATAGATAATGCTGGTGAAGATTACGATTTTAAATTAAAGAATTTTGAGGATTCGAATATGTACATAATGACTTGTACCTTTATAATGGCCTTTGTTTATAATTTTAAAATTGATTTTCAGAGACCATTTTATTTCGAAATTCCAAATGTAAAAACCGGATTTACTAGACATTATCGTGCCTTGTTTAATGGAGACTTTTTTAAGGTTGCTCCTTTAAAAAATGCACCAAAACTAACAGAAGAAGACCTACATGAATTGATTGACAATTATGACAATATTGATTTGTGGAAAGAAAAATTTCCTCCGAATAGTTATGAGTTTAAAGGGTTTGGGTTAATGAATTTGGTAGATGTAACATCTGACCAAATCATTTCAACAATAAAAGAAAAACTACTTAAAAAAGATCAAGAATCTGTTGATGAAGTAGAAAATAATGTCTCTTACCTATTTGGTTCAAAAAACATCCAATTTGAATTTTCTACTTATGCGATTGAGCATGACAAGTTGGTTTATAAACAAACCAATAAGCAGCGGAAATTTAAAATGTTTGAAGAAACAAAGGATAAATGCGAGGGACACTTCTGCGATAGAATTGTTGAGCGTGTTTTTAAAGACCGAGAAATTGTTGCTATTTCAGACATAGAAAAATACGCTGAAAGATCTGGGAATAATGGATTTTCAAAACTAATGCTTGAACAGGGTATTAAAAGCATCATATTTGCCCCAATAGATCTACGTGATGATTTGTTTGGTGTTATGGAATTGGTATCTCCAAACAAGTATGAATTAAATTCTGTAAACGTTGAAAAATTAAAAGATATAATTCCAATTTTTAAGTTGGCTGCGCAGCGCTATATGGAGGAGATGGATGATAGAATGGAATCAATTATTCAACAGTACTATACAGCAATTCATCCTTCTGTGAAATGGAAATTTTATGAAGCTGCAGAAGAATTTGCATTTGAAAATGACACGGAGATTTCATCGGCAACCTTAAAAGACATCCTATTTGAGGATGTAGTTCCTTTATATGGACAAAGTGATATTAAAGGATCATCTAAAGCAAGAAATAGTGCCATCCAAAAAGATTTAGTGTTCCAATTAAACTTGGCTTCGAACATTATGAATAAAGCCATGGAATCTTATCAATTACCAATATACGGGGATTTACAATTTAGAATTGATGAATATAAAAATAGTATCGCTAAAGAATTAGATTCTGGAGATGAAATGACGCTTTCATACTTCTTAAAACAAGAAATTTATCCAGTTTTCAATCATTTAAAAACCTTAAGTTCTGAACTGAATAAAGAGGTTGAGAACTACATGTTACATATTGATCCAAAATTGCATGTTGTTTATAACGAAAGAAAAAAATATGAGGAAAGCGTTAATTTTTTAAATGAGAAAATGACGGATTTCATTGACAAAAAACAAATCGAAGCTCAGCATATGTTCCCTCATTACTTTGAACGCTATAAAACCGATGGCGTGGATTACAACATGTATATTGGACAATCGCTATTAAAAACAAAGAAATACGACAAAATTTATCTTGATAATTTACGCCTTTGGCAATTGCAAATGATGTGTGAATTGGAAAATATAGTATTTAATCTTAAGGATGATTTAACTCATCCATTACAAATTGCTTCTTTAATATTGGTGCACAGCACACCACTGACCATTAAATTTAGAATGGATGAAAAACGTTTTGATGTAGACGGTGCGTATAACATCCGTTATGAAATTCTGAAAAAGAGAATTGACAAAGCACATATTAAAAATACGTCCGAGCGGTTGACACAACCAGGTAAAATAGCAATTGTTTATAGTCAGGACCAAGAAGCAGATGAATATTTGAAATACATTAAACATCTACAAGCTAAAGGACTTCTTACAAAAAATATTGAACGTCTAGAAATTGAAGACTTACAAGGAACTACAGGATTACGAGCTTTAAGGGTTGAAATTAACTATTCAGAAATCAAAGATTCCAAAATTACCTTGAACGATTTAATGGATGTAATTCAAAGTAAAAATTAATCTAATTCTAGCATAGAAAATGAAATAATAAAGGCTAGAACAGAAATTACAATTCCAATCATAAAAACGGTATAGGCTATTCTTAATAGCCTATATTTTTTATTTAAGACAATCCCTAAAAAGTATAAGTCTTTCATTAGCGATTTGTACAAATAATCTCGGTCATTCATCATTTCCATCATTCCATTTTGGAAATCATTTAATTGCATTTTATGAAAATTTCCGAAGAATAATAAATTCACTTTTTTATTAGAGATATCCTCCTTTGTAAACTTACCTGAAGTAACTTTTGGTCTTGTAGATAAAATTGAAATTACCATAGTAACAACAGCGGTTAGAATAAATATTAAAGTAGGGTAAATCAAATATGCATTATCTGATTTATCTAATTTAGGAAATAAGGTAGACAAGGCTACAGACATAATAATAGCACTTACTGAAAGTAATATATTTGCCTTGGTATCAGCAATATCACTTAACTTAATATGGTTACGAAGTGTAACTCTAAACATGGTTTCTATTCCCCTTTCTGGCCTTTCTTCTTTACGTTTTTTCCTCTTTACTACTTCGCTTTTATTCTGAATCTTTAATTGCTGCTCTTCTTCTTTCGCCTTTAATTTCTTTAAATCTTTATTGATTTTTAAAAGATTTAATGCCTTTTGATCGTTCAATTTTTCAAAAGCATAATTCGTAAAAAACTTATGCTCATTGAAGAACTGAGTATTTTTTTCTGCCCATTCAATTTCAGTAAATGCCCTATCACAAAGTTGTTCCATTTCTGCTCGCAACAAATTGCTTTTTGCATTAAAATCTTCAGAACCCAAATGAAATAAATCTGCATCACAAATAATCTGATCTAATTTACTTTTTGGGCTCTGCGGCATCTTAGTCGCATCAATAATAGAACAAACTTCTTTTATTTTATCATCACCAAAATTTAGGCTCCCTAAGTATTCTTTTACAATCTCTTTACTTTTCTCTTCATGATTCTTAAAATCAATAATAAACCCAGAGTCATGAAACCATGCTGCTAACAACAATATTTCTAGTTCATTATCCGTTAAGTTCTCAGCCTGACCAATTTCTAAACTAGCATTAACCACTCTAAGCGTATGACCAAAATTATGGTAAACAGCCTCTGGCGCTAATTCGGTTTTAAATAATTCAAAAACAAAGGTCTTTACAGCTTTAAAAAAATCATTTTCTAACATGGGAAAAATCTTAAGTATAAAATCAAAAGTACATAATTTTATGTACTTTTAATCTTTATAAATTGCACAATGCACATGAGTCGATTTAAATGGACAAAACTTTCAATTTTAACACTACTAGCGCTTGTTACAAGTTGTGCAACTTATAACGAACAACATAAAAATATTGGCAAAAACTGGGAGACTGAATTTCCAGAAAATAACTCTTCTCCAATTCATACATTTTATTTTTTAGGTGATGGAGGACTAGCAACACCTGAATCATTTTCAAGAGATTTTAGCATTTTAAAACAAGAATTAGCAGCCGCTGAACCAAATACTACTTTACTTTTTTTAGGAGATAACATATATGATCATGGGATGCCTGAAAAATCGGACCCCGTAAGAAAAGGTGCAGAGAAAATCTTGGACGCACAGATAGCCTTAAGTGAAAATTTTAATGGTCAAACCATTTTCATTCCTGGTAATCATGATTATTATAATAATGGAGTAAAAGGACTAAAAAGAGAAGCAGACTATATCACTAAGAAAATGGGGAACAAAAATGCTTTTCTTCCAAAAAATGGTTGTCCTATTAAAAAAGTTGAATTAACCGAAGAACTCGAATTGATCATTATTGATTCTCAATGGTACTTGGAAGATTGGGATAAAAACCCAACAATGAATAGCGATTGTGATATTACAAACAGGGATGATTTTTTTGAAGAATTTGAAGGCTTGTTAAAAAAAGCTGAGAATAAAACTGTTTTAATTGCATTGCATCATCCAATGTTTTCTAACGGGCCACACGGAGGACAATTCACCTGGAAACAACAACTATATCCCGTAGGAAACAATGTGCCTCTTCCTATAGTTGGAACAGGAATTAATTTACTCAGAAAAACAAGTGGGGCATCACCGCAAGATATTCAAAATCCGATTTATTTACACTTTCAAAAAAGAATGGTAACACTTGCTCAAAAGGCACCAAAAGCAATTTTCGTATCTGGACATGAGCACAACTTACAATACTTAACAGGAGAAAATAAACCTCAAATCATAAGCGGCTCCGTTTCTAAAACTTCTGGGGCACGTTTAGCCCAAAATGGAGAGTTTTCGGCAGGCTTGCATGGCTACTCAAAAGTTGTAGTGTACGATAACGGCAGTTCTTGGGTGTATTTTTATACCGAAGAAAATGGGCAACAAAAGTTATTATTTAAAAAAGAAATCTTTCCGAAAACTCCTGAAGAAAAAGAATATGGTTATCCCGATAGTTTTCCTTCAACCGTAAAAACATCTATTTACACTAAAAACGAAACTAAAAAAGGTATTACTTATAGAACTCTTTGGGGAGAACATTACAGAAGATATTATAGTACTGAAATTACTGCAAACACGGTAAACCTTGATACACTTTTTGGGGGGCTAACCCCAATTAGAAAAGGTGGAGGACATCAATCTAGATCAATTAGATTGATTGATAAAGAGGGTCGTGAATACATAATGAGAGCCATGCGTAAAAGTGCTACTCAATATTTTCAAGAAGTAGCATTTAAGGATCAATATATCGAATCTCAATTTGATGACACATACACAGAAGACTTACTTCTTGATATTTATACCATGGCGCATCCCTATGCTTCTTTTGCAAACGCTACATTAGCGAACGCAGTTGATGTATTTCACACCAACCCGAAATTGTATTATATACCTAAACAAAATGCATTAAAAAAATACAATGAAGATTATGGAGATGAACTCTACATGATAGAAGAACGCCCAGCCAAAGGACACGAAGAAGTGAATAGTTTCGGCAACACTAATACCATTATTAACACTACAGACTTTTTACAAAAGCTTAGAAAATCCGACGATTATATTTTAGATGAATCTAGTTACATTAGAGCACGTCTATTTGATATGGCCATTGGAGATTGGGACAGACATGTAGACCAATGGCGTTGGGCGGAATTTAAAAAAGGTAAAAAAACAATATTCAAACCTGAACCGAGAGATAGAGACCAAGCTTTTTCATCTGCCGATGGGTTTATGTTAGGGTTTGCATCTAGAATTACAAGAGACTTAGCATTTATGCAGGTATATAAAGAAAATATGCGCAATGTAAAATATTTTAATGCCGCTGGATTCCCTTTAGACATTACCTTATTAAGTGAATCTGAATTAGTTGATTGGTTAGTTGAAGCAAAACATATTCAAGATAACTTAACAGATGAAGTAATTAACAGTGCTTTCCAAAACCTTCCATCTGAAGTGCAGGACGAAACCGTTGAAAAGATTAAGAAAATATTTAAAGGAAGAATTAAGAACCTTCAAGATTTTGCAGAAGAATACTATAACAGCATTCATAAAAATGCAATTGTAAAAGGAAACGACAAAGACAATTGGTTCGATATTGAAAGAAAACGTGGAGGAAAAACTGTTATAAAAATATATAATATTAAAGACGGCAAAAAAGGTTCTCAATTCTTTGAAAAAACTTTTAATTTAAAAGTTACGAAAGAGATTTGGATCTATGGCTTAGATGATGATGATGTATTTGATGTTCACGGCAGTAAGGCAAATAATACACGACTAAGAATTGTAGGTGGCCAAAACAACGATACTTATAATATTGTTAATGGCAAGAAAGTAACAGTTTACGATTATAAATCAAGTAATAATACTTTTGAAACTACCAAAGGAAAAATTCAGCTTATAGATGATTACAAACTAAATTCACATGCATATAAACGCCTAAGATTTCAGCGCAATCAAGTCATTCCTTTATTAGGTATAAACCCCGATGATGGATTCAGAATTGGAGTAAAGAACATCTATTCAGTATACGGATTTAATGGCAATCCATTTACGCAACAATACACATTAAATCTAAATTATTACTTTGAAACTCATGGGTTTGATGCTAAATACACCATGGAATTTGCCAATATGATTCATGATTGGAACTTTAATATAGAAGGACAATTTACAAGCCCAAATTATAGTATCAACTTTTTCGGAATTGGAAATGAATCAGAGAACCCCGATGAGGAACTAGGAAAAGATTACAATAGAGTTCGAATTGCAGCTCTAACAGTGTATCCATCTTTTAAATGGACAGGCAGAATGGGCTCTGAAGTTAATCTAGGAGGTTCTTATGAAGGTGTTAATGTAGAAAAAACCCCTGGACGCTTCATAGAAACACAACCTGAAATTTCTGGAGATCAGCAAGATTTTGTGGGTGTTTATGCTAAATATTCTTATGAGAATTATGACAATAATGCTTTAAGAACATTAGGTATGCGTGCTGCTATAGACATCGGTTGGAAATCAAATTTAGGAGACAAAGAAGAAAACAACGGATATATTATTCCAGAATTAAGTCTAAACCATAAAATTGATGGTGAAGGTAAATGGGTACTCGCTACGAAAATGAAAGGAAAAATTATTATTGGTGACAATTTTGAATTTTACAATGGTGCAAGTATTGGAGCAAAAGATGGCTTAAGAGGTTATAGAGCTCAGCGTTTTACCGGTAAAAAATCATTTTATCAAAATACAGATTTAAGGCTAAATTTTCAACAATTAAAAACAAGATTACTTCCACTTAAACTAGGTGTTTTGGCAGGATTCGACTATGGTCGAGTATGGGCACAAGGTGAAAATTCAAATAAATGGCATACTTCTTATGGTGTTGGCTTTTGGGTTGTAGGTGCAGAAATGATCAATTTAAACTTTTCAATATTTAACTCCACAGACGGAAACTATGCCAGGTTTGGCTTAGGCTTCGGTTTTTAATAATTAAACCATGAAAAAAATACTATTACTTATTTGCATTTGTATAACTTCCATTATTCAAGGACAAAACACCATTACAACATATTTAGATTCTTATGAATTAGAAGAACAACGAGAAATAAAAATATACGTACCTCCATCTTATGAAATAGACTCTACAAGATATTACCCCTTAACTGTTGTATTTGATGCTGATTATATGTTTGATGTAGTTGTTGGCAACTCAATTTTATTTGCAAAAAAAGACAAAGCTCCAGAACAAATCGTAGTAGGGATTTCTCAGCCAGGAGACATAAGGTATCACGATTGTGCCTATGACAAACTAACAAGTTACCCTACAGGAAGAAGTGAATTTTTCTATAGGTTTGTACGTTCTGAACTAGACAATTTTATGGAGCAAAACTATAGGATTTCTCCCTTTAAAACTATTGTCGGAAATACTATCACCGCAAATTTTGCAAACTATTTCTTTATCGAAGACGACCCTGATTATAACGCATTTATTAGTATAAACCCTTATTTTGCGACCGATATGCCAACGCTTTTAGATGCCAATATCGCACAAATCAAGAACAATAATTATTACTATTATTTAAGTACTGGAGACTATAATTCTGAAAATCGAAATACTGTTATAGAATCTGCTAACACCACACTTTCATCTAAAAATAATCCTAAATTTAATTACAAATTTGACAATCTAACAGGGGCTACATTAACCTCATCTATTGGCCAATCTATACCAAGTGCTATGGCTTTCATTTTTGAAATGTATTCTTCAATATCAAAAAAGGAATTTGATGAAAAAATTAAAAACTTAAGTCCTCCAGATGCAATTGCGTATTTAGAAAACAAATATGTGGACATTGAATATTTATTCGGTACAAATTTAAAAATGAGAGAAAAAGATATTTATGCGATAGAATCTATTGTCATAGATAAAGAGAATGGAGAATATTTGCGTGACTTTGGAGAAATGATTTATAAATTATTTCCAGAATCTCATTTAGGCGATTATTATATTGGTTTGGATTTTGAATTCAGAGGACGCTATAAGCAAGCATTGCAAGCTTATAAAGAAGGTTATATGAAAATTACAAGTGGTATTGAAGATGCCGACAATTTTTATAAAAATGTAGAACGTGTTGTTGGTAAAATGAAATAAACCAATTAATTATCAAATTCTATTTAATACTTTAGCAAAAATTAAAATAACTACTACATGAATAAATTTTTCACATTAGCGCTAATCTTTGCTGGTTCTTTGGCTTACGCTCAAGACATAAACACTCCAAATGAATTAAATATTCTTCCTACAGAATCAAAGTATCAATTCAAAACTATTGTTGACATTGAAGCTTCTGAAGTAAAAAGTCAAGGAAGAACAGGTACTTGCTGGAGTTTTTCGGCAACCTCTTTTATAGAGTCAGAAATTTATAGAAATTCAGGTGAACTGATTGATATTTCAGAAATTTACAACGTACGCGCTACCTATTCTAAAAAAGCCTGGAATTATGTAATGCGTCAAG
Organism: Bacteroidetes bacterium MedPE-SWsnd-G1; assembly: GCA_001874265.1. Taxonomy (GTDB): domain Bacteria; phylum Bacteroidota; class Bacteroidia; order Flavobacteriales; family Flavobacteriaceae; genus Urechidicola. The sequence goes on along the minus strand of MPDD01000020.1, from coordinate 34,579 downwards.
GAAAAGCACAGTTTAGCGAAGGCGGCTTAGCGCATGATGTAATGAACTCTATAAAAACGGATGGTTTAGTTCCAGAAAGTGCGTATTCAGGATTATTAAACGGGGCAACAAAGCATGATCATTCTACAATTGTTCCTGAATTAAAGATTGTATTAGATGCATATATTAAGGATGGTGACAAATCCGAACATCCGAATTGGAAAAACGATACGGAACAAATTTTAGATGAAAAATTAGGTGCTAAACCTGAAGAGTTCACTTATCAAGGAAAAGTTTACACACCAAAGGAATTTTTAGAACTAACAGGAATTATTCCAAAAGATTATGTAACCATTACTTCTTTTGAACACGCTCCATATTATGATAGTTTTGTATTAAACATTCCAGATAATTTCTCAAATGGTAGTTTTTACAATGTTCCTTTAGAAGAGTTTAATACTATTACAAAAGACATCCTTAACAAAGGGTATACCATAGAATGGGATGGTGATGTTTCAGAAAAGACATTTTCTTCTAAATATGGTATTGCTGTTAGCCCAAAAGACGAAAGCAATAATAAAAAAGCGCTAACCGAAATTGTGCCTGAATTAGAAATTACGCCTGAATTACGCCAACAAGAATTTAACAATTATAATACTACCGACGATCATTTAATGCATATTATCGGATTGGTTGAAGACCAAAAAGGTAATTTATATTATAAAATTAAAAATTCTTGGGGGAACGGAGAAAATAGCGAAAGAGTAAATAATGGAGGTTATGTTTATATGAGTGAAGCCTTTTTTAAATTAAAATCGGTTTCTATTATGGTGCATAAAAATGCACTACCTCAAGACTTAAAAGAAAAGTTAGCCATTTAATAACTCAACAATCTTATACCACTTTTGGGCTCTATAGCAATTAATTTATTTTTATAGAGTCCACCAATGGCACTTTTAAAAGCTTTCTTACTCATATTTAATCCATACTTAATATCATCAGGACTACTCTTGTCATGAAATGGCAAAAAACCTTCTTCTGTTTTTTTAAGTGCATTCAAAATTCTAATTTCATTCTCTACCAAAGTCTTTTTAAACCCGATAGGCTGAAGACTTACATCTATTGCACCATCTTCACGTACCTTTTTTATATAACCTACTCTGGTTTCACCCTCCTCCAACTTTTCGAACAATTCATTCTTATAAAGTAAGCCTTCTACTTCTTTATTAATTAATACGGTAAACCCCAATCTAGAAATTCTACCAATTATCAATTCTACTTTATCTCCTACTTTATAACTCATAACTTTTATTTTAATGATTTAAAATACGACTTTAAAATTAAGTCGTTTAATTGGCTCGGTGTACAAACCTCCAATATTTTTGGATGCTCAGATCCCTTATAAAACTGTTCTAAAGATTTTTCTAATCCTATCACATCTTCCACTTTTTCATATTCAAATCCAAACATTTTGGACAAATGACTTGCATTTAATCCATGAGGAGTTTCGAAATATGACAAGGCATTGGTTTCTTTAGGTCCAGGTATAAATTTAAATATACCTCCTCCATCATTATTGATGATAATAATCCTAAAATCTGACCGTATATCGTTGTTCCACAAAGCATTGCTATCATATATAAAACTTATATCACCTGTAACAAATACTGTTGACTCTTTATGAATTAATGATGCTCCAATAGCAGTGCTTGTACTTCCATCTATACCACTAGTTCCTCTATTGCAAAATACTTTTAAAGAAGGATCTAAATCGAACAACTGTGTATATCTAATAATAGAACTATTACTTAATTGTAATTGTGCATTTCTTGGAATTGATTTTAGAACTGTTTCAAATACTTTTAAATCTGAAAACTCACATTCATCTATAAATTCATTATGTTTTTCTATTCTTTCTCTTTTAATATTTAGCCATAGTCTCTGATAATTACTTTCAACTTTTTGAGTTAAAAAGAAAAACTGGCTAAAAAACAATTGTGGAGAAATACCAAAATGTTTCGTTAAACTGAAATAGGTGTCGAATGCTTTTTTAGAATCGACATGCCAATGGTGTTTCGGTTTATGATTTCTAAGAAACTGCTTTACTTTTTTAGAAACAACCATTCCACCAAAAGTTAATAATATTTCTGGTTTCAAACCCTCTAAATTTTCACTAGTTAAAGGAAAGATTGCTCTGTCTATTCCGTTTATATATTGTGAATGAACCAAATTTGAAGTTGTTTCAGTTAATACTATAACCGACTCATCCTCTATTATTTTGTTTAATTGAATTTGCAATAATTCATCTGGAAAAGAAGTTCCAACCAAAACCATTTTCTTTGCAGAAGCATTCCAAATATCCGCATATTTCTGAAGTTTATCGACATCTAACGGTGTTTCCTCAATTCTTAATTTCGCTTTATCTAAAACTTTAATAGTATTGGTTAATTCATACAAAGGTTCATCAAATGGAACATTGATATGCACCGGGCCATTATCAACTATACATTGTCTCAATACCTTTATAAGCATATCCTTATTTTTTGTAGAATTCTCTCTAAGGTTAGCGTTATTTAATAAATGATTGCTAAACACATTTTCTTGCCGCAATGTTTGTCCATCACCAATATCAATTAAATGTTTTGGTCGGTCTGCTGAAATTACGACAAGTGGAATATCACTATAAAAAGCCTCTGCTATCGCAGGATAATAATTCAACAATGCCGATCCAGAAGTACAAACAACTGCCACCGGTTTTCTTAATTGCTGTGCTAAACCTAAGGCAAAAAATGCTGCAGCACGCTCATCAACAATACTAAATGCTTTCACCTCGTTATGATTTGCAAAACCAATTGTTAATGGAGCATTTCTAGAACCTGGTGATATTACGACATGTGCAATATCATGTGCCACACAAGAAGCTATTACAAGTTGCGCTAAATCGTTTTTAGGGTATTGTGGCATTCTGAATTATTATGAATGGGCAAAGGTACGCAATTTCAAAATTGAAAATAGTAAAGAACTAATTATAATACATTCCGCATTACTTTGGCCTTGGCCACAGTTTCTAACCATTCTCTTTCTGAGTCGGAATCCTTTGTAATTCCTCCACCGACAAAAATTGAGGCATTAACCCCTTCAACTTTCATACAACGAAGATTAACGTATAAATCGGCAGCCCCGGAACGTAATTCTCCTAAAAATCCAGTATAGAATTCGCGATTAAAATTTTCATTATTTAAAATAAAATCTTTGGCCAACTCTTTTGGCAAACCACAAGTTGCTGGCGTTGGATGCAATCTATTTATTAAAGTTCCTAAACCTTCGGAATCTTTAGAAATCTCCCCATTTATATCCGCTCTAAGGTGTAATAAACTTCCAGCTTTAACAGTATAGGTTTTAGAAACTTCAATATTAAAATCGTTAATTTTATCCGAAATATAATCTACTACAAATTGGTGCTCTTCTCGCTCTTTTACCCCCCAAGAAACTTCCAATGTATTTGTATATTCCTGCGTAGCGGCCAGCGCCATCACATCGAATTTATTATTTTTTAATGCAATCAATCTCTCTGGAGTGGCTCCCATCCAAATATTAGATTTAGGATGATACCATAGATAAACAAAGGCGTTCGGGTATCTAGCACACATCTTTTGAAAAGTTATAAAAGGATCGAAATCTTCAACCTTTACTTGTTCTTTTCTTGCCAGTACAACTTTTCTTAAATCTGAGTCCTTTATAGAATCAATACCCTTTCTTACCAAATTTACATGATGCTCTCTTTCCGAAACAATGGTCTCTTCAATAATTTGTTTTTTCGATATTTCGAGATTAGTTTCCGTATCAAAAACTTCTTTCTTAGCATTTTGTAATAAAATACTTAAAGATTCATGCTCATTATTAAAAGGAGCAAATACAAAGCGAGGCCCATCCATTTCAAACGAACCTTTATTCTCTGGTTCTTTTTGGAAATATCCTGTCCCTTCAGAATGCTCTCCTTTTCTGAACACAACAAAAGGAAGCTCTTTTTTTAGATTCTCAACAATAAAATTTGAAATTGACATTATGCTTCTATACTTTTTAACAATTCTTCCTTCACCTCTTCATATCTCGACCAAATTAAATCATGACTTGCGCCATCCAAAGTTTTCAATTCAAATTGATCTTTAGGAAAAATTTGCTGTAATTTTAACGCGTTTTCATAAGGTACAATCCAATCTTTATCGCCATGAATTGTTTTAATATTTGATGGATTTGCGCCCCAATTTTGTTCCATAGACCTCAAATCGTTGGCGTGGCTTAACTTTTCCTTAGACGCCGTTTGCAACATTTCTGGAACCAACCATCTTGTAGCTCGCCATTTATAAAAATTTAAAAACCAAAACATCGGCTCTACTTCAGCTATAGCAGCAGGAGCGCATAAAATTACTTCCTTATATTCACTTTTAACACCTAATGCAATTGGGCCTCCGTAGGAATAACCAACAATTATAGTTTTAGATGCAGACAATTCACTAATTAATTGCTCCAAAATTTGGACCTCACTTCGTATTGGTAATAATTCATCATTGCTGCCAAAATTATATCCTACCCTATCATAAGTAATTAAATTTGCCTTTTTAGAGAGCTCTGAATCTTGTAAATATTTTTTAAAATCCATGCCTGAGCCTGGGCTGCCGTGAACAAACACAACAGTTGGCTTAAGCGTATCAATTTCAAATTGAGATGCTAAAACTCGAATTGTTTTCCCGTCAATATCCTTATTACTTATATAAACCTCTTTCGAAGACTCTTTAAAATCAGATAAAATTTCTTCACTTGACTTAGGCTGAAAAAAATTATGAATCAATATCAGAAAGACAGTCAACAGCACAATAATTATTGCACTTACAACTTTAAATAATTTCAACAAAAATCGACGCATGTCTATTTCTTTTTTGGCAAGACAATGGTCGTCAACTTAATTAACGAAATTAAATCTCCTTGATCATTTTCAACTTTAACTTCCCATAAATGTGTAGTTTTTCCTTTATGAATGGGTTTTGCTGTTGCCGTTACCAAACCATTTTTCACACTTTTTAAATGATTGGCTGTAATCTCTAGCCCTTTTACATAATACTTCTCCAAATCCACAGATATATGAGACGCTAAACTCCCAACTGTTTCTGCCAAGGCAACTGTTGCTCCTCCATGTAACAAGGCATCTGGCTGATAAACTTTAGAATCTACAGGCATAGTCGCCACCACAAAATCTTTACCAACCTCAACTACTTTAATTCCTAACGTTGTCATAAGTGTATTTTTAAACACCTGATTATTTATATGATCTAAAGTCTTTTTTACATCCATTTTAAAAGGGCCGTTTGTAATTAAAGTATTCACAAAAATAGCATAATTAATTCTATATTATTGCTAATTTTGCAGCATTCTAACACAGAGGTATGGCAATAAAAATCAGAGCAATTTTAGATGTAGAAAAGGATGTAATTAGAGATTTAATTATCGATGATTCTTCTAATCTTGAACTTGTTCATAAAGAACTTGCCAAAGCATTCGGCTTCAACGGACAAGAAATGGCCTCCTTCTATTTGTCAGATAGTGAATGGAATCAAGGTGAAGAATATCCATTGTTTGATATGGGAACTTCAAAACCAATGAAAGATACTTTGGCTTCAGAAGTTTTCCAATCAAAATCAAGCCGATTAATTTATGTGTATGATTTCTTTTCAATGTGGACCTTTTTTATTGAAGTAATAGATACTAAAGCCACTACAAAAAATGACCTCCCTTTTGTTTCATTTGCTTTTGGCGAAACGCCGGATGAAGCGCCTGAAAAAGAATTCACTGCCGAAAACACATCTTTAGATTTTGACATGGGTGATGATGAAATGGATGGCTTTGGAGAATTTGAGAACTTAGACGATTACGATTTTTAATCAATTAAGGTCTACACAATATTAATCCATAATTTCTGTAACATTATTGTATCTTGGTCGTTTAACATATAACAACCAAATGCAACTAATCATTGGAAACAATCTTATCGCTTAAAAATCTAGACAAAAAATACGGCCCAGTTCATGCTGTTAACAATTTGTCGTTCGAAATTAAAAAAGGAAATGTTTACGGAATCCTAGGCCCGAACGGTAGTGGAAAATCTACTACTTTAGGAATCATCCTTAACGTTGTAAATCGTACTTCTGGAGAGTTTAGTTGGTTCAACGGAGATCTTTCTACGCATGAAGCCTTAAAAAAAGTTGGTGCAATAATAGAACGTCCAAATTTCTATCCGTACATGACGGCTGCTCAGAACTTAAAGTTGGTTTGCAAAATTAAAGGTGTTTCTCAAGACAATATCAATGAAAAATTAAAAACGGTCAATCTTTACGAACGAAGAGACAGCAAATTCAAAACGTTTTCATTGGGAATGAAACAACGTTTGGCAATTGCCTCAGCGCTGTTAAACAATCCTGAGATTCTAATATTGGACGAACCTACGAATGGTCTAGACCCGCAAGGAATTCATGAGATAAGACAAATCATAAAAAAAATCGCTTCAAACGGTACAACAATTCTTTTAGCTTCGCATTTATTAGATGAAGTTGAAAAAGTATGTTCTCATGTTGTGGTTATCAGAAAAGGGGTAAAATTATACGAAGGAAGAACTGATGAAATAACCGCTTCTCACGGATTCTTAGATTTAAATACAGAGAATCAGAATGAAGCGTTAATTGCAATTTTGAACGAATTTGATGGAGTTTCATCAGTTAAAACAGAATTAGATGGAATGTTGATTGCGACTTTAAATAGAAATGTGTCCGCATCAGAAATTAACAAATTTCTCTTCGAAAAAAACATTGTATTAACGCACTTGGTGAAGCGTAAGCCAAGTTTAGAGCAACAATTCCTTACCCTAACTAACGATAAATAATCATGTTTAGATTACTCAATATAGAATTTCACAAATTAAAACACAGTAGAGCAAGTAAGGTATTAATCATAACTTATTTTGTGCTTTTAACATCAACTGCTTTAATCGCTTCCATTAAATTTGATATCGGTGAAATAAAATTTCATTTAGCAGAATTAGGCATATTTAATTTTCCATACATCTGGCATTTGAATACGTTTTTATCCTCAACTATAAAGATTTTCTTGTTATTGGTAATCGTATCAATGATGTCTAATGAATACAGTAACAAAACGTTAAAACAAAATCTAATAGATGGTCTAAGCAAAAAAGAATTCATTCTTTCTAAGTTCTATACTGTAATAGTCTTTGCCTTAGTATCTACTTTGTTCGTTTTTTTAGTATCCTTAATTTTAGGATTGATATATTCTGATTTTACAGAACCTGCAATCATTTTTTCTGATTTAGAATATATTTTTGCCTATTTCGTGAAATTAGTCGGTTTCTTTTCTATGGGATTATTCCTTGGAATCTTAATTAAACGATCAGCCTTTGCTATAGGAGCTTTGATTGTATGGTTTATGATAGAAAGTTTCACAAAAGGAATGCTATATTGGAAACTTGAAGGCGCGGTAGATTTTATTATGCAGTTTTTACCTTTAGAAGCAATGTCTAATTTAATAAAGGAACCTTTCACTAGATTTTCGGCGGTAAAATCGGTAGCAAATCAAATTGGTGAAGATCTTAGCAAGGACTTTTCAGTTCATTTTGGCGATATTCTAATTGTTCTAGCGTGGACAGCAATATTTATTTATGCTTCTTATCGATTATTAAAACGCAGAGATTTATAGTGTTAAATCCTAACTAATTTTTAATATAATTAAATATATACTTACTTTTGTTAGTTCCTACTATTCATAGAAATTAATGAAAAAGAATATAATATTAATTGCTCTACTGCTAATTTGTGCAATTTCATATGGTCAAGGTGAAGCCAATAATTGGTTTTTTGGCCAAAATGCAGGTATCCAATTTGACCATACAAATGGCAGTGTTACAAATATTTCTAACCCATCTGTTCAAATAAGAACAGAGGAAGGTTGCTCAGCTTTTTCGGATGCAAATGGAAATTTACTTTTTTATTCGGATGGTAGTACAGTATGGAATTCTAGTCATTTAGTTATGGATGGGGGGTCTAATTTAAAAGGAAACCCTTCGAGTACCCAGTCCGCTATGATTATCCCTAAGCCTTTAAGTTCAACTGAATTTTATATTTTTACTGTGGGAGCATACTTCAACACCGAGGTTCCTGGGTTTAACTACTATACTATAGATATGTCATTAAATGGAGGTCTTGGAAAAGTAGTTGGAGGCCCTACAGATTTATCTGGTTCCTTAAGCCTTCAATGGACAGAAAAAGTTGCCGCTGTAAAAGGTGCAGATTGTAATACTAATTGGGTCATTTCTTATGATGGAGCCTATTTAAAATCATATAAGGTAGATGCCTCAGGAGTCAACACTACTCCAGTATCATCTTATGCTCCACCCCCTTTTGGTGGCGAAGACAGAAGAGGTTATTTAAAAGTTTCGCCTGATGGAAAAAAAATTGCAATCGCCCACTTTCTATATACACAAGATAATCCAATTGGAGATAGTAGTGTTTTTATATATGACTTTAATGATGCTACAGGGCAAGCGAGTAACCCTATAAGAATTTTTGACGACTCAAATAACCTTGAGCACGCTTATGGGCTTGAATTTTCTAGGCAATCTGGTAGATTATATGCTTCTACTTTTGATGGAATTAGAAATAAAGTATATCAATATGACCTCACAAGTACAGATGTAGCCAATTCTTCAGTTTTGATACAAAACCAAGTCGGTTATAGAGGTGCATTACAGTTAGGGCCTGACGGAAAAATTTATGCGACTGTTCCATTTGATTATTGGAATGGAACTCGATATTTAGATGTTATAAATGCACCAGATGAATTAGGAACAGGTTGCGACTATCAGCAAGATGTTATCGATTTAGGTTCAGGAATGGCTACCCAAGGTTTGCCTCCTTTTTTATCTTCAATTTTTTCTCCCATAGAAATTACGGGAGACGACGGAAGTGGTAACTCTATAGTTCTAAATGGTCAATTGGTAGATTTATGTTTGGGAGATGATTTAATCATAAGTCCGGAACCTTTGTCGGGTACTGCAACATATGAATGGACATTCAATGGGAATGTTGTATCCACGACTGAAGACTTAGTCTTAACAAATATTCAGTTAACCGATATAGGCGATTACAATTTGGAAGTCACGTCCGTAGATGCCTGTGGTAGAACCAGTTTTAGAAATGGAAACTTTAGTATACAATCTGTTAATGAACCTCCTACCGCATATCCCGTAACAACTCAAATTGTTTGTGACCCAGCCTATTCTGGAACTTATTCATTTGATTTTGATACGATGTATTCGTCTGTAGTTTTAAATGGGCAAGACCCATCGATTTTTGAGGTAAAATATTTTAGCTCTCAAGCAGATGCGGACGCTAACATTAATGAACTTCCGGTTCCGTTTGATTCACCAAATATTACAATTTTTGCACGAATTCAGAATTTAAACAATAACAATTGCTTTGATACAACTAGTTTTGATATCACTATTTATCAATCTGCCTTGCCTTTAGACGCAAGTAGTATCCCACCAATGCAGAATTGTGATAATTTATCTTACGGAACACTTGATGACGGCATTAACATTACAGATTTAACAGAATATCAACCATTAATATCAAATGGTCAAAACATCTCAGATTTTCCATTAACATATTTTAAGGATGCAGCTTATAGCGTTTCTATTTCTGACCCTACAGCATTCCAAAATGATGTAGTTGGTGGTCAAACGATTTATGTTAGATCTACAAATATAATTGAGCCTACTTGTTTTACGGACACACAATTTGAATTGGAAATTTTCACAACTCCAATTCCGATTCAGCCATCAAATATGATTTTATGCGATGATGATAATAATGGTACGATGGCGTTTGATTTAACATCACAAAATGGGCTCATAAATACAGAGCCCGGAATGACTATTACCTATCACGTGTCTCAAAATGATGCTGATTTGAATTTAAACCCGATTACAAGCCCATTTGAAAGTGGATTTGCTACGATTTATGCGCGTGTAGAGAATACTCTACACCCTAGTTGTTATGATACTACTTCATTTGGATTAGAGGTCTATAATTCTGCATTTCCTCTAGATGCTGCGTCGATTATTCCTATTGCCGAATGCGATAATACTTCGGTAGGATCGGACACCGATGGCCTTATTATATTTGATTTAACTGAAAGAACAACCGAGATACTGAATGGACAAGTTGCCTCGGAGTTTAGTTTATCCTATTTTACTGGTTCTAGCTATGACCCTACGAGTGAAATTTTAGATCCAGTTAATTTTCAAAATTCAGTAGTTGATGGACAAACTATATATGTGCGTATGACAAACAATTTAGAAAGCTCTTGTTATTCGGACACTTCATTTAGAATTGAAGTCTTTGAATTACCTGTAATTCAACCTACAATGATATTTAAAAATTGTGATGAAGACGGAAACCCAGACGGATTTACAGATTACAATTTAGAAGAAGCGAATGATTATATCACTAATGGAGCAACCAATGTTACGGTAACGTATCATTTAAATATGACAGATGCCGATACGGGCTCAAATGCGGTAAATACATCTCCATTTAACAATTCAACGGCGTCAACTGTTTATGCTAGGGTAGAAACCATTGATGGCTGTCACAGAGTAAGTACAGTGTCTTTAGAAGTTTCAACAACTTCCTTCCCAGCTGGTTATAGTTATACTTTAGAAACTTGTGATAATGATGACACCATAGATGGACTTCATTTATTTGACCTTACTCAAGCTTCATCTGATATGATTGCTCAATTCCCTTCAGGGCAAAACCTTTCTGTGCATTATTACAGAAACCAAAACGATGCACAATTAGAACAGAATGAAATTGTTTCTCAAAGTGATTACATGAGTGAAACTCCTTTTAACCAAACCTTATATGTACGTGTTGAGAGTAATGATAATGGTGCTTGCTTTGGTGTGGGGCCATATTTGAACCTGATTGTTTACGACCGCCCAGAATTTGAAGTAATCCCAGAAGCTGTTGTTTGTTTAAATTTACCTCCAATAACATTAGAAGCTTTTAATCCTAAGGATGTTTACACCTATGAATGGACTGATGAGAATAACCAAATCATAAGTACAGAGGCGACAGTTGAAGTTTCTGAAGGTGGCATATATACAGTTATTGCCACTTCTGGATTGAATTGTGAATCCTTTCCACAAACGGTAACAGTGATAGAATCGGATATTGCAATTTTAGACCACGATGATGTTACTATAACAGATGATTCATCGAATAATACAATCACCATAAATGATGAAAACAACAATTTAGGTTTGGGCGATTATGAATTTGCTTTAGATGATGAATTTGGTCCTTATCAAGATGATTCTTTATTTGAAAATGTTGCACCAGGGTTACATACTATATATGTCCGTGATAAAAATGGCTGTGGTTTGGCCATGTTAGAAGTATCCGTTATTGGATTTCCTAAATTTTTCACTCCTAATGACGACGGATATAATGATACTTGGACGATCTTGGGTGTAAGTCGAGATTTTTATCCTTCTTCATTAATATATATATATGATAGATTTGGAAAGATATTAGCAAAAGTGGACCCTTTAGGAGAAGGTTGGGATGGTTTTTACAACGGAACGGAGCTCCCATCGGACGATTATTGGTTCTCTGTAGAATTAATCGATAACAATGGTCAATCTAGAAACCGAAAAGGAAACTTCAGTTTAATAAGGCGTTAAGTTAAATATAACAAGTTCTATTTTCCCAACTCATAAATAATTGTATTTTTACAACCAATAACCTCAACAATATTTATGGGAAAAATAATCGCAATTGCTAATCAAAAAGGTGGTGTTGGAAAAACTACAACATCCGTTAATCTTGCTGCATCTTTAGGTGTTTTGGAGCAAAAGATTCTGCTTATAGATGCAGATCCACAAGCAAATGCAAGTTCTGGATTAGGTATAGACATTGAGGAAATTACAGCGGGAACCTATCAATTATTAGAGCATACCATTTCTGTCAAAGAAGCAATTGTTAAAACCAACTCGCCCAATGTAGACATTATACCTGCACATATAGATTTGGTGGCAATTGAAATTGAATTGGTAGATAAGGAGGAAAGAGAATACATGCTAAAAAAGGCATTGAAAGATATTAAAGAAGAGTATGATTATATCCTCATCGATTGCGCTCCTTCTTTAGGATTGATTACTTTAAATTCTCTTGTTGCTGCCGATGCTGTTATTATTCCTATACAATGTGAATATTTTGCTTTGGAAGGTTTGGGTAAATTACTAAATACGATAAAAGGAGTTCAAAAAATTCACAATAAGGCTCTTGATATTGAAGGCCTGCTGCTTACCATGTATGATTCAAGGTTAAGATTATCTAACCAAGTAGTAGATGAAGTCAAAAAACATTTTGACAACATGGTTTTTAAAACCATCATTCAACGAAATGTTCGTCTGAGTGAAGCACCAAGTTATGGTGAAAGTATTATTAAATATGATGCCACAAGTAGAGGAGCAGAAAATTATATTAATTTAGCAAACGAAATCCTAAAAAGGAATAAATAAACATGGCAAAAGCAACAAAGAAACAGGCGTTAGGAAGAGGGCTTTCGGCGTTGTTAAAGGACAATAATTCAAACATCAATTCTGCTAGCGATATTGACGCAGACAAATTAGTAGGTAGTATTGTTGAACTCGATATCACCTCTATTAACGTAAACCCTTTTCAGCCAAGAAGTTACTTTAATGAAGAAGCATTAAACGAATTAGCCAGTTCCATTAAAGAATTAGGTGTCATTCAGCCTATTACAGTTCGTAAACTTGAAGGAAATACATTTCAATTAGTTTCGGGTGAGCGAAGGTTTAGGGCTTCAAAGCTTATAGGCAATAAAACCATCCCAGCATATATTAGATTGGCAAATGACCAAGAAATGTTGGAAATGGCGCTGGTTGAGAATATTCAGAGAAAAGATTTAGATCCAATAGAAATTGCTATGTCTTATCAACGAATGATTGACGAATTAAACTTAACTCAAGACAAAATGAGTCAGCGCGTTGGTAAAAAAAGATCAACTGTTACCAATTATTTAAGGCTTTTAAAATTAGACCCTATCATCCAAACAGGAATGCGAGATGGGTTTATTTCTATGGGGCATGGACGGGCTTTGATTAATATTGAAAATCAAGATGACCAACTATCTGTATATGAGAAAATTCTAAAACAAAAACTTTCAGTTAGGCAAACTGAAGTTCTTGTTAAAAACCATAAAGAAGGAATTATAACAGAAAATTTAAATGAGAAGCCTGAATTACCAAAATTTATCAAAAAAAGCATCAAAGAAATTAGCGAATATTTTGGTCACAAAATAGACATTAAAGTCTCTGGTAAAGACAAAGGGAAAATTGTGATTCCATTTCATTCTGAAGAAGATTTTAATAGAATTAAAAAGTTGCTACAATAGTGTTGAAACCAACATATATTTTTTCTTTTTTTTGTTTTTTTTGTGTTCAATTAGTTGTAGCACAAGAAGATGAATTAATTATCAGTGAATCGATACAAATTGTAGACGAAGAGAGTATTGATCCATTAGCGCCCTCTAGGGCGGCCTTCTATTCCGCTGTGTTACCGGGACTCGGTCAGGTATACAATAAAAAATATTGGAAAGTACCCATAGTATACGCTGCATTGGGAACATCCATTTATTTTTACATCGAAAATAACGATCAATACAACAGATATAGAGAAGCTTTTAAATTAAATGAGAATGGGAAACCTCATGAATTCGATGGAGAGAATGGAAATTCTTTCTTAAGTCGAGATGCATTGATGCGTGCCCAAACTCAATTTAAAGAGAGTAGAGATTTATCCTTATTAATTACCATTGGAATTTATGGTCTACAAATAGTTGAGGCCAGTGTTAATGCCCATTTAATGCAGATGAACACCATAGACGACATCTCTTTTAATCCTAATATAACAATAGATCCCATCACCAATAAACTGGTAGGTGGAATAGCATTATCTTACAATTTTTAAAACACATCATTTCATGAAAATAGCATTGATAGGATACGGACGTATGGGTAAAGCAATCGAAAAAATTGCTTTAGAAAGAGGGCATGAAATTGTTTTAAAAATTGATGTTGATTCAAAAGAATTTGACATTTCGCATGCGGATATTGCGATTGATTTTAGCATTCCTAATTCTGCCTTCGAAAACATTACCAATTGCTTTAAAAATGGAGTTCCTGTGGTTTCTGGAACAACCGGTTGGCTAGATAAATACGAAGAAGCCGTAGAAATATGTAATTCAAACAATGGTGGATTTATTTCGGCTACAAATTTTAGTTTAGGGGTAAATATTTTCTTCGAATTGAACGAACAGTTAGCCAAAATGATGACAAATCTTGCTGATTATAGTATCACTATGGAAGAAATTCATCATACTAAAAAATTAGATGCCCCAAGTGGTACTGCTATAACCTTAGCAGAAGGAATTATAAAAAACACTTCTAAAAGTAATTGGGCTTTAGATGTAACAAATAAAGAAAACGAAATACCTATAGTTGTGAAACGAGTTCCTGATGTACCAGGAACACATTCCGTTTCTTATACATCTAGTATTGACACGATAGACATTAAACATACTGCACATAACAGACAAGGTTTTGCTTTAGGAGCTGTTGTTGCTGCTGAATGGTTGGTCAATAAAGAAGGAGTCTTTACAATGAAAGATGTATTAGGACTATAAATTTTTAAAATAAAATTATGACATTAATTCAATTATGGTTGTTGTTTTTTACAGCACTTCAAGTAATACATTTCGCTGGAACATGGAAGTTATACATTAAGGCAGGAAGAAAATCTTGGGAGGCGGCAATTCCAGTTTATAACGCTGTTATTTTAATGAAAATAATTAACCGACCTAAATGGTGGGTTATTTTACTATTTATTCCAATTGTAAACTTATTAATGTTTCCAATTTTATGGATTGAAACTATTCGAAGTTTTGGAAAAAACTCTCGAATAGACACCGCTGTTGTATTACTGACATTGGGGATTTATATTTATTATGTCAATTATGCAACCGATGTTAAATACAAGGAGGAACGCAGTTTGCAACCACAAAGTAGTTTGGGAGAATGGGTGAGTTCTATTGCCTTTGCCATAATTGCTGCAACCTTGGTGCATACTTATTTTATGCGACCTTATACCATACCTACCTCATCATTAGAAAAATCTTTATTAATTGGAGATTATCTATTTGTAAGTAAATTTCATTACGGAGCAAGGATTCCAATGACTCCTTTAGCACTTCCTATGGTTCATGATTCCATTCCTTTAACAGATAAAGGGTCTTACAACAAGCAAGTGCAATTACCCTACATGCGATTACCAGGTCTTCAGAAAATAAAGCGAAATGAAATTGTCGTGTTTAATTGGCCTGCAGATTCTTTAAAATGGATGTGGAATGACCGATCTGGAAAATTCACTTACAAACCTATTGATAAAAAAACAAATTATGTAAAAAGATGTGTTGCTATTGCTGGAGACTCCTTGCAAATAATAGATGGCGATATTTACATTAATGGGGAGCGTTCAATTATGCCCGATAGAGCAAACCCTCAATTTTATCATGAGGTTATATTAAATGAAGGTCAAAACCTTAGTAAAAGGAGTGTAGAAGTTCGATACAATGTAAGAGAATACGGAAGAAATAGAGCAGGAAACCTTGTATTAAACGTAACTGACGAAGAAGCGGCTTTAGTGCGTAAAAATCCGGCATTAAAGAGTATTACAAAATTGTTAGAACCAGCAGGGAATTTCGATAAAAGAGTATTTCCTCATGACTCTCAGTACCCTTGGACCCAAGATAATTTTGGACCTATTTACATTCCAAAAAAAGGAGAAACTGTTGTGTTAGACCACAAATCAATTCCGTTTTATAAACATTTAATTGAAGAATATGAACATCACGAAAATGTAACTTTTAATGGAGATGAAGTATTTATAAATGGAGAACGTGTTACCAATTATACCTTTAAACAAGATTATTATTGGATGATGGGTGATAACAGACAAAGTTCTTTAGATGCTCGTTTTTGGGGGTATGTTCCATTTGATCACGTTGTCGGAAAACCCGTCTTTATTTGGATGAGTTGGGAAACCAATGGCGATGGCATTAAAAATAAAATTAGATGGGATCGTTTGTTTACTACCGTGCATGGTGAAGGAAAACCACGCTCTTACTTTTACTTTTTCTTAGGCGGCTTGGCAATTTGGTTATTTTACAGCAACTTCATAAAAAAGAAAAAAGCGTAACCTGTGTTATTTCTTCCTACATATTTTGCACCAATTTCACAGTATATGGCCATTCTTCAAAACGATGCCATTGTTTTTGAAGTAGAAGATAATTTTCAAAAACAAACTTATAGAAATCGTTGTTACATCTATGCTTCGCTTGGCAAATTACAAATGAATGTTCCTATTATTCGAACTCATGATTCGATGATCAAGCAGAAAACCAAAGAT
The DNA here is from genome assembly GCA_001874265.1 of Bacteroidetes bacterium MedPE-SWsnd-G1. Classification (GTDB taxonomy): domain Bacteria; phylum Bacteroidota; class Bacteroidia; order Flavobacteriales; family Flavobacteriaceae; genus Urechidicola. The sequence goes on along the minus strand of MPDD01000020.1, from coordinate 17,978 downwards.
ACAAAAGTGGACAACGAATATGCTTGGCAGAAACGACAACTTAAAACACTACAAGCTGCTTATAGATCATCTCCATATTATGAGTTTTACGAGGATGACATTATGCCTATTTTTGAAACAAAACATAATTTTCTTCAAGATTTAAATATAAAGACCCACGAATTTATATTAGATGCACTACTAGAAGATATTTCATTTTCCAAAACAACAGAGTACCTGAAGGAGCCAATTATGAAAGATTCTCGAATTTTAGCTACGCCAAAATTTAAGTCTTCGTTTGAATTTAAACCATACACCCAGGTCTTCGATGATAAATATGGTTTTATACCAAACTTAAGTATATTGGACCTCATTTTTATGGAAGGGCCTAATGCAATAAGTTATTTAAAAAACTAACGCTGTTTTCGCTTAAGAAATGATAAAGTCCAGGAAATAATAAAGAGAGAAACCCCATTTAAAACTGGAATAAAACTAAATTTTTCTTCGATAAAAATTGCAATAAGTAGTATACCTATTCCTAATAAAGTCAATAAAAATTGAGCAGTGACAAGTGCATCGTTTCTTTTCATTCTTACTATAAAACTAAGTTAACAATAGTCGTCTTTGGGGAAAAACCTATAGTTTCTTAATTCGGTCGTTAGTCTTTACTAAACCAGGAGTGATTACCTTCGCATTTACTCCTCTTAGGTTTAACAACTTTCCTTGTTTCGAATTTACAAATTTCATGCCATCCATTCCAAACCTTTCTACAAATTTTTTACAACCTAAATGTGGGATTTCTGTTCTTTCAATAATTGCGGTACCAATTTGCATTTGTGTACCAGGTGGAATGTTCTCTTCACTTAAATCAAAGTCAACAAAAAACTGATCACCTGCTAACGGCCATCTTTCTTTTGATTGCGCTAATAATTCAATTGTTCGTGAATTCATAAGGTTTAATTGCATAAGAGGGTGCCCAAAACCATCATCGGTTCTTGAACTCCCCCTTGTTTTCCAATTATCACCTACTAATCCTAATACTAGGTCTAATTGACCAACATCTAATACTTCGCGTTCATTCTCTTTGGGTCTTCGAACAATCATTTCTAATCCTCCATCATCTTTTGGAGACTGTAAAATATTTTCTAGACCTTCAGTTAGTTGCTCAGAATTTAAATGCTTCATAAATAATTATCTAATTAGCTTTTTATATTTAATACGTTTTGGCATTAAATCGCCACCTAAACGTTTCTTTTTATTCTCTTCATACTCAGAAAAAGACCCTTCAAAATAATATACCTGAGAATCTCCTTCAAATGCTAAAATGTGTGTACAAATACGATCTAAAAACCATCTATCGTGACTAATAACCACAGCACATCCAGCAAAGTTCTCTAGACCTTCTTCCAGTGCTCGTAAAGTATTCACATCTAAATCATTCGTAGGCTCATCAAGCAACAATACGTTACCTTCTTCTTTTAACGTCATTGCCAAATGCAACCTGTTTCGTTCTCCACCTGATAATGTACTTACCTTTTTGTTTTGTTCTGAACCTGCAAAATTAAATCGGCTTAAATACGCACGTGAATTTACCATTTTACCACCCATCATTACCAAATCTTGTCCGTCTGAAAAATTTTCCCAAATAGATTTGTCAGGGTCAATATTAGAATGTGATTGATCAACATAAGCCACCTTAGCGGTGCCTCCAACTTTAAAGTCTCCTTTATCTGGCTGTTGCTCATCCATAATCATTCTAAAAATTGTGGTTTTACCAGCACCATTCGGTCCTATAATTCCTACAATACCATTTGGAGGTAAATTAAAATTCAAGTCCTCATAAAGCAATTTATCACCAAAGGCTTTTGATACATGTGTTGCATCAATAACGTTCGTTCCAAGTCTTGGCCCATTAGGAATATAAATTTCCAACTTTTCTTCCACCTGCTTTTGATCTTGGCTCATTAATTTATCATAATTTGCCAAACGTGCCTTTGATTTAGACTGTCGTCCTTTTGCTCCTTGTCTTACCCATTCTAATTCTCGTTCTAAGGTTTTCTGACGTTTTGAAGCCGTTTTCTCCTCTTGAGCCAAACGCTTTGATTTTTGATCTAACCAAGAAGAATAATTTCCTTTCCAAGGAATTCCTTCTCCCCTATCCAATTCCAATATCCAGCCAGCAACGTTGTCTAAGAAATATCTATCGTGTGTAACAGCAATTACAGTTCCTTTATATTGTGATAAATGGTGCTCTAACCAATGTACAGATTCCGCATCTAAATGGTTGGTAGGTTCATCTAGCAACAATACATCTGGTTGTTGTAATAACAATCTACATAGTGCTACCCTTCTACGCTCACCACCTGACAAGTTTTTAATTGGTGTATCTCCAGTTGGTGTTCTTAACGCATCCATGGCTATTTCCAATTTTGTATCTAATTCCCAAGCATCTAAAGCATCAATCTTATCTTGTAATTCTGCCTGTTGGTTCATTAACTTTTCCATTTTTTCTGGATCAGAATACACTTCTTCCAGACCAAACATGTCGTTAATTTTATTGTATTCTTCAAGAACAGCAACTGTTTCCGATGCTCCTTCTTTTACAATATCCATCACCGTTTTAGAATCATCTAATTCCGGTTCTTGTGATAAATATCCTACAGTATATCCTTGAGAAAAAGTAACATCTCCTTGGTAATTCTTTTCAATACCAGCAATAATTTTCATTAAAGTAGATTTACCCGAACCATTAAGACCTAAAATACCAATCTTGGCTCCGTAAAAGAAACTTAAATGAATATTCTTTAATACTTGTTTATTTGCTCCAGGGTATGTTTTGTTTACCCTTGTCATTGAAAATATAATCTTCTTATCGTCGCTCATTACACTCTCCCTTTTAATGCGTTAAACACCCATGCATTTGCAAAAAAACCGACTCCTACTGCAGCAAAACCCCATCCGGCAACATCATCGTATCTAAAGGCTCCTAAACCAATGAGAACAACTCCTACAAATATCATTATAAACGTGGCCCAAGTAAGAACCGTATTTTTATTCATTGACATAATTCTAAATTTTATTGCGTTGAAAAACGCATGCTATGAAATACAAATATCGGAAATTAATAGGTAATTTTTCTGGTCTAAGAGAACTTAAGTTTCAGATTCTTAAAATTCACCTAAATGACTCACATCCCTCAAATTAAAAGGGTTTACTACTTCATCTAAAAGAACTGCGAATTGCAACCTAGTTAATTCATTTAAATAATTCTTAAATCCATTATGTTTTGCAATAGAATTCATTTCTTTTTTAATGTTAGCCTTAGATTTTGAAATACCATAATTACGTAAAAGGAGATAAAATATTTCAACCAATTCATTAAATGAAGGTTTTTTTGATAGAAAATTCTTTGAATCAAGATCAATCCAATTTCTTAAACCTTCAATAAGATCGTCAACCATAATTAACTCATGCGGATAAATATATGTATGATTTTCCCATCCCACATTTTTACCTTCTCCCTTCAATATACCCGTAGCACCAATTCTTTGTATAGCTTTAAATCCAAAATCACCCACTAAAATATCTGAATATGGCATTAGAAAAGCACTCGCCTTTAGCAATTCATTTTGAACTTTTCTAACAGATACTTCTTCTGGAGATACATTATCTTTTACGGATAAAGCAGCTAATACCCCCGAAGCTTGACCAATTAGCAAACATACAGGTTGAAGTCTTGTAGTACCATTTACAAGGTTTGTTACAGAAATACTTTTCTCCGAAAATATGAAGTTTGATTGCTCTTTTGGAATTAAGGCTCCCAAAGGAATTGAATATGATGGCACTGGATAAAAGTGTAAATCAGGAAGGGTATTTGATTCTGGATAAGCATAGTGGTGGTGATCTACTGGGTAGTCTCCAACAGCGATTCCCGTCCTGTATAAATTATTTTTCTGACTAAATGGTTTGGATAAATCGTTAATATTAAACCTAACAATTCCTTTCCCTCTCCTTGATTCTCTGTGATACGGAATTAGCGGTAAACCATCACTAGTCGGATACATATCTTGAACTATTCCTAAATTTTTATATCCCAATTCTGTTTGTAGATAATAGACATAATTCAAGGTATATTCTTTTGCTTTATCAAATGCAATCTTTCGCTCTTTTTCAGACATTTCTATGGCATTCACATAATAATCGTTCCCATAAATTGGCCAATTAACCATGTAATAACCATTAGGTAACTTTCCATACTCCATCATTTTATCACAATCCCAAAGTGTTTTACCACTTTCCTCTTTTGTACATTTTCCTGCACAAGTGCATTTAAAAACGACCGGATTATAATTTACTGGCTTTTCAATCGTTTTATCCGCACCCTCACCATAGTCTTTCAAAACAGCAACATAGGTAAGATCTTGAACTATGTTATTTTCCATTTCAGGTGCTATATCTTCACCTGTTTCACGTTTTGAATCCATCCCAATATCATAAGGGATCCCTATTTTTTTAACTACATCACCCAACTCCGTGGCATCAATAACCCTTTTGGCACTAACTTCTATTTCTCTTCCCTCCGAATTAATTTTAACTAACCACCCATTCTCTTCCTGCTTTATACTTGTCAAATGACTGTTTCGATGTATGGTTAGATTGGATTCTTTTTTACAAATTTTAGTGAGAATCTCTTCTCCTATATGTGGCTCAAACAAAACATTGCTAACCCACCCTGTCTTTAACTTCTCTTCTCCGCCATAATGTGTAATCAAAGCCTGCCGAAATTCTTCCCATAAACCAGAATGCAATCTGTAATTTCCGTCAATAGCACTAACACCTGCCGATGTTAACATACCTCCAATCCATGGAGTTTCTTCGATAATAAGTGTCTTAACACCCAATCTCGCTGCTTGAATTCCCGCAGTAGTTCCACTCGCTCCTCCTCCAACAACTAAAACATCTACCTTTTTAGCCTTTTGCGAAAACCCTGCAAAACATACTGCTAATACCAATATGAATGTATAACTTTTAAAAGCACTTATCGACCTTCTCATTTTGCTCTTATTTAATCTAGGTATCACTTTACTATCTATCCAAACTATATCAATTGTAATTAATAATAAGCCGTCTGCGAACTCATAAATTTACGGTTCAAGATTGTTGAAAATGCACTTCAAAAGATAAATACCTATAAATAGTGAATAGATTGAATAAAACAGGATGCTCATATTGGCTACATATAATTATGTCAACGTTAAAGTACTTTAATTAAACCAATCAAATGTATACATTTTTCATAATACAATCATACTGTATTATTTTACGCATTCTAACTAGGTTGCTAAATAACCCATCTTCCCCATTTGATAATCTCGCATAGCTTCCATAATCTCTGTTTGTGTATTCATTACATATGGGCCATATTGTGCTATTTTCTCATTTATCGGTTGTCCAGACAGAATTAAAACATTACTCTCTACAACCGAATTCAAATGAACCTTATTTCCATCTTGATTAAACGTTACCATTTGAGAGGCTCCTTTCTTAAGATTTACAGTGTTATTTATGATTACCTCACCATCCAATAGATAAATAAAGGATTCATGAGAAGTTGGAATATCAATTTCCATTGCACCTTTTCCTGTAGTCTTTACCATAAACACATTTACTTCGGTTTGAGTCTTAATTAATCCTAATTCATTCACCTGCCTTCCTGCAACCACTTTTAATTCAATTGAATTATCCGGATTTGAAACAACTGGCATATCCTCACTTTTTACATGTTGATAATTTGCAGGCATCATTTTTTTATCGGCAGGCAAATTCAGCCATAATTGAATTCCTTCCAACTCTCCTCCTTTCATTACAAAATCTTTGGTAGGTCCTTCTGAATGAATTATACCCCTACCTGCAGTTGTCCATTGCACATCACCTGCTTTTACTAACATTTCATTTCCTAAGGAATCTCGGTGAAGTTGTTCTCCTTTATATAGTAATGTAATTGGTTCAAAACCACGATGCGGATGCGGTCCTAAATCAAAGGGGTTATTAAACTCACTAATTGCATAAGGTCCATAATGATGCAATAAAATGAACGGATCTACCTTATCTATATCGCCATTTGGCAGTGGTTGTCGTAATCTTATTGGCCCCATACTTACCATAGGGCTATCTGTTATTTTTTGTATTGATTTTAATGTATTCATAACTTCTTCTTTTGTAATTAAATAATTTCATTTCCATTAATTTCCATGGAAAATAAATTAACAAATTTTTACCTCATTTTATCCAACAATTCATTCAATTTCTTTGCTTCAGATTCGGTCAAAGTATTCCATAAATTTGAATCTTCCTTCGCCACAATTTCTTGAACAAGATCCAATCCTTTTTGATTAATTTCTACATAAACCACACGACGATCACTATCACAATTGAATCTTCTAATCAGTTCTTTAGCACATAACTTATCCATTAGTCTCGTGGCATTTGGTGCTCGTTCAATCATTCTTTCTTTAATCGTTTGAACTTTTAACGGTTCGCCGGCTCCACGTAAAATTCTTAATATATTATATTGCTGTGGCGATATTCCAAATGGTTTAAAGGCTTCATTTTGCTGACTGATGATCCAGTTAGATGTGTACACAACATTTAGCATAGCTTTAATTCCTTCGTTTGGAAATTTTGAATTTATCTCTTTTGCAAAGTCACCCATAATTTATTATCCTTTAAATTCAATATCTTTATGTTTACCATCACAGTATGGTTTATTTGTTGACGCACCACATCTACAGAATGCCGTTGTTTTATTCTTCTTTTCTAAAGAACCATCAGCGTGCTTAACATTTAATGTTCCATACACCAATAAAGGTCCATTTTCCATGGTTTCAACTCTGGTTTCTAATTGATACTCCTCTCTGCTTTCCTCGCTAATTGAAACATATGACAATGCACCAGATGGACAAGCTTCAACTTGTTTTTTAATTCTTTCTGTTGTGGCGCCTTCCATATTTATCCATGGTCTATTTTTAGGATTGAAAACCTGTATCAACCGCTTCCAACAATGGGTTGCATGTATACAGGTGTTCGGCTTCCAAGTAACAGTGATATCCTTATTACTATAATTCTTAATTATTTCTTTCTTTTCATTTTCCATAACTTCGTTTTAAAGTGCATCATTCAGTTTAGCAACCTCTAAACTCAATTGATTGTTCAATTCTTGGTTTGAAACTTTTCCATCACTAAAATTATCAAAAAAACTTGGAAGGGAAAACTCTCCAACAATATTTCCTCCTTGATGTGGATATGCCATTTTTGCGCTACCAAGAACCCCTGCTCCACCTCTACCACCTGGCGAAGATGCCATTAAAAGCATTGGTTTATTTCTCCAAACTTTAGCCTCAATTCTAGACATCCAATCAAATACATTTTTAAACACTGCTGCATAACTTCCGTTATGCTCTGCTAAGGATAGAATTATTGCATCCGACCCCGCAATCTCGTTGCTTAATTTCTCCGCATTCTCTGGAATTCCAGCTTCATTTTCCAAATCAATTCCATAAATAGGAACTGGAAAATCATTAAGATCTAAAATGTTTATTTCTGCATCTTCAACTTTTGTGCTGGCATATGTTGCCAATTGCTTGTTGATAGAGTTCTTACTATTAGATCCTGCTAAAACAACTACTTTTTTCATAAATTATGCTTTAATACGTTTACTAAATATATACGAACCTATTAACAATACCATTGCCATTACTGCTCCCATTTGTTCTCCATCTCCAATCATATAATGGGCAAAAAATGCCAAAACAAAATCGAAAAAGAATCCGGCATACGCCCACTCCTTAAGTGCTTTGAAATTTGGATTCCAAATTGCTATTAGCCCTAATACCTTAGCAACTGCCAATGGATAAATAATATAAGTCGGATATCCGAAACCTTCGAACATTCCTGCCACTTCTGCATGATTAAACAGATACATTCCAACCGAAAGTAAAGCAAAAGCAGTTAACAATCCTGTTGCGATATAATAAATAATTTTATCTCGTTTCATTTTTTATAGTTTTAATTCGGTACAAACGTACAACAAATTATTTTATTTTCCAAGGAATATATTTACATGGTAAATAATAACGACATAGTATGAAGGTATTTTGTACTTTAGCACTCCAAATCAATCTAATTTTAATGGATCTTAACTTCAACAAAAACGAAGACTTTAATAAACTTCAACTTAGCGAACTTAAAAAACGCCTTTTAAAAGTTCAAAAAGGTGGCGGTCAATCTAGAATTGACAAGCAGCATGAAAAGGGAAAATTAACCGCAAGAGAACGTATCGATTATTTATTAGATAAAAATGCAGACTGCATAGAAATAGGTGCATTTGCAGGGGATGATATGTATAAGGAACATGGCGGATGTCCATCAGCAGGAGTCGTTGTAAAAATTGGGTACATTTCGAAAAAACAATGTCTTGTTGTTGCTAATGATGCCACTGTAAAGGCTGGTGCTTGGTTCCCTATCACTGCAAAGAAAAACTTAAGAGCTCAAGAGATTGCAATTGAAAATAAATTACCAATTATTTACCTTGTAGATAGTGCTGGAGTTTATTTACCAATGCAAGACGAAATTTTTCCAGACAAGGAACATTTTGGACGTATTTTCAGGAATAATGCCGTAATGAGCAGTATGGGAATTACTCAAATATCTGCTATTATGGGCAGTTGTGTTGCTGGTGGAGCATATTTGCCAATTATGAGCGACGAAGCCATTATAGTTGACAAAACAGCAAGCATATTTTTAGCGGGTAGTTACTTAGTTAAAGCGGCTATTGGAGAAAGTATTGATAACGAAACTTTAGGTGGCGCAACAACTCATAGCGAAATTAGCGGTGTTACAGATTATAAAGCCACTGATGATAAAGACGCCTTGGATAAAATAAAAAATATTGTCTCTAAAATTGGAAACCCAGAAAATGCTGGATTTAACAGAATTGAAGGAGGTACCCCTAAAGAAGATGAGCAAGATATTTATGGAATTTTACCCAAATTAAGAACAGATCCTTATGATATGAAGGATATCATGAAACGATTGGTTGACAATTCTGATTTTGAAGAATACAAAACAGGATATGGCAAAACGATTATTTGCGCATATGCCAGAATTGATGGATGGGCCGTAGGAATTGTTGCTAATCAGCGAAAAGTAGTAAAAAACGCTAAAAAAGAAATGCAATTTGGAGGTGTTATTTATTCCGACTCTGCGGATAAGGCTACTAGATTTATCGCCAATTGCAACCAGAAAAAAATTCCTTTGGTTTTTCTACAAGATGTTACCGGGTTTATGGTAGGTAGTAAATCGGAACATGGAGGCATAATAAAAGATGGAGCCAAAATGGTAAATGCTGTTAGCAATTCGGTTGTACCGAAATTCACGGTCGTTATTGGTAACTCATATGGTGCAGGAAATTATGCCATGTGTGGTAAAGCTTATGATCCAAGATTTATTGTAGCATGGCCCTCCGCAAGATTGGCGGTTATGGGTGGTGCCCAAGCAGCGAAGGTATTACTACAAATTGAAACTGCAACGCGTAAAAAACAGGGAGAAAAGATTACACCTGAAAAAGAACAAGAAATACTACAAACCATAGAGGCACGATACGATAAACAAACATCTCCCTACTATGCTGCTTCTAGAATCTGGACAGACGCTATCATTAATCCGTTAGATACAAGAAAATGGATTAGTATGGGAATTGAAGCGGCAAATCAAGCGCCAATAGAAAAACCATTTAATATGGGAGTAATTCAGGTTTAAGGTTGTAAAATAGGATAAAAAAACAGAAATTTGGCAACACAAAAATTTGATTATAGTTAGAAATGGGAAGAGCATTTGAATTTAGGAAAGCAAGAAAAATGAAACGTTGGTCTGCAATGGCAAAAACGTTTACAAGAATTGGAAAGGATATTGTAATGGCTGTGAAAGAAGGGGGCCCAAATCCTGATACAAATTCTAGATTGCGTGCAGTCATACAAAATGCAAAGGCAGCAAACATGCCTAAAGATAACGTTGCCCGCGCCATTAAAAAAGCCACCGACAAAGACACCGCTAACTATAAAGAAACATTATTTGAGGGCTATGCACCTCATGGAATTGCTGTAGTTGTAGAAACAGCAACTGACAATAATAACAGAACCGTTGCCAATGTGCGTGCTGCTTTTAATAAGTGCGATGGAAACCTAGGAACCTCTGGTTCGGTTGTTTTTATGTTTGATCATACTTGTAATTTTACTGTAAAAAAAGAAGATATTACGGTAGATATGGAAGAACTAGAACTGGAATTAATTGATTTTGAAGTAGAGGAAATATTTGTTGATGAAGAAGGTGTCATAATCTATGCTCCTTTTGAACAATTTGGTGCTATTCAAAGTTTCTTTGAAGATAACAATGTAGAGATTGTTTCTTCAGGGTTTGAACGAATTCCGACAACTACTAACAAATTAGGAGAAGAACAACAAGCGGACGTTGAAAAATTACTAGAAAAATTAGAAGAAGATGACGATGTTCAAAACGTTTATCATTCTATGGAAATGTAATTTTACTTTACTACAATTTTAATAAATCCAATGTTTTCTTACGTTGGATTTTTTTTGTCTCTGTTTTTATAAAGTTTGGAACCGTATAAACTTCTTTAGGAATTTCATATTTATTAAGCGTATTAATAGTCTTCACTTCGCTCAGAATGACATTCTCGTTTATTTCACCTTCAATAATAAGTATCAACTTCTGACCTAAAACCGAATCAGAAATACCAGTCACAAAAAAAGGTTGCTCAATAAATTGTTCTATTTTTTTTTCAATACGCTCGGGATGTAATTTCACACCTCCGGAATTAATCACATTATCATAACGCCCCAACCATTCAAAAGAATTATCTGAAGTTATCGTTACAATATCATTGGTAGCAACAATTTCACTTGTAATTTCCGGCGCTTCAATTCGTAGGCAATCTCGATCGTCTTTAGAAATCCTGATACCAGGAAGCAATATAAATTCGGATTTTGACGCCTCTACCCTATGATTAATCTTCCTTACAGCAATATGAGAAACGGTTTCTGTCATACCATACGTTGCGAAGCATTCGGTCGAAACATTTTCTAATAGTTGTGCTAATTGATGTGATACCTCTCCCCCACCAATGATTAACTTTTTTATTTTATCTAATTCAGTTATCGAATTTTGCACCTGTAAAGGCACCATAGCACTAAAATCATATGATTTATCCATTGCTTTCAACGGATTACTACTGGGCTCAATTACATCAAGTTTCCATCCTAAAACCATCGCTCTAACCAACATCATTTTACCACCAATATATGAAGGATTCATGCACAATAACGCTGTTGTCTTTTCAACCAAACCAAAAAAGGAGCCAGTTGCCTTGGCTGAGTTTAACATATATCTCTTTTCAACTTCAATAAGTTTAGGAATACCTGTAGAACCAGATGTTTGCAATTGAATTACTTTAGAATCATCAAGAAATAATTCTAAAAATTGTTCAACTTCTTTTTTAACACTAATAGATAAAAAAGTAATTTTAAAAGATGGATGCGGTAGAAATTGCATACTGCAAATAAACAAAAATTGGTATAACTATTGATTTCTATTTATAGAAACGATAAATTTTTCTTAATTAGTTAACTTACAATTGTTCAAATTTGTAATTAGCAATATATTTGGAAACCAATAAATTTTAGATGCAAAAATTACTTTTATTCTTACTTTTCTTAGGGCCGATATGTTGGTCTCAAGATGTTATTGATTTTGAAAATGAAGACTATTACTTTATTAAGAGAAGTCATCATTTAAAAATAAATATTGAAAATGATGAATTAAAAATAGCGAATGAGGTTTATGAAAAGGCCAAATACAACTCTAGCAACGCTTTAATGTTTGCAAGTGAGTTTATTCATTTTGACGGTTTCACCACTATTGACAATTTAGAGGCTTTTACAGAAAATCCTGTTACAAAATCGAAAATTGAAGTAGATCATTTTGAGACAAAAGATCAATTTGGAGGAAGTGTTTTCTTTAGCGACCAACAATCTATAAATTTTATATTTCCGGCTGTTGGTAAAGGTGCAGAAACTACAATGTCCTATACAGAAAACATAAAGGACCCTCATTTTTTAGGTGCGTTTAGGTTCGGAACTTATGTACCAACAAAAGAAGCTACGTATACCATTGAGGTTCCAAAGGGTGTTGAAATTGGTTTTAAATCATTCAATTTAGATGCTATTTCAATTGAATTTGAGAAAAAAGAATTGAAAAAATCTACTGTTTATACTTGGTCTGCTAAAAACATAGGGCAATTCCGTAAAGAGTCCGGTAGTTTATCGGTGTTAAATTATTTACCTCATATTATTCCATACATTAAAAGTTATAAGATAAAACGAAAAACTACCAAAGTTTTAGGCGGATTACCAGATTTATATTCTTGGTATGCTTCGCTAGTTGAACAAGTAGAGAATGGTGACTTAACTGATGTTTATGCTATAGCAAACTCTATTACCGAAAATTTAAATTCGGATGCCGAGAAAGCAGAGGCTATTTTTAATTGGGTACAACAAAACATTACATATGTTGCTTTTGAAGATGGACTAGGTGGTTTTATTCCTAGAGGAGGAGAAAATGTTTACGAAAAAAAATATGGAGATTGTAAAGACATGGCTAATTTGCTTTATTTGATGTTAAACCATGTTGGCATTGAAGCATATCATACCTGGATTGGCACTAGAGACAGACCTTATTCTTATAATGAAGTTCCAACTCCTATTGTCGACAATCATATGATAACTATAGCCCTGATTAATGGAGAAATTATTTTCTTAGATGCTACCGATAGTTATGTTCCTTATGGTATGCCTAGTTCATTTACACAAGGTAAAGAGGCATTAGTAGGTAAGAGCAAAGACAATTATACTATTGTTGTGGTTCCTATTCAAGAAAAGGAAAAAAGTACGACCAAAGTAGAAACATCAATACAGATAGAAAATGGTGTTGTTCAAGCATCGAGCAAAAGATCGCTAACGGGTTATGATTTGATTGATTTTATTGTAGATGTAAAAAGAAATAAAGATGACAAATCTCCTTCTGAATTTTTAAGTTCTAAATTTATTATTGGCAACAACAAAGCGACTTATTCAAATATTGACCTAAAGGACACTGCAGTTAATAATTCATATACGACTTCTTACGATGTTGAAATTGAAAATTATGTTAGATCAATTGGAAGTAAACTAATAATAAACCCTAATTTAGAAAAGCCTTTATCAAATGATAAAATTGACTTGGAAACTCAAAAATTTGGGAAAGAATTTAAACATAAATTAAAAAGAAAATATATTACAACAATTACTATTCCTGAAGGTTATGAATTAAAAAGCATTCCTAAAAACAATGCTAATGAACAAGAAAAATATGGCTATTCTTTCCAATATTCTTTCGAGGGAAATAAACTTAAAGTTACGCAACAGATTTATATTAATACCATTGCCCTTCAAAATGAAGAATTTGAAGAATATAACACTTTCATAAAAAATTTATTGAAGGTATACAAAAAGAGCATTTTACTAGAAAAAAAATAATCACACATGAGAAACCTATTCATATTCGTATTTCTAATTTGTGCTTCTGCACTAAACGCACAATACTATAAAACTTACGACTGGGAGTCAACTCCAGAACAGCACACATTAAACTCATATGAACAAAAGGAGTCTTCTGTAGGCATATTAAAACGTAAAGTTGTTGAGTTCTATCAATCAGAATTAACGAAGAACATTAATATCTACGAGACAATTCATACCATTACTAAAGTTAATGACGAAGTTGGAATTCAAAGACATAATCAGGTTTATATTCCAATGCATAGAGGCTCTAAACTAATGAATATTAAGGCGAGAACTATTGCAAAAGATGGAAGTATCACCAATTTAAACGAGGATAATATTAAACAGATTGAAAACGTAGAAGACTATGGCGATTTTGAAATTTTTGCCATTGAAGGAGCGCAAAATGGTTCAGAAATTGAAGTTTTATATACCTTAGAAAAAGAATATTCTCCGTTTGGAACTGAAATCATCCAAAGCAATTTTTATATAAAACGTGCAGAGATGGTTTATATTACCAACAACTTATTGGGTTCTATTAAAACGTATAATACCGAGCAAGAATTTGAACGTACTTATTTAGAAAATAAATTGGTTGAAGAATTAGTTGTTACCAATATAAAACCGGTGGCTGAAGAGGAATATTCCGCAACAGAGGCTAATAGAATTTACGTTGCATATCAATGTTTTGGGAACCCAGATATAACTCAAGAATTACTTTGGTCTAACGTAGTTGGTAATATATCTCAAGGATTGTTTCCGGTTCAAATTCAGAAGGTGGTTATAGATGAAATTCGTAAAAACATAATGAAAGAAGGTGAAGAACTTTCTGATTTTGAAAAAGCAGCACGATTAGATAATTTCATTAAAAGTAATTTCACAGTAGTTGACAATCGCAATCAGCAGTTAGAAGAAATCGATTATATTCTTCAAAACAGAAGTGCAAGTGAAATTGGTATTTTAAAGGTCTATGCGCATTTTTTAGTGGCGCTAAAGCTAGAGTATGAAATGGTTATTACGGCTAATAGGTATACGCATAGATTTGATCCAGATTACTACAACCCAAACGCTCTAAGAGAGTTTTTAATCTACCTACCGTATATTAAGCAATATATATCACCAAATAGAATTGACTACAGAGTAAGCGAAGCACCAACTAACATATTGGGAAATAATGGCCTTTTCATCAATCAAGAATTAGCATATGATTTTAGAAAAATTGTACAAAACGATCCAGATTACAGTCATATCGTAAGAAATATGGATATCAATTTTTCCGAAGATTTTGACAATGCAATTGTAGATGAATATCAAGAATATTACGGGCATTGGGGTGTTCAAAACAGAGCATACATGGCTTTGATGACAGGAGATGCTAAGAAACAATTTGAAGACTATTTAACTGGTTCTGGTATAGAAGGTAAAAATGTCACCAAATTAGAATTAGAAAATGAAGACATGAACCAAACGGAATACAACCTCCCATATATTGTAAAAAGCACGATAGAATCTTCTAGTTTATTGCAGGATGCTGGTGGTAGTTATATTTTCGAAATTGGTAAAATAATTGGAATTCAAAGTGAATTATATCAAGAGAAGGAGCGTGCAAATCCAATAGAAATGCAATATCCTAATCAGTACAATTACGAAATAATTGTAAACATTCCAGAAGGATACGCTACAGACGGATTGGAATCACTCGTAATTAATAAAGAATTAATTATTGATGGTAAAAAGTTGTGTTATTGGAATTCTTCCTACGAAATCGAAGACAGTAAAATTACCATTACAATTGAAGAATCATACCGTGTAAATGAGTACCCTATTGAAAAATACGAAGGTTTTAGAGAAGTTATAAATGCTGCAAGTGACTTTAACAAGGCTGCAATTCTATTTACAGAAGAGTAATATTGAAACAAAAAAAGAAGTAGTCATTAATAACTCATGACTACTTCTTCTCTTTTTCAAACAATTAATTCAATCTTTTCTAACAATTTACTTGTCCAAATATATAAAATATTCCTTTAAACTCCTAGTTTTTAAATCATTAATTAACTGATTTTGATTTTATCGTTGATTTATTTCAGTAGCATTCATCAACTAGAGTTGAATTATACTTGCACGTAGATATACATCCTTAAGTAAAATTAAGTGAACTTCTAAAATGAAATTGATTCCATTTACAATGGTATGATTCTTAAAAATTGTATTTTAATTTATCTTTCCAATCAATTTATCACGCCAATTAGTCCAGTTATATTTCTTAGCAAATACCAAATAAACAATTGGAAATATAACCACCACCGGAATCAAAATATCAAACCCTACAGACGGTTCTGAAGTATCGATTAAAATGGAATGTGTTTGGAAGACTGTCCAATCTGCAGTTACCAAAAGGGCAGCGACTAAATTATTCGCTGCGTGAAAACCTAATGCTAATTCCATGCCTTCATCCATTAGAGTAATAATTCCCAAGAATAGCCCAGTACCAATATAATAGACCATTATTATTGGTCCTAATTTCTCTACCTCTGGATTCCAAAAATGCATCATACCAAAAACTACAGAAGTCACAATTAATGGAAACCACCTGTTTTTTGCAATTACACCCAATCCTTGCATTAAATATCCTCTAAAAAAGTACTCTTCAAAACTGGTTTGTAATGGAATAAGTAAAATACCAATTATGACAAGAAGAATAAATTTTTCTAATTTAAAATTCCATATGAAATCTTCTGGTGCCATAAAATAGGCTAAAGCTGTCATTGCAACGATAACAGTACCCCAAAGAGTAAAAGCAAAACGAACTCTTTTCCAATCTATTTCTTTTCTTGCAGTTGTTAAAGACTTTAATGACTGCTTATGTAAATATTTGCAAACAATAAATACACCAACTAAGCCAAATGCAAATGAGATTAACATTAAGAACAATGTTAGATTGGGCTCAAAAATGTTCATCATAGATTCCGTTGTTAAATTTTCTAATACACTTAAATCACCATCCCGTGCAACCTTGAACCCAATTGCCCCCATGAATGGTAAAACACCTACTAATTGCCATGCCAAAAATATTATTAATGTACCAACCAAATATCTCCACCACTCTACTTTCCCTGAATATGCGTTTTTTATAAAATTCATTCTATTTTAAGTTTAAAACCCAATTTTTATTTGGGTTGTATTTTATTTTTCCTTTATCTACTTCTAATGGACTTGCAATATTATTTGTAAACAATCCTCCAGTTCCTAATCCCTGTGGCACGTTAACCGCTAAATTATAGGTAAATTGAGAAATAGCATTCAAACCAATATTACTTTCTAAAGCTGATGTAATCCACCAACCAATATTTTGTTCTTCTGAAATACTTATCCAGTCTTTACTACCTCCAAACCCACCGATTAAACTTGGCTTCAAAATGATATACTGTGGTCGAATTATTTGTAGTAATTCTTTCTTTTTTGTTACATCAAAAACACCAATTAATTCTTCATCTAATGCAATTGGAAGTGGTGTTTGCTCACAAAGTTTTGCCATACTATCCGATTGCCCTTGTTTTATAGGCTGTTCTATAGAATGGATTTCTAGTTCGGATAAACGCTTTATTTTCTCCAAAGCAATTTCTGGATTAAAAGCACCATTTGCATCTACTCTTAGTTCAATTTCCTTGGAATTAAATTCTTTTCGAATAGATTTTAACAACTTCAGTTCTGTTTCAAAATCGATGGCTCCAATTTTCATTTTAATTGTTGTGAAACCATTTTTCAGTTTTTCTCGAATCTGTTGCTGCATAAATGATTCACTACCCATCCAAATCAATCCATTAATTGGTATTCCTTCCTCTCCTCTTGTAAATTTTGATGGAAACAAATTAAAACTCTCTTCAGCATTAATAGATAACAGCGCCTGTTCTAATCCAAATTGTATGGAAGGGAACTCCATGAGTTCTGATAATAAATGAGCCTTTTCTAAATGAATATTATCGCAAAGCCATTGCAGTTTTTCCTCATAGTCGGGTCTATCATCAGCACTTAATCCATAGAATAATCCGCACTCACCTATTCCAGTTTTTTCTCCATTATTCAACATGATGAAAAAAGTTTCCTTAGTTCGTAAAACACCTCTAGAGGTTCCACTTGCTTGTTTAAAGTTTAGGATGTATTTTTGAAAAGTTGCTTTCATTTAAGTGCTAAAATAGCATAATCCTATTGCCATACAATAGTATCGTTTCTATTTTTAAAAAGAAAAACCATAATTTTCTTCAATTAAAATATAATTCCTAAAAAAAATAGGCTAACATTTTAGCGTTCCCATAAAATTAAATTCATAGA
>MPDD01000002.1 GCA_001874265.1 Bacteroidetes bacterium MedPE-SWsnd-G1 | reverse complement strand
AAAAATAAAAAACTAAAAGAGAGTTTCATTAAAAGAAAAAAGGAGGTCGTTAGACCTCCTTATATTATACTTAATTAATTAAATCTTCTCTAATTCCACCACTAGCAAATAAGGCTCTCATTCTATCGTTTTGTCCATTCGTAAACATATACATACAGTCATCATTTACGTAATCCATATAATTCATGGTCATATCATTATTTCTACAATGTACAGTTGGATATTCTGGGCAACCTGTGTTATATCTATCTGACCTCGGTGTATCACTCACGAAATCATCTCTGTTACATCTTCCATCTCCCCAAATATGTCGTAAATTCAAATAATGTCCAACTTCATGAGTGGCAGTTCTACCACCGCCAAAATTACCGCTAGTTACTCCGAAAAAGTTTCTACCCAAAACAACACCATCAGTTGCATCAGGCCCTCCTGGGAATTGAGCATACCCTAATATTTGTCCGTTTGAAGTTTGCATTTGAGGGACTACCCAAATATTTAAATTGTTGGCTGGATCAGTTACATCTATTCCACCTTGGCTACTATATTTCATAGCGTCATTGGTTCCCCAGTTAGTAGTTCCAGAAGTTCTTCTGTTGACATCTGCTAAAACAAAAGTTATTTTAGCATCAGCAACTAAATTAGCAAATTCAGAAGGCGCTGAATTGGTATTTGAATTACTGTTGTTAAAATCTTCATTTAGTACAGCAATTTGAGAATTAATTTGTTGTTCAGTAACATCGTTAGGAGAGTTTTCAATAATATTTACAATTACGTTAATAGTTAATGGTTGATATTCAGTTGGAGGATCAGTCGGATCTTCTCCGCCTCCGTTACCTCCATTGCCATTTCCTCCACCAGGATTAGTTGGTTTTTTACCAGCAATAAACTGACGTGCGTGTTTTTCAACATTGTACATTTTTTGATACAAGCCAGGATTTACATCCAATTGTTTGTTCAACATTTTCATTGAGTAACATTTCTCTATACTTCCTTTACCATTCGCAATTTTTCCAGTGTCGTCTGACTGATCTGTATAAAGATAAAAATCGGTCATGTCAACATCTTGAACAACCGATAATTCATCTGATGATGGGACAATTTCAGATTGATCTTCACAAGAAATTAGAAATGCTGTACATAGTAAAAGTAATAAGCAACTTTTTTTCATTTTAAATAATTTAAGTTAGTAATAATTTGAGGTCGTTTAGCAATTTTTCGACATCCCAAATTAACAAAAAAATATTAAAATCCTCGAGAGTAGTTTCCTATGAGGCTGATTAATAAAGAATAATTAATGAAAAACAGATTTTATTGAATTTTATTCAAAAAAATTATCTAAGCATCATATGTGCTTTTTGAACAGCTGCAACTAAAACATCAATTTCTTCTTTGGTATTGTAAAAAGAGAATGACGCTCTCACTGTTCCAGGAATTTTATAAAAATCCATGATAGGTTGTGCACAATGATGACCCGTACGAACAGCTACCCCAAGTTTATCTAAAATCACGCCTATGTCATAAGGATGAATCCCTTCTATATTAAATGAAATGACTGACGTTTTCTTAGGTGAAGTACCGTAGATTTTAAGTCCGTCAATCTTAAGTAGTTCCGAAGTTCCGTATTCGAGTAGTTCCTTTTCTTTAGTTTCAATTACATCAAAACCGATGGCATTTGCATAATCTAATGCTGTTCCAAATGCGATTCCACCACAAATATTTGGTGTTCCGGCTTCGAATTTATGAGGTAAATCTGCATAGGTAGTTTTTTCAAAAGTTACCTCTTTAATCATTTCACCACCGCCTTGGTAAGGAGGTAGTTTATTAAGCCATTCTTCTTTTCCGTAAAGCATCCCAACTCCTGTTGGACCATAAATTTTATGAGCAGAGGCTACATAAAAATCAACATCTAATGCTTGTACATCAGGCTTAATATGCGGACAAGCCTGAGCACCATCAATTAAAACAGCAGCACCCACTTTATGCGCTTTTTTTATGATTTCTTCAATCGGGTTTATGGTTCCTAAGGCATTCGATATATGATTGGTAAAAACCAATTTTGTTTTGTTAGAAAGCAATGAGTCGTACGCATCCATTTGCAATTCCCCTTCTTCATTCATTGGAATCACCTTAAGAATGGCTCCCGTGCGTTCGCACAACATTTGCCATGGAACAATATTAGAATGATGTTCTAGCGCAGAAACAATAATTTCATCGCCTTCTTCTAATATATTTGTAAATCCAGTTGCGATAATGTTTATACTATGCGTTGTGCCGGAAGTCATAATGATCTCAAAAGACTTCTCAGCATTGAAATGTTTTTGAATTTTTAAACGTGCCTCTTCGTATTTATCAGTTGCTTCTTGACTTAAGGTATGTACACCTCTGTGAATATTAGCATTGTAATTAGAATAATAATCTATAATGGTATCAATAACCGATTGTGGCGTTTGTGCTGTTGCAGCATTGTCGAAATATACCAATGGTTTTCCGTTTACTTTTCGGTTTAAAATCGGAAATTCTGATCGGATCTTTTCTATATCAAATGCCATAATATGCTAATTGTCTGAATAAGTTACAAAACTACAAATTAAGTGCTATTTTTGATGCAATCTAAATTGGAATTATCTCAATAATTATTAGCTCTATGAACATTCTTAAAAAGTTAACGCTAACTATTTTAACTTCTGCATTAATTGCTAGTTGTGCCACTGGAAAATTAAAAACATATGATGTACTTAAGCCCTCTGATACTTCAAACAGAGAAATAAGTTATCAAGAAAAGAAAATATTTAGCCCAGATGAGGTAGTCTATGCAGACAATCAATTTTTAGGGGCACGTTTAAATTCCTTCGAGAAGTTGAATGATTCTACGTATCAGGCGACTATTTTACCAGAGAATGAGCCAATTAATCAAAGTCCGAATTATGCATTTCAAATTTGGTCTAAGACTGAAAAGGAGATTTATCTAAAATTAAATTACCCAACTTCGGTTCATAGATATTGGCCAAAAATAAGTGATAATAGAATTCATTGGTATCCTGTAGATTCAACAAGATTTAAATTGGTAGATTCAGTTCAGAATGCAATGTTGAAACTAAAAATTTCACCAAAAAAACAATGGGTTTCTGCTCAAGAGATATGGAATTCAGACGACAATAAACAATGGTCTGAAACAACGTCAAATCATGAGAATGTTCGTTATTCGGTTATTGGTAAGAGTAAATTAGGCAAAGACATCATTGCCTTAGATATCTATAAAGATTCTCCAAAGAAAAAAGACATGATTGTGGCGGTAAGCCGCCAACATCCACCGGAAGTAACTGGTTATTTGGCCATGCAATCTTTTGTTGAAGAACTATTAAGTGACACAAGATTGTCAAAAGATTTTTTAGAGAAACATAGAATATTGGTTGTACCAATGATCAATCCAGATGGTGTAGATTTAGGACATTGGCGTCATAGTACCGGGGGAGTGGATTTAAATAGAGATTGGGCTTATTATAAACAAACTGAGGTTGATGTAGTAGTGAACTATCTTGTTAATGAGTCAAACAAATATAAAAACAAGGTACTTTTCGGAATCGATTTTCACTCCACCCAAACAGATTTATATTACACAATTCCTGAAGAAACAAAATCAGTTATCCATCCATTTAAAGACTATTGGATTCAAGGGATTGACGACGCATTTGAAGGGTATACGCCGGATGACCAGCCTTATGCTTTAGAGCAACCCGTTTCAAAAACTTGGTTCTATAAACAGTTTGGTGCAGAAGCCATGACCTATGAGATTGGAGATGAAACACCCCGTGATTTTATAGACGCTAAAGCTAGAGTGGCGGCAAAGGAAATGATGAAACTATTAATATTGAGAAAATAGTATGACAAATAAAAAACCCAGTTCTGAAAATACAGAACTGGGTTTTTTAATTATAAGAATTGTCTTACTAATTTTTAACTTCTAAATCTGCTGGTTGATCTTCGCCAACAAGTTCAATAAAATTATTGGTTCTATCAACGT
This sequence comes from Bacteroidetes bacterium MedPE-SWsnd-G1, assembly GCA_001874265.1. Lineage (GTDB taxonomy): Bacteria > Bacteroidota > Bacteroidia > Flavobacteriales > Flavobacteriaceae > Urechidicola. Next base: position 173,603 of record MPDD01000002.1, on the reverse strand, counting down.
CTGCCATTAATTGAGAAGGATCAATCTCTACAGATTTAATATCCTTAGATGCTTTAATTGTATATGTTGGATGCACCCAAGCCCAGTTGCTTAATACAGTAGCTTGTGTAGGTTTTTGACCTAACATCATTTGTAACGGAATGTAAAAATCTTCAGAAGTTCCATCCGTATAGTTAACCGTAACATCAACAGGCATTGGCATTTTACCAATTCTTTCTAAAGTGATGTTTTTATTTGCTACTACTTTAATACCGAAATCTATAGTATGTGTAGTTTTAGCAAATTCGTTTAAATACCAATCTAATTGCATTCCAGAAACTTTTTCTGCAGTCCTTTTTATGTCGTTTGGAGTTGGATGTTTAAATGAAAAATCTTCAAAATATTTATGGATAGTTTTTTCAAGATTTTCTTTACCAATTACATATTCTAATTGTGCTAAAAATACAGCTCCTTTGCTATAAGCAGCGGCACTATAAGCGCTGTTGTATTTGTAATGATCTGCATAGGTTGTTAATGGTTGCTCTTTACCAGAATTTGCCAAACTGATATATCCTCTATAAGATCCACTCGCAGGATTACTGCTTTTTCTCTCCATCACTTCATTCATTGCTCTACCAGAAATGTATGATGTAAATCCTTCATCCATCCATTCGTGTTTTGTTTCATTGGTAGCCAATAAAAATTGGAACCAAGTGTGCGCAAATTCGTGAGCCGTAACTCCAATTAAACTTCCTAGGTTTCTGCCACCCGTAATTAAGGTACACATAGCATATTCCATACCGCCATCACCTCCTTGAATAACAGAATATTGTTTGTACGGATATTGTCCAATATGCTTGTTGAAATATGAAAGAATATCGGCTGTTTTAGGTTGTAATAATTTCCAGTTTTTTGTGATTGTTGAATCGTTTTTGTAAAAGAAGTGCAATTCAACATCGTTCTCTGCAATTATTTTATCATGAATATATTCAGGATCGGCAGCCCAAGTAAAGTCATGTACATTTGGTGCTTTAAAATGCCAAGTTAACTTTTCACCTTCTGGCAATTTCATTTTTTTATCCGGATTTTCATATCCATGCCCAACTTCTTGAGGGTTTTGTAAATAACCAGTCCCTCCAATTGTATAGTCTTTATCGATATGAATTGTTACATCATAATCTCCCCAAACCCCATGAAACTCGCGAGCAATATATTCTCTTGCGCTCCAACCTTCAAAATCATATTCGGCAATTTTAGGAAACCATTGCGCCATTGATAAGGCAATTCCTTCCTTACTATTTCTACCGTTTCTTCTAATTTGTAAAGGAACTTGTGCTTCCCAAACCATATCAAAAGTCGATTTTTTTCCAGATGCTAAAGGTGTATTTAAAGTTACTTTTAAGATAGTTCCAATAACTTCAAATTTTACAGGCTTTCCATCTTGTTTTAAAGAAAGGATTTTTTGATAACCTATTTCATTCGGTTTTAATTTTGCAATTCTAGATTCATAAACAGGTCTGTATTTAGAACCCACATTCTCAACCATTCTTTTATCTGGATCATCAATATTTTGCAAACGAACATCCATATTGCTTCCTGGTTGAAAAGCGTTAAAGAACAAGTGATAAAACACTTTATCCAAATCGTCTGGCGAATTATTGGTGTAAACCAATTTTTGATTTCCTTTATATTGATATGTATTTACATCCATATCGATATCCATGGTGTAATCTACATGTTGTTGCCAATATGAATGTGATTGCGCAGATAACGAAACAATACATAGGCATAATAAAGAGGTTAAGATTAGTTTTTTCATGCTACTGAATTTAGGTTATTATTTATTTTTGGTTAACTATTTGATTTGCTAAAACTAAGGCATTGTATGCGTTTAAGATACTTCCAGAAACTGATAGGTCTTTAAAAGCAACTAAAGTTTCATCGCCACCTGGCAATAATACATCAAAATTTACTTTTGTTCCAGAATTCATAATAATATGTTTTACTTGGCTTGCAGAAAGCTCTGGATAGTAAGATCTAATCAATGCCGCAACTCCCGCTACTGCCGGAGCAGCCATAGATGTTCCTTGAATCGATTCATATTCATTATTAGGAACGGTCGAATAAATTTCAGACCCTGGAGCGAAAATATCTACATTCTTTCTTCCGTAATTAGAAAATGATGAAACTAAATTTTTATCGTAATGCTTCGTAATAGATCCAACAGTAATTACATTGTCTGCTATTTCAGTAATTTTATCCGGTGCATCTGTTGGAAAGTTATTTACTTTATCAATATTCTTCGCATCGTTTCCGGCAGCATGTACTAAAAGTACGTCGTGTTTTTCGGCATATTTAATTGCATCATAAACCCATTCGGCGTTTGGTGAGTATGATTTTCCAAAACTCATATTAATTACTTTAGCACCATTGTCTACAGCATATCTAATGGCAAGGGCAACATCTTTGTCATATTCATCTCCATCTGGAATAGCACGTACAGAGAGTAATTGTACATTTTGAGCAACTCCATTCATTCCGGTACCATTATTTCGGGTAGCCAAAGAAATTCCCGAAACATGCGTTCCATGCATTTCATCTTCTAAAGAACCAATTACATAGTTATTTCCGTAAGGTACATCAGAGAGATTAGTTACATCATCATTGGTTTTTCTACCATTAAATTCAAGATTGTAGTTGAAATCTGCCTGCCCTTTATAATAGTCTTTCCCTTCTTGAAGTTTTTCAATAAACTCTTGAGGACTTCTACCTGCAGCGACAACTTTTATTAAATAAGGGTCGATTTTATCTTGAGGTAATGTCTTTAATTCGTCTATTGAATAAGTAGATTTGTTCAATTCTTTTTGCGCAAATGCATCGCTGTTAGAAATGCGTTCTAATAGCCCCGAAAAAAAGGAAACATTCATTTGTAATTCCTCGTTTTTCTCATTGAACTCGGCTTTTAGTTCTTTGTAAAACGCATACTCTTTTTGTTGAGATTCTGATACTTCATCCTCTGAAACTCCATCGTAAATTTTGCTTAACGCTGCATACAATCTTGTTAATTCTAATTGCTCTGGGTTCGCGGTTCCTTCAGGGCCGCCTAAAAAATTCCAACCATTAATATCATCAACATACCCGTTTTTATCATCATCTTTTCCGTTGTTTGGAATCTCATCAATATTGGTCCAAACGTTGTCTTTTAAATCTTCATGTGTAATATCAATACCAGAATCAATAACTCCGACAATTACAGTTTTTCCTTCCTTATCGGCTAAAAATTCGTAGGCTTTTTCGATACTCATACCCGGAATAGAATCGGTTGCCAAATCGGCCTGAGGCCACTTCTGTACTTCCTCTAAATACATTTCCTGTTGTTTTGCAGGCACATTTATGGTTTCAAATGTATTCTCTGGAATAGGAATTTTATGAATTGATTTTGAGGGATTACAGCTTGCTAATAGGGCTATAAGTCCTAAACTTAAAAAAGATGTTTTGTTCATTTACTATTTAATTAAAAATTTCTGAGAATTTAAATGTTTGGTTTAATCGAACTCCTTTTTCAGTGTCCTTAACCGTACATAATTCTGTTTTACAATCGTGCTCTAAAAAAAGATAATAGTTTTGGTTAGCAGCAATCTTTAGAAATTTTTCTTTTTCTTGAATTGTTAGCAACGGTCTGGTATCATATCCCATAACATATGGTAAAGGAATGTGTCCGGTAGTTGGTAACAAATCAGCCATAAATACCAAGGTTTTATCTTGATATTTAAGCATTGGTAGCATTTGTTTTTCTGTATGTCCGTCTACAAATAAGACGTCGAATCCAAGCGAAGTGTTTATAATTGAATCAGTACTATTATGGTTTATAAAGTTTAACTGACCACTTTCTTCAATTGGAGTTATATTTTCTTTTAAAAAGGAGGCTTTTTCTCTAGCATTTGGTTTGGTGGCCCAATTCCAATGGTTAGAATTACTCCAAAATTTTGCATTTTTAAATGCGGGTTGATAAAAGGTTTTATCGCTATTCCATTCAATAGCACCTCCGCAATGGTCAAAGTGCAAATGCGATAAGAATACATCGGTAATATCATCTCTATGAAAACCTAAATTGGCTAAAGATGTATCTAAGGTAAAATTGCCAAATAGGTAATAATATCCAAAAAATTTGTCCGATTGTTTATTTCCCATACCCGTATCAACAAGAATTAAACGGTCACCATCTTCAATTAAGAGACAACGCATGCTTAAATCTATCATATTATTGGAGTCTGCTGGATTGGTTCTTTGCCACAAACTTTTTGGCACAACGCCAAACATGGCACCACCATCAAGTTTAAAATTTCCAGTTTCTAAAGGGTATAACTTCATCTATTCTTATGCGGCTGCAAAGGTCTGAAATTAAAACAATTATTTCTGTTAAAAAAATTAAAAAACCGCCAATCATTAGATTGGCGGTTTAATTGAGGCGTCGAACGGATTCGAACCGATGTACAAGCTTTTGCAGAGCTCTGCCTAGCCACTCGGCCACGACGCCAATAAGGTTTGCAAATTTAGTTAAATTTAAATTTCTAGCAAGGTTTTTTAATGTTTCCTTTTTTTACTCAGTTTTATAGTAACCATTTCTACATTACCCCCTATAGGTGGATTAATTTTAGAAACAGAGACGGCTGCTTTTTTTACCATAATTAATTCATCTAAGATTCTAATTAGTATCCGATCTGCTGCATGTTCAAGGAGTTTTGCACGAATAGCCATTTCTTCTTTTACAATTTTATTCAAATGCACATAATCAACGGTGTCTGCTAATTCATCGGATTTGGTAGATTTGGTCAAATCAGCTTTTACTTCAAGATCTACTCTATAGTCCGATCCTATTTTTCCTTCTTCAACTAAGCACCCATGATAGGCGTAAACTTGAATGTTTTCAACTTTTATAATGCCCATTTTACCCTGTAAAAAAATCAAAAATATTACTTAAAGCTCTTGTTGGGGCCTTGTAAAATTCCGTGTATTTGCATTGTTCACAAGTAACAGAAGTGTATTTCTCTGTTTGCACATCAAAAATTTTGGATAAGGCTCCGCCAGTTGCTCTCATTTGTCCAATTTCGTACGAATTGCATTTACACTTTGGACAGGTGTAATTTAATCCCATTTCATTCATCTCATTTCTTTTTTTCAAATATACAAACCACGCCATTATTTGTAGTGGTATTGCCAAAAAAATCAATAATTTTGCAATTCATTTTAATACTATGGCTGAAGAGACAAAATCTTTGAATTTTATAGAGCAAATCGTTGAAGATGATTTGGCAAATGGATTGGATAAAAGCAAGTTGCGTTTTCGTTTTCCTCCAGAACCTAATGGGTATTTGCATATAGGACATGCAGCATCTATCTGTTTAAATTTTGGATTAGGGCTGCGTTATAATGCACCTGTAAATTTGCGATTTGATGACACCAATCCGGCGAAGGAGGAGCAAGAATATGTAGATGCAATTAAAAATGACGTACAATGGCTTGGGTTTAAGTGGGATCAAGTATTGTATTCTTCGGATTATTTTCAGCAATTGTATAATTGGACGATTGATCTAATTAATGATGGAAAGGCGTATGTAGACGAACAATCTTCTGAAGAGATAAGAGAACAAAAAGGAACGCCAACAAGCCCAGGAACAAACAGCCCATATAGAGATAGGCCCATTTCAGAAAACTTGGAATTATTCCAAAAAATGAAGGATGGTGGGTTTGATGAAGGTGCTGTTGTGTTACGTGCTAAGATTGATATGCAACATAATAATATGCATATGCGCGATCCAATTTTATACCGTGTATTAAAGAAATCACACCACAGAACTGGAGATGATTGGTGTATTTATCCTATGTATGATTGGACTCATGGAGAATCTGATTATTTGGAGCAAATTTCTCATTCGTTCTGTACATTAGAATTTAAAAGTCATAGAGAATTATATGATTGGTATTTAGATCAGGTTGTAGATTCTGAAAAAATAAGACCAAAACAACGTGAGTTTGCGCGTCGAAACTTGAGTTATACAGTAATGAGTAAGCGTAAATTATTGCAATTAGTTGAAAGCGGTGTTGTTAATGGTTGGGATGACCCTAGAATGCCTACAATATCTGGATTGCGAAGACGAGGTTATACACCAGAATCTATTGTTAATTTTAGTAAAATTTCTGGAATTGCGAAACGAGATTCTATTACCGATGTAGCCTTATTGGAATTTTGTATTCGAGATTATTTGAATAAAACAGCGCCAAGAGTAATGGCCGTGTTAGATCCATTAAAAATTGTAATTACGAATTATCCTGAGGACAAAGAGGAGATTGTTGATGCTAATTATAATGATTATGAAGAAGGTTTTGGAAGTAGAGCAGTCCCATTTTCTAGAGAGATTTATATAGAGAAAGAAGATTTTAGAGAAGAAGCCAATAAAAAGTTTTTTCGTTTAAAATTAGGAGGTGAAGTACGCTTAAAAAACACTTATATCATAAAGGCAAATGAGGTGATAAAGGATAGTGAAGGAAATATTACTGAAGTGCATTGTACTTATGATGAGGATTCTAAAAGTGGTAGTGGTACCGAAGCAAGTAAAAGAAAAGTAAAAGGAACTTTGCACTGGGTATCTATAAAACATGCCGAAAAAGTGGAAGTTCGGTTATATGATAGATTGTTTACAGAAGAAGCACCAGATGGTCATAAAGAGAGAGATTTTAAGGATTTTATCAATCCAAATTCTTTAGCAATAGGAACTGCATTCGTAGAGCCTAGCCTTAAAAATTCTGAAGTAGGGGATAAATTTCAATTTCAACGTAAAGGATATTTTTGTGTAGATACCGATTCGAATACAGACAAACTAATTTTTAATAAAACAGTTGGTTTAAAAGATTCCTTTGCAAAGATTGAAAAGAAAGCATCACGACCTGCGAAGAACGAATCGTTTGAAAAAGTAGGACCGCTAGTGGGTAAATATTTGAAAGCGAGAAGCGACGAAGATAAAAATGAAATTAAATCAGAAATAGCAGCGTTAAGTCAGAATATCTCTTTCAACTTTTTGTTAAGTCCAATGCAAATAGCCAAGTCAAACAAAGAAATTTTAGCCTGTTTGTTAGTGTTAGGTTCAGGTATTGAAACAACAGAAAATAAAGAGTTCGATGGTTTTATTACAAATATTTTAAAATCGAATAATTCCACTATAAAAGTAGAAGGGATAAAATACATATTGAACAATACAATATTAAAGACAAAGTTTAATTCTGAATTGAATACCTTAAAAACAATTGATAAGAACAGTTATGTAAGAAACTTGCTAGAAGAGCAACTTTAATAGACACTTTATTTAATACTCGATTTTAGTTCAGTTTTACAGTTTTTAAAACCGCTTCAATCTCGAACATATAATCTCTTTTGTTGGTTGCCGGAGCATAGGTAAATCCTTCTATTACTACTAATCTATTGTTAGGTTTGTCTACAATAGTATAGCTTAAAAAAGGGCCTGCCATAAATGCATTTTTCACTTCCCATTTTCCTCTAGTTTGATACGCTTTCTTTTCATCAATTTTAGTGGATAACACTTGGGGTGGGTATGCTGCTTCCGTAATCATATACATTCCTTCCTTTTCACCAGGGATATACTTTTCACCAATAAAGTCTCTTGTTGTTAAAATGTTTAAGCCATCTTCATCTTCTTGAGATGTAATAGGCATTTCATAGACTAACAAATTTGTGTTTTGTCCATCACGCACATGCTGTCTAAGCCATAAAAAATCACCTGTGTCATCTACCAATTTATAGGCTCCAGGAATTTGCATACTAACTCCTAAGTTTTGTAAAGTATTTAATTTACTAATATCGAACTGATTTTTTCGCAATCTATATTGAACGGCTTTTAAATCTTCATTCTTAAATATTTGAACAATATGCGCTTTCTTTTCTTCAATAGTTTTGAGCAATGATTCCTTATCTGGCTCTATTAATTTCACAATTGTTTGTGGTTTGGCATAGACATCTCTTTGAATGGTAAACTCAGAAGTAGCTCCTAAACCAACGATTAAAATACTTTTAGATCGTTTAAATAAGTGGCCAAAACCATTTACTTCTACATGTGTAATATTAAATTGTGGTTCTTTTTGTGGAAGTCCATAGACATCTTCTCTTAGTGCATCTTGTAATGCGGTTCCCTCTGCATTGTCCCAAAATTCATTGTCCATTACAACTAATAATTGGTTCATTCTTCCGTTGGAATCCACCAGCATTAGTTCTGGGTTTTTATTATTACAAGAAAATAATACGGCACATATTATTAATGTAGAAAGGACACGAATTTTCATAAAAGTTGAATTAATAGATTTTTAGTTTCATTCCAGGTTTCAATGACTTAGCCGACCAAATATCATTCCATTCTTTCAAATTTTGAACTGAAACATTAGAATATTTTTGCGAAATTAACCAAAGAGAATCTCCTTTTTGAACGGTATACGTTTTAAATGAACCTTTAGGTTTTGAAGTTGTCGAAGATTTTTTGGTTGTTGAGGTACTAGCCATTTCTCCAGACTTTCTTGGATAAATTGTTAGACGTTGCCCAACTTTTAAACGATTACTTCTTAACCCATTCCAGCGTTTTATTGAACTGACACTTACTCCGTATCTATTTGCAATTTTTCCTAAATAATCTCCGCTTACAACTCGGTATCTAATACGATCGTTTTGCTCTATGTATTGTGGAAGTGTCTGTTCACGCTTTTTCTCTTCTTCATCAACAAATGCGTATAACTCTTTTTCATTGCTTGCAAATTGACCGATGTTGTACAATGGAAGTCTCACATAATAATCACGACCTTTTACATGAGGTATAATATCTAACTTGTACTGAGGATTTAAGAATTGCAACATCTCAATATCAACATCTAAATATTTGTTTAATTGCTCAAATGTTACCTGCTGTTTTAGATGAATTGTATCAGTTTCAAATAAATTGATCACCTCTTTTTCAGGTTTTAAACCATGTTCTTCGGCATATTCAAAAATATAAAGTGTTGCATAAAAAGCAGGTACATATCCGGCCGTTTCTCGAGGTAAATAATTTCGCATGTTCCAATAATTCTTGCTACCACCCGAACGTCTTATGGCCTTGTTTACGTTTCCTGGACCAGAATTGTATGCAGCTAGCGCTAAATCCCAATCGCCAAACATTTTGTACAATGCCGCTAAATATTCACAAGCAGCTTTAGTCGCCTTTAATGGGTCTTGACGATCATCTACATAAGAACTAACGTCTAGTTTAAATTGTTTCCCGGTTTGATACATAAACTGCCATAACCCAGTTGCGCCTACTCTAGATTTTGCTCTTGGTTTTAAGGCGGATTCTACAATGGCTAAATATTTCATTTCCATCGGAATGTCATATCTATCCAGCTCCGCTTCAAACAAAGGGAAATAGTATTGTGCGCGCGCCATTAACTTGGCAAATGTTTGTCTTCGGTTTTTTAAATAACTTTTAATTATGCGTTCTAAACTAGCGTTGTACTCTACATTAAAAGGGGTGTTACTATCTAAATGCGCTAAACGTTCTTTTAAAAGTTCAGTTGGTAATTCTGGTAAAACCACATCTTCTAACAATTCTTCTGTAAGTACATATTGAATTGTATCATACAAAGGAGAGCTGTACATTTCTTGTAACCATAAACTATCAATTAACGTAATCTCTTTATGATTTTTTAACTGATTTGTTTCTGGAAGAACGGTATCATTTATTGCAAGATTTGCTTCTTGTAAATTTTTTATGGTATCGTTTACTGTATTTTCCTTTAATTCGCTAAAACGAGTTTTCAGTGAATCAGTAATTGTTTTATCTGCTTCTTTTTGAGCAATAATTTCACTCGAAAAAAGAAGAACACATCCTATTAGGGCTATTCTCAACTTCATATTAATCTATTTCTACTCCAATTGGGCAATGGTCGGAATGCTTTGCTTCAGGTAAAATAAAGGCTCTTTTAATTTGATTTTTTAAAGGCTCGCTAACCATGCAATAGTCTATACGCCAACCTTTGTTATTATTACGAGCATTCGCTCTGTAGCTCCACCAAGAATAATGATCTGGTTCTTTGTTTAGATGTCTAAAACTATCTATAAAACCACTGTTTATAAAGTTTCCAATCCATTCTCGTTCAATAGGTAGAAATCCAGAAACGCCTTTCATTTTCGGATTGTGAATGTCTATTGCTTCATGACAAATATTATAATCACCACAAATAATTAGGTTCGGAATCTCTTTCTTTAACTCATTTACATATTCTTGAAATTCTGCCATATAGTTCAACTTAAAATTAAGTCGAGCATCATTTGTTCCTGAAGGTAAATACAAACTCATTATGGATACATTGTCAAAATCAACGCGAAGGTTTCTACCTTCAAAATCCATTGTTTCTATTCCTGTACCATATTCCACATGATTGGGTTCAGACTTGCATAAAACAGCAACACTGCTATATCCTTTTTTTTGTGCAGAAAACCAATAATGGTATTTGTACCCTACATCTTCAAACACGTTTAAATCCAATTGCTCTTTGTGTGCTTTTGTTTCTTGAATACACACAACGTCCGGATCTGCGGCCTTTAACCAATCTATAAACCCTTTTTTAAGGGCTGCTCTTATGCCATTTACATTATAAGAGATTATCTTCATTTTTATACTTATAATTTCATTTCAGGAATAACTCCTTCAACAATTAATTTTCCTGCCGTTGCAGTTTTAATTTCCTCTACCGATACTCCAGGAGCTCTTTCGATTAAGTGAAATGCATTTTCTTTTATTTCTAAAACCGCTAAATTGGTCACTATTTTCTTAACGCAACCCACACCCGTTAGAGGTAGTGAACATTGTTCAAGTAATTTAGATTCTCCTCTTTTATTGGTATGCATCATAGCAACAATAATATTCTCTGCAGAAGCTACTAAATCCATAGCACCTCCCATCCCTTTAACCATGCGGCCTGGAATTTTCCAATTGGCTATATCTCCATTTTGAGCAACTTCCATTGCTCCTAAAACTGTTAATTGCACGTGTTGTCCACGAATCATAGCAAAACTAGTTGCAGAGTCAAATAACGAACCGCCATTTAAAACGGTTACGGTTTGTTTTCCTGCATTTATCATATCTGCATCTTCGGTTCCCTCAATAGGAAACGGTCCCATTCCAAGCAATCCGTTTTCAGACTGAAACTCAACTTCAATTCCTTTCGGAATATAATTTGCAACCAGGGTTGGAATTCCAATACCCAAATTTACATACCATTTATCTTGTAATTCTTGCGCAATTCTTTGTGCTATTTCTTGTTTAGATAACGCCATAATATTAAGATTTAGGAGTTACTGTTCGCTGTTCAATTCGCTTTTCATAATTTGTTCCTTGAAAAATACGTTGAACAAATATTCCTGGTGTATGAATTTGATTTGGGTCTAATTCACCAACCTCAACCAATTCTTCTACTTCGGCCACTGTTATTTTACCTGCCATTGCCATCATTGGGTTAAAGTTTCTCGCGGTACCTTTAAAGATTAAATTACCTGCAGTATCTCCTTTCCATGCTTTTACAAAGGCAAATTGTGGATTAAATGCATGTTCCAAAACATACATTTTCCCATTGAATTCTCTCGTTTCTTTTCCTTCTGCTACTTCAGTTCCATAGCCAGCAGGTGTAAAAAATGCCGGAATCCCAGCCCCTGTAGCTCTGCATCTTTCGGCTAATGTACCTTGTGGAATTAAATCAACTTCTAATTCTCCACTTAACATTTGGCGTTCGAATTCATCATTTTCTCCTACATAGGAAGAAATCATTTTTTTGATTTGACGTTTCTGTAATAGTAACCCCAATCCAAAATCATCTACACCAGCATTATTTGATATACATGTCAAATCAGATACTCCGAGTTTTACTAATTCAGAAATACTATTCTCTGGAATTCCACAAAGGCCAAATCCACCCAGCATAAATTCCATTCCTGATGTAACTCCTTTCAGGGCTTCTTCAGCATTAGAGACTACTTTGTTTATCATGGCAATAAGTTTTAAAATTCTATTTCTTCTTCAACCTCTTTTTTCTTTTCTTCTAGAGGATCTTCACCTTCTTCAGGTTCATCAGAGCAGTTGATTCTAATTGAAATGTCCTCTGGTTTTTCAAATTCTTCTTGACTTATATTTAAAGATTCATCTGCATATAATTTCTTATAGTACAAAGCCCATATTGGCAGCGCCATAGATGCTCCTTGTCCTTGTGTAATAAATTCGAAATGCGTAGCACGGTCTTCACCACCGACCCAAACACCAGTGGCTAAATTTGGAACTATTCCCATAAACCAACCATCAGACTGGTTTTGAGTAGTTCCTGTTTTACCGGCAATAGGGTTGGTAAATTCATAAGGATATCCGGTAGCAATGTTATCTGGATAACTGCCCCAATTTCCTCTTAAACGGACACCTGAACCGGCCGTAGTAACTCCTTCTAATAAATTCAGAATTACAAAAGAAGATTCCTCACTCAAAACCTCTTTGGTCTCTGGAGTGAATTGTTCTAGGATTGTACCGTTTTTGTCTTCAATCCTTAATACCATCATTTGCCCAACTCTTAACCCTTTATTTGCAAAGGTAGAGTAAGCTCCAACCATTTCATATAAACTTAAATCTACAGAACCTAATGCGATTGCCGGAACTTCTGGAATTTTACTATCTATACCTAATGAATGAGCAAAGCGTACAACATTCTTTGGATGCACGGCATCTATAGTTCTAGCTGTAATTACATTTACCGATTTTGCCAAAGCATCTTTTAAAGTAAGCATTCCGCCATAAGCATCTTCAGGGTTTTCATCCGCTCCAGAGTTTTTTGGAGACCAGTCATCTGGCATTCCGTATTTGTCTTTTGAAATTGAATATGGTGTATTCGGAAAACTATCACACGGAGACCATTTCAATTGATTAATTGCCGTTGCATATACAAATGGCTTAAAGGTTGATCCCACCTGGCGTTTTTGTTGTTTTACGGCGTCAAATTTAAAATGCTTATAATTTGTGCCTCCTACCCAAGCTTTAACATGACCCGTTTGTGGTTCTATGGACATTAAACCAGCACGTAAAAAATGTTTGTAATAAACGATGGAATCATAAGGAGTCATAATTGTGTCTATATCTCCTTTGTATGAAAAGACCCGCATTTCGGTTTTTTCACGAAACGTTTGTCTAATTTCTTTATCATCTTTTCCTTGTGCCTTCATCCTTTTCCAACGTGTAGAACGTTTCATGGCTTGTAGCATAATACGCTCACGATCTTCTAATTCAACATCATAGAAAGGTGCTGTTTTATTACGCTTTTGCTCTTTAAAAAAGATGCGTTGCAAATTTTGCATATGCTCAGTTGCTGCTTCTTCCGCATATTGCTGCATACGAGAATCTATAGTCACATAAATCTTTAAACCGTCTCTATGCAAGTTGTATTTGTCTCCATTTGGTTTTGGATTGTTTTTAATCCATCCATTCATATAACTTCTCAAATATTCTCTAAAATGTGTTGCCAAACCATCGGCATGACTTTCAGGTGACCAGTTTAAAACAATTGGTAACTCTTGCAGAGAATCTTTCTCTTTTTCTGTCAAAAAGCCATTTTTAGCCATTTGACTGAATACTACATTTCTTCTTGCTAAAGATTTATCTTTCGAAATTTCTCTTCTAGGATTAAATTGCCTTGGATTTTTTAACATAGCTACCAAAACCGCTGATTCCTGAACATTTAAGTCCTTCGGTTCTTTCCCAAAGTAAATACGAGATGCCGAACGAATTCCAACAGCTAAATACAAGAAATCGTATTTGTTCAAATACATGGTTAAGATTTCTTCTTTGGTATATTGGCGTTCTAACCGAATTGAAATTACGTATTCTTTCACTTTTTGAAACACACGGCCAAAAACATTTTTAGATCCTTCACCATGAAACAATAATTTCGAAAGTTGTTGTGTAGTAGTGCTTCCTCCACCGTCTTGACCTAATTTTATAATGGCTCGTGCAGTGGCTTTAAAATCGATTCCTGAATGTTCAAAAAAACGTTCATCCTCTGTAGCTACTAGTGCTTTGACAAGGTTGTCTGGTAAGTCTTTAAATTTAACTGGAGTTCTGTTTTCATAAGCATATTTTCCAAGTGTCTTTCCGTCAATAGAAATTACTTCAGAGGCTAAATTTGATTCTGGATTTTCTAATTCTTCAAATGAAGGCATATGTCCAAGCGCACCGATGGATGCTAATAAAAAAGGTAATATTGCTAGAATAACACCTGCAATGAACAGTTGCCAAAACAATTTAAGGTAGTTTCTAGACGTTGCTTTTTTTGCTGATTTTTTCTTTGCCATTTTTAAATGGGAGTTTAATGGTTTATTGCTTCTATTCTAAAGCCAAGGTCTGTAACACCTCTTAACGAATCTAATGCCTGAATATTGCCAATTTTACGCATTGCTTGTTCCACTTTTATTGTGTATTGTCCTTGTTGATTAAAGCGGACATTTTCTTTATAAAATAATTTATTTTCTTTAATATCTGTATAACCCGTTCCAAGAAAGTTTCCTTCTTTATCCGTCATTTCATATTCTAGAGTATCAATTACTCTAAACCCATCAGGAAAATTGATTTGGGCAATAATAAAAAGATTGCTGAATTCATATTCTTTGTTGTTCCTTAGGTTGATAAATAAGTTGTTTGTTGTAATTGTATCATCAACCTGCACATTAAAGGAAACGGGCTTTTTTTTAAGCCAAATATCATTGTCTAATGATTTATATTCATCAAAAACTCTATTAGAATCGCATGAAATAATTGCAATTCCCAAAAAAACAATTAAGAAAATATTACGCATCTTTTTGATTGTTTTGGTTTGGTTTAGGTCTTGGTTTTCTTCTTTTATTTCGGTTATTTCCTTGATTAGGATTCTTATTGTTGCCTTGAGGTTGCTGTTTTTTAGGACGCTCTTTTTGTCCACCTTCTTTTTGCCCTCCCTTTTGTTTATTTTGATGTTGAGGTTTTTTGCCTGGTTTTCTTTTATTTCTTCTTCGTTTATTACGTTTTGGTTGATCAAATCGTGTTAGACTATCCTCACCTACTGCATCTTCAAAACTTACCTTTTTCTCCGAAACAGCATCCAATTCGTAATCTTCTAAAGATGATACAGTCTCACCTCCTTTATTCGCTTCAACTATTTCTTTTAGTTGTTCAAGATCTAATTTGTACCATTTAAAAGACTCATCTTTATACGTATACCAGAACTCTTCTTTAAAAATATCCATTTTCACAAAAACAGCGTCACCTCTATCTGTTTTTAAAACGGTTTCTTTTTTAGGGAAACTTTTAATGGCATCTAAATAAGAATCTAATTCAAAATTTAAGCAGCATTTCAGTTTTCCACATTGTCCTGAAAGTTTTTGAGGGTTTAGAGATAATTGTTGATAACGTGCCGAAGCCGTGTTCACTTTTCTAAAATCAGTTAACCAAGTTGAGCAGCATAACTCTCTTCCACAAGAACCGACACCTCCTAAACGAGCAGCTTCTTGTCGCAGTCCAACTTGCTTCATTTCTACTCTAATGCTAAATGCACTAGCTAAATCGCGAATAAGTTGTCTAAAATCTACACGTTCATCGGCTGTATAATAGAAGGTTGCTTTATTTCCATCACCCTGATATTCAACATCTGACAACTTCATTTTTAGGCCTAAACGACCTAAAATTTCTCGTCCTCTTCTTTGTGTTTCAATTTCTTTATCGCGTGCTTTTTCCCAAATATCAATATCACGCACTGAAGATTTTCTATAGATTTTTTTAACATCTTCGCTTTCAATCGCCACCCCCTTTTTCTTCATTTGAATGCGAACCAATTCACCTGTAAGCGATACTGTTCCAACATCATGCCCTGGCGATCCTTCAACAGTAACCACTTCGCCCATGCACAATTGCAATCCTTCGTTTTTGTAGAAATGTTTCCGTCCGTTTTTAAAACGAACTTCCACTATATTGAAAGGTTCCTGACCGCTTGGAAGTGTCATATTAGACAGCCAATCAAAAACCGTTAATTTATCACAACTACCAGTACCACAGTTTCCATTGCTTTTACAGCCTTTTGGAACACCATCTTTGGTAGTAGAGCAACTATTACAGCCCATATTTATATATTTTGAAATGTCTAATTAACAAGGTTAAAAGACATTAGGGATTCAACCAATCATTTTCACTAATCCGTAAAGATATGGAAAAAAGAAGAGGTGAATGAGAAAAATTTTAAGCGAAAGTAACTACACCTGTTTTACATCAATAATCTTAACTGGGCAGGCTTCTTTTGCCTTAAAACTCTCATCAAAAATATTTTCGTCGGGCGACTTTAGGGTAAAAAAACCTTTTTTTTCTTGTGAATGTAGTAAGACCGATTTTCCGTCTTTTTTTGACATTTGAAACTGTCCTGGCGCTAATTCAACACAATAGTTGCAGCCAATGCATTTGGCTCTTTGTAAAGTAATTACAACCATTAGGCTTCAACTTTGTTTTCTACTATTTTGTATAATTTATCTGAAGGACGAATTCTAAATTCCAAAGGTATGGTCACAGAATCGCCTTTCTGGGCTTTCTCTCCAGATGAATCATTTACATACATTTCTGAAACCTTCATTTCTTTTGCTCCCGTAGTTGGCCCTGTAACTAAAATAGTATCACCCACATTTACGTCATAAGCTTCAATCTTAAATTCTCCAATTTTTGGTTTTGGAAAGTAGTGCATTCCTTTGCCTAGATAAACTTTTTTCTGTGTAGCATGACTTCCAGAGCCTTTGCTCCATTCTCCTAACTTTTGGCCTAAATAATAGCCACTCCAAAATCCACGATTGTAAACCTTTTCTAATTCTTGCATCCAACCGATTACCTTTTCTTTGGTATATGTTCCTGCTTCAATTTCGTCAATCGCCTCTCGGTAGCATTTTATAACTCGAGCAACATATTCTGGAGCGCGCCCTCTTCCTTCAATTTTTAAAACTTTAATTCCGGCATCTGCAATTTCATCTAAAAAATCAATAGTACATAAATCTTTTGGAGACATAATATACTCATTGTCCAATTCCATTTCAAATCCAGTTTCCTGATCTATTACGGTATATTTTTTACGACAGTTTTGCTTACAAGCTCCTCTATTTGCAGATGAGTTGTGCGAGTGTAAACTCATATAGCATTTTCCTGAAACCGCCATGCAAAGTGCACCATGTCCGAAGATTTCAACCTCTAGTAATTTACCTGAAGGTCCTCGAACATCATCCTTTTCTATTTGTTCTGTAATTTTATTAACCTGGCGTAAACTTAATTCACGACTTAAGACTATAGTATCAGCAAACATTGCATAAAACTTCGCAGTTTCAATATTGGTAATATTTATTTGCGTAGAAATATGAACTTCCATTCCAATAGCTCTTGCGCTTGCAATTACCGCCTGATCCATTGCTATTACTGCAGTGATATCGGCATCTTTTGCTTTTTGTATTAGTGTTTTTACAATCGATAAATCATGATCGTAAACAATAGTATTCAACGTAAGATAGGTTCTTACATTCTTTGCTTTACATCTGTCAGAAATTTCTTGTAAATCTTCTAGGGTAAAATTAATAGATGCTCTAGCCCTCATGTTCAATTGCTCAACACCAAAATAAATGGAATCAGCACCATTATCTAAAGCAGCTTGCATGGATTCAAAATTCCCGGCAGGTGCCATTAGTTCTATTTTTTGCATTCTATTACTTTTTGAATTTTAAGGCCTCAGAACGTCCTTTTTTGAAAATCTTATTGCTATTTCCTTTTCCTTTTCGCAATGCTTTTTGCTCTTCAAAGGATAAGGCAGCAATTTCCTTGCAGTCTTCGGAACAACAAGTGTTCATTTTCTCTGAACATGATTCACATTGAATAAATAACAAATGACATGCTTCATTATCACAATTCACATGTGTGTCACAAGGATCACCACATTGATGACAATTAGAAACTACATCTTCAGAAATACGTTCTGCTCTTCTATGGTCAAATACAAAGTTTTTACCTTTAAACTTATTTTCCAACTCTTGACTTTCTACTTGACGTACATAATTAATGATTCCGCCTTCTAGTTGAAATACATTCTTAAATCCTTTATGCTTGTAATACGCACTGGCTTTTTCACAGCGAATTCCTCCGGTACAATACATCAACAAATTTTTATCTTCCTTGTTATCTTTTAAATCTTCTTCAATAATGTCTAAAGAATCTCTGAACGTATCAACATCAGGAGTCACTGCACCATCAAAATGACCAATTTCACTTTCATAGTGATTTCGCATATCCACACAAACAGTGTTAGGATCGGCCAACATATTATTAAATTCCTCTGCATTTAAATGAACCCCAATATCCGTAACATCAAACGTATCATCATTCAGACCATCGGCAACAATTTTATTTCTAACTTTTACTTTTAGTTTTAAGAAAGATTTATTGTCTTGCTCAACAGCAATGTTTAATCGCACATCTTTTAGGAAATCGATACTGTCTAGATGGGCTTTAAACTGCTTGAAGTTTTCTGCAGGTACAGACAATTGTGCATTGATACCTTCATAGGAAACGTAAATACGTCCTAAAACTTCTAATTTGTCCCACTCAATAAATAAGTGATCTCTAAAAATCTGAGGATTTTCTATCTTATGATATTGATAGAAAGAAATGGTTAAACGGTCTTTTCCCGCTTTATCTATTAATTCAGCGCGCTCTTTGGCACTTAACTTATTGTACAGTTGCATGCTATACCAATTTAGTTAAACAAAAATTTCGTGCAAATGTACGTTAGATTCCTTGATTTTGAGCCATTTTAAGTCAAAAATACTTGTTGCGCATTCAATTTTGTTAACTATTTAACAATCTGATAAAAATTGATTAAAATTCTCTAATTCATTTTTATATGGTTGATTTTTCCAATCTTTGCACCACTAAAATTTAAAGTAAGAAATTATGAGAGTTGCTGTTGTTGGCGCTACTGGAATGGTAGGAACTGTAATGTTGAGAGTATTAGCTCAAAGAAATTTTCCAATTACGGAATTAATCCCTGTTGCTTCGGCAAGATCAGCAGGTAAAAAATTACCATATAACGGAGAAGAATATACTGTTGTAACATTAGAAGATGCAGTAAAAATGAATGTTGATATAGCGTTGTTTTCTGCTGGAGGAGATACATCTTTAGAGTGGGCTCCAAAATTTGCAGAGGCTGGAACAACGGTGGTAGACAATTCATCGGCATGGAGAATGGACCCAACTAAAAAATTGGTAGTTCCTGAAATTAATGGAGATGTTTTAACTGCTGAAGATAAAATTATAGCGAACCCAAATTGTTCTACAATTCAGTTGGTAATGGCATTGGCGCCATTGCATGACAAGTATAAAATGAAGCGTTTGATTATTTCTACATACCAGTCTGTTTCTGGAACAGGTGTAAAAGCTGTGCAGCAACTAGATAATGAAGAGGCAGGTGTTGAAGGTGAAATGGCTTATCCACACCCAATTGGAAGAAATGCTTTACCACATTGTGATATTTTTATGGATAATGGGTATACTAAAGAAGAAATGAAATTGGTAAAAGAGCCGAAGAAAATTTTACGTGACGATTCTTTTGCTGTAACGGCAACGGCGGTTCGTATTCCTACTGCTGGTGGGCACTCAGAATCGGTAAATGTTGAGTTTGAAAATGATTTTGATTTGGATGAGGTTCGTCAATTATTGAATGACTTCCCTGGAGTAGTTGTACAAGATGATTTAGCAACAAACACCTACCCAATGCCGATTTATGCAAATGATAAGGATGAGGTTTTTGTGGGAAGATTAAGAAGAGATGAATCTTTACCGAATACATTAAATATGTGGATTGTTGCGGATAACTTAAGAAAAGGAGCGGCTACAAATACGGTTCAAATCGCGGAATATTTAGTAGAAAAGGAATTGGTTTAGTGTCAAGATTGTTAGATTTCTAGACTTTTAGATATTAAGAACCCTTTTGTTTTTTCAAGAGGGTTTTGTTTTTAAAATAGACAACTATGAATTATAGAAAAGCAACTTTAAAAGATTTGGCACAGTTGGCGCAACTGTTTGATGCGTACCGTGTTTTTTATAGAAAAGAAACTGATATTATTGGGGCGAAAGAATTTTTAACCGAACGCTTTAATCAGCAAGATTCCGTAATTTTTATAGCAGAAGATTCGGAATGTCAACTTACTGGATTTACGCAATTGTATCCATTGTTTTCTTCTACAAGAATGGAAAAATTATGGTTGTTAAATGACTTGTTTGTAAATCCGAATACCAGAGGAAAAGGAGTTTCTAAGGGATTAATAGAACAGGCTAAAAAATTGGTAAAAGAATCTGGTGCCTGTGGAATGTTTTTAGAAACTGAAAAAAGTAATACAATTGGCAATAATTTATATCCAGTAACTGGTTTTAAATTAAATGAAGGTTCTAATTATTATGAATGGAGCGTTTAATGACTAACGACGCTTCTTCATTACCGAACGATACTTTTTAGAATCACCTCGTTTTTTGTTTTTAGAAGAATGGCTTTCGTTCTGAGAAGAATTTCTTTTTTTAGACCGGTTTTTACGACGAGGTTCTTTGGATTCTGTTATGGTTTCATCAAACGTATTTCTTGTTTTTCCACCTTTATTTTTTCGCCAAGAATTATTTTCTGGTAATAACACATTTAATAAATCACCTCTACCTAAATTAGTTAAAGTGTTTTTAATCCAAGCCTTATTTTCTTTTTTGTACCAAAAGAAAAATCGATGTTGCTCGTCCTTTTCTTTTTTGGTTTTCGGCGTCTTTGTTGGCTTCATGGTATAAGGATGATAACCACTATAATAAATGACAGTCGCAACAGTCATTGGTGTCGGTGTAAATCCTTGTACTTGCTCTAATTGAAAGCCCATGTCTTTGGTTTCTGCTGCAAGATTCGCCATATCTTCGACCTCACAGGCAGGATGATTGGAAATGAAGTAAGGAATCAACTGCAAGTTTAATTTCTTACGAATATTGATATTATCAAATCGGTCCTTGAATTTATGGAAGTATTTAAAAGATGGCTTCCGCATCAATTTTAGGACAGGGTCAGACGTATGTTCTGGAGCCACTTTTAAGCGTCCTGAAACATGATTGGTCATAACCTCTTCGGTATAATCATCCAATTCTTTTGGGTCTGCATTTTTATTGAATTCTGGAACCAACATATCATGTCGAATTCCACTACCAATAAATGATTTTTTAACCTTTGGATGCTTATCTACCGCTTGGTATAATTTAGTTAATGGTTTATGCGAAGTATCTAAATTGCTACATATTACTGGCGAAATACAAGAAGGTGCTACACACTTATCACATATAGATTGCACCTTTCCTTTCATTTTATACATATTGGCCGATGGTCCGCCAATATCAGAAAGATAGCCCTTGAAATCGTCCATATTTGCAACAGTATCTACCTCTTTTAAAATGGACTCTTGGCTACGACTTGCAATAAATTTTCCTTGATGCGCAGAAATAGTACAGAAACTACAACCGCCAAAACATCCTCTATGAATATTGATAGAAAACTTAATCATTTCATAAGCCGGAATAGGCCCTCTCTTATTGTATTTTGGATGAGGTAATCTAGTATAAGGAAGTTCAAAGGATGCATCAATTTCGTCCTCTGTCATGGTAGGAAAAGGAGGATTGATAATTAATCTTCGATTTCCAATATTTTGAAATATGCGCTTTGCAAATAATTTGTTCGATTCCTGCTCAATTACTTTGAAATTAGAGGCAAAAGTCTTTTTATCTTTTAAACAAGCTTCGTGCGAATTGATTTCAACATCTTCCCAGTTTTTGTTCTTCGGAAGATCTTCGTTTTTATCAATAAAAACAGCAGTTTGTTTTATGGTTTTAATGCTTTCAAAAGGAACTCCTTTTTGAAGTAATTCCACAATTTCTCGCAATGGTTGTTCACCCATTCCATACACTAGCATGTCTGCTTTTGATGTTTCTAAAATAGAAGGTAACAGCTTGTCAGACCAATAATCATAATGAGTAACCCTCCTTAATGATGCCTCAATTCCGCCAATTAAAACAGGCGTTTCTGGAAACTTTTCCTTTAAAATTTTTGAATAAACAGATGTGGCGTAATCCGGTCTAAACCCTTTATCACCATTGGGTGTATAAGCATCTTTATCTCTACGTTTTTTACTTGCGGTATAGTTTGAAACCATCGGATCCATACATCCACCAGTAACCGCAAAGAACAATTTTGGTCTTCCCAGTTTTTCAAAATCTTGCAAATTATCATTTACACTTGGTTGCGGTACAATTGCAACACGCAATCCATAACTTTCTAGGATACGACCAATTACGGCAGGTCCAAAAGATGGATGATCAACATAGGCATCTCCACTAAAAAGAATTACATCTAACTCTTCCCAACCTCTAATTTTTACCTCTTTGTTTGTAGTAGGTAGCCAATCTGACAATCTCCGTTCTTGCATGGCGCAAAGGTACGGAATAAAAAACACCCTTGAAATTCAAGAGTGTTTAATGTTATTTAGATCAAGAAATAAGTATTTCTACTTTTCTCCTTGAACAACGAGCATTGAAAGACTTTCTATATTCTCGGTCCAAGGATGGCGATATTTAATATGTCCTGTAATTTTCGGCGCTGGGAAATCTGGTTCAGTTAGTGTTCCTATTTTTATCCCTATTCGAGAATCATCTAAGTCTGAAGTGTAATATACTGTTGAGCCACAAGTTGCGCAAAAATGAAACTCAGCACCATCTTCAGCGCAGTTTGTAAAATCTACCGGATCAGCCCCTTTTATCGGGAATCTCCAGGATGTGGCCTCCCCTTTAACAGTTACTTGTTCTTTAGGAAACCTTGCCTGAATTGCAAAGGCCGAACCAGATTGTCTCTGGCACAAATTACAATGACATAGTGAAATACGTTCAGGGTCTGGACCAACAATAGTTACTTCAAGTTGTCCACAATTACAACGCGCAATGCGTGTTTTTATTTCATCAGAATTTGACATGTTAACGATTTCCGTTTTTACAACTACTTCTGCTTTTTCTTGTTCCTTTTTTTGTTCTGGTTTACATCCAATTGTTATGCTACCAACTAAGAATAGGGAACAAATTGCAAATAAGAGGTTTTTCTTTACTATTATCATGACGTTTAAGGGATTTTATAATTCAACAATTTGTACTAAAATACGAAAAATAAAAGTAGTACTTCTCAGAATCACACTCTCTAAATTAATGTTTTGAAAATAATAACTAGATAAGGTTGTTCGTAGTCAATTTGGATTTATTCGATAAAAATTAGAACTTGGCTAACGAAGCCTTAATTAATTTTAAACAAGTAAATAATGAAAAAAACCATTTCAAGAAGAACATTGATAAAAAATGGAATAAAAGCTGGAATGATCATTCCTTTTTTAGGACATAGTTTATTTGCAGCTACACATGAAAATACTGATAAAAAATTAAAAATCTTAATTTTAGGCGGGACAAGCTTTTTAGGGCCTCATCAAATTGCCTACGCTATTTCTAGGGGCCATTCCATTTCAACTTTTACACGGGGAAAAACAACACCAACAATTTATAAGGGTTTGTTCAAACAAGTAGAACAGCTCACGGGGGATAGAGAGAATGATTTGTCTGCTTTAGAAAATAGAAAATGGGATGTTGTAATTGATAATTCGGGAAGAAAGACAGAATGGACGAGAAAAACAGCAACTTTACTTAAGGACAATGTTCGTTATTATATCTATACGTCTTCAACGGGTGTTTACTATCCATATCTTGGGGATAATATTAGCGAGGAAACTGAATTGAATTTAACAGTACCCGAGGAAGCAGGTAAATACGAAAAACTAGAGTATGATTATGGTGTAATGAAAGCGACTTCTGAAAATGAAGCAATTAAAGCCTTTGGGAAAGATAGGGCGATTATTGTAAGACCGACCTATATGATTGGTCCGGCGGACAGAACGGACAGGTTTATCCATTGGCCAATAAGATTGGCTAAGGGAGGAGAAATTTTAGTTCCAGGAAAGATTGATGACCCAGTTCAATACATTGATGTTAGAGATGTAGCAGAATGGATGATTAGATTGGCGGAAAACAATATTTCAGGAACTTTTAATGCTGTTGGGCCAGAAAAAAAGCAGACCATGAATGATTTTGTAAAAGAGGCGAAGAAAACTTTTCCAGTAAAATCTTCCCTTATAAATATTAATGACTATAAATTTTTACAAGACAATAATGTTCATTTTTTGGTGCCTTGGATTCCGTTAGAAGGCAAGAATTATGGCTCTTCTAGAATTAATAATGAAAAGAGCATAGCGAATGGGCTATCGTTTAGACCGCTTCATAAATCTATAAAAGACACACATGATTGGTGGTATTCAGATGCTATCGATGACGAAAGAAGAAATAAAGTTGAATTAAATCCTAAATCAGTACTTGTTCGCGAAAAGGAATTAATTGCAAAATGGAAGAAGAGAAAACCTTAAAATCTGTGCCTTGAAATAAACTTCATTGCACAGATTATTTTATTTTTCTACACTCAACACATCTTTTATAATGCGTTCTAGTTCTACTTTTGGCAGTGCACCTTGCGCCATTTGAGGTTGTCCATCCATAGGAATAAATAACATCGAAGGAATACTTCTAATTGCAAAGGCTGCCGATAATTCTTTTTCTGCTTCAGTATCTACCTTATAGATATCTACTTTTCCTTTAAAATCTTCAGAAAGTTCCTCTAATATCGGAGCAATCATTTTACATGGTCCGCACCAATCAGCATAAAAATCTATGATCGCTGGCTTATCACCTTCAAATTTCCAATCTTTATTTTTGCTATAATCAAACACTTTGTCAAAAAATGTTTGTTGTGTTAATAATTCTGTCATTTCTTAAAAATTTAATCCTTTTGTTGGACGGCAAAGATAAGTTTAACTTACAGATCTATTTGTAACATGAGTAGCAAAGGTTTTTAATCAAGTTAATTTTAAGTATTTTTGGATCTAAACTTACACTCATGAAAAAACTACTATCCATTGTAGTGTTAGGTGCAACTATTGCATCATGTACAACTGCAGAAAACAAGCAAAATTTAGAGCCATTGAATTATCCTACTACTAAAAAGGTTGATACCATTACAGACTATTTCGGAACTAAAGTTAAAGATCCATATCGTTGGTTAGAAGACGATATGTCTGAAGAAACTGGAGATTGGGTTGCCAGTCAAAATAAGGTAACCTTTGGGTATTTAGAAAACATTCCATACAGAGATGAATTAAAAAACCGTTTGGAAAAATTATGGAATTACGAAAAAATTGGAGCTCCTTTTATTGAGGGTGATTATACCTATTCTTATAAAAATGATGGATTGCAAAACCAATATGTAGTGTATCGTCATAAAGGAGATGAGAAGCCAGAAGTGTTTTTAGACCCAAATTCTTTTTCCGAAGACGGAACAGTTTCTTTAGCCGGCTTATCCTTTTCTAGAAATGGAAAATTGGCAGCATATTCTATTTCGGAAGGTGGTTCTGATTGGAGAAAAATTCTAGTAATGGATGTGGAATCTAAAGAAATAATTGAAGACACATTGGTTGATGTCAAATTCAGCGGTGTTTCTTGGTTTAAGAATGAAGGTTTCTATTATTCTAGTTATGACAAACCGAAAGGGAGTGAATTATCTGCCAAAACAGACCAACACAAAGTATATTATCATAAGTTAGGTACGCATCAAAAAGAGGATGCACTAATTTATGGAGGTACTGATGCTGAAAAACATAGATATGTGGGCGCAGGAGTATCTGAAGATGACCGTTTTCTAGTGTTGACAGCAAGTATATCCACTTCTGGAAATAAGTTGTTTATTAAAGATTTAAGAAAGAAGAATAGCAAATTTGTAACAGTTGTAGATCATACAGATAGTGATACTTATCCTATTGATAATGTTGGAAGTAAACTATATTTAGTGACGAACTTAAATGCGCCAAATAAAAAAATTGTTACCGTAGATGCATCGAACCCAATTCCAGATAATTGGGTTGATTTTATTCCAGAGACTGAACATGTTCTTTCTCCTTCAACCGGTGGAGGCTATTTCTTTGCAGAATATATGGTCGATGCCGTGTCTAAAGTAAAGCAATATGATTATGATGGAAAATTTATTCGAGACGTTGAATTGCCTGGCATTGGGAACGCTGGTGGTTTTGGTGGTAAAAAAGATGCTAAAATAGATTACTATTCATTTACTAACTATAGTACTCCTGGGAGTATTTATAAATTTAACGCACATACTGGAACGTCTGAATTGTATTGGCAACCAGCGATTGATTTTAAAAGTGATGAATATGAAAGCAAACAAGTATTCTTTACATCTAAAGACGGTACAAAAGTACCGATGATAATTACCTATAAGAAAGGATTAGAATTAAACGGGAAGAACCCAACCATTCTTTATGGTTATGGAGGATTTAATATAAGTCTAAATCCTGGGTTTAGTGTAACCAATGCAGTTTGGATGGAAATGGGAGGTGTTTATGCTGTACCAAACCTTAGAGGTGGTGGAGAGTACGGTAAAAAATGGCATGTTGCGGGAACGAAACTTCAAAAACAAAACGTGTTTGACGATTTTATTGCTGCGGCAGAATATTTAATTGCAGAGAAGTATACATCATCTGATTATTTAGCGATCAGAGGTGGATCTAACGGAGGCTTGCTAGTTGGAGCAACTATGACACAAAGACCAGAGTTGATGAAGGTGGCTTTGCCAGCAGTAGGAGTTATGGATATGCTGCGTTATCATACATTTACTGCAGGTGCTGGATGGGCTTATGATTATGGAACAGCCAACGACAACAAAGAAATGTTTGAATATTTAAAAGGGTATTCACCTGTTCATAATGTAAAAGAAGGAGTTGCTTATCCTGCAACATTGGTTACAACTGGCGATCATGATGATAGAGTAGTACCTGCACATAGTTTTAAGTTTGCTGCTGAGTTGCAAGCAAAACAAAAAGGAGCAAACCCAACATTGATAAGAATAGAAACGGATGCGGGTCACGGTGCCGGAACTCCAGTTTCTAAAAGAATTGAACAGGCGGCTGATATATTCAGTTTTACCCTGAACAATATGGGGTTTGAAGAATTGCCAAGTGCAACAAAAGAGAAAGTAAAAGGTTAATTGATCAATCCTAAATAAAAATTTCGAAAGCCCGCTTTAACAGTGGGCTTTTGTTTTATTTTTGTCCCATGCTAAGCGTAGAAAATATTTCCTTTCAATATGATCAAGATGTTATCCTAAAAAACATCGAATTTAAGGTGTTTCCTGGGGAACATTTATCCATTATTGGTGAAAGTGGCTCAGGAAAAAGTACTTTACTTCAATTAATTTATGGTGAGTTTGATTTAAATAAAGGGCAAATATTCTGGAAGGAAACAGAAATTTTAGGTCCAGAACATAATTTGGTTACAGGCTATGAGTTTACAAAATCTGTAACGCAGGAATTTAATATTATGCCTTTTATTACGGTGGCAGAAAATGTAGGAAAGTACCTATCAAACACAAATCTTTCATTAAAAAAGCAGCGTATTGCAGAATTGTTAGAGGTCGTTGAATTAACCGAATTTTCTAGTACAAAAGTGCAATTTTTAAGTGGCGGGCAGAAGCAACGTGTTGCTATTGCTAAATCTTTGGCTAAGGAGCCTGAATTGTTATTGCTCGATGAGCCTTTTAGTCACATAGATAATTTTAAAAAACAATCGCTTAGAAGAAAAATATTTAGATATTTAAAAGAAAAAAACATCACATGTTTAGTCGCTACGCATAATCATGAAGATGTTTTAGGGTATGCAGATAAAATGCTTGTAATTAACAACGCACAAATCGAAGCATACGGAACGCCAAAAGAATTATATAATAATCCAAAGACCAATTTAATAGCGTCATTTTTTGGTGAATTTAATGAATTGCCCAATTATGGATTTGTATACGCACATCAATTAAAAGTGGTTGTAAATTCTGAAATGAAAGCAGTTGTTGAGCAAAGTTATTACAAAGGAAATAATTATTTAATTCAAGCGAAATTAGATGGAAACCCTATCTTTTTGGAACACAGCGATGTTTTGGAAATTGGAGAAAGTGTTTGTTTGAAAATTGAAGAATTATAGCCAAAAGAATCGGAAAGAATCATTTGTCAAGGGTTACACTATATTTAAGATTTTAGTTCGTTGTCCTCTAAACTCAATCTCTTCATTCTCAGATTTCCCCATTAATAATTTTCCAATAGGAGATTGGCTAGAAATTGCAAAATAAATTTCGTTTCCAATTTTAATCTGACCTTTGCTTATGGCAATAAAAAAAGTGCCACTACTAGTATAAACCAAACTTCCGAGGTGCACATTGTTATGATCTGAATCTAATTCAATTTTAGATAATTGTTCTTGCATTTTTTGAACCTCTACCAATTGTTGACCTGCTTTTTCCATCTCTAATTGCAGCATTGCTCTTCCGGTTTCATGTTTGTCTCCAGCAGAACTTTTGGTTTCAGAATGTAGAGCATTTTTATTTGATTGAATGGTTTGCTCTATCGTGTTCAACTTACTTTGCACAAATTCTTGACATGCTTCAAAAAGTAGATTTTTCACTTCCATATTAAACGATATTAGCCACTTCTTTTCCAATACTACTTCCTATTGCAACACCCATTCCACCTAACCGGACGGCACAAAAAACATTGTTAGAAACTTGTTTAACGATGGCTTTTTTCTGCGAGCCAACTCCCATTATGCCACTCCATCTATGATCAATTTTCACTTCTTTATTAGGCAGTATCACTTCTTTTAGTAATTTGTCTAATTCATTCTGAATCTGATCCGTGGTACCAAATGTTGTGGTCTCTTCACCTTTAAAGTTGAGGTTTCTTCCTCCTCCAAATAATATTCGATTGTTTATGTTTCTAAAATAATAATAGCCTTCATTTAAATGGAATGTTCCTTTAATATGTAAATCGTTTATTGGTTCTGTAATTAATACCTGAGCACGAGCTGGCTTTACATTTTCATCTAAAAATTCTTGCGCAAAGCCATTTGTCGCTAAAATAATTTTGTCAACGCCAAACGAAAAACCTTCCATTAATGTTATTGTACCAAAGTCGTCAATGTAATTTACATTTGCATTATTTAATATTTTCACTCCTTTTGACTGAACTTTTGAAAGTAGCGCACTCATCATTTTACCGGTATCAATTTGCCCTTCAAACTTGTTAAAAATTAGCCTTGGGTAAATTTTTTCAAATTGAAAATTATTTTCCGAAGCCGAAAACACAGCATCTTTAAAAACTGGGTTTAGATAAGAATTGATTTCATTCATTTTTGAATAACAGGTATCAAACAGGTCTGAATTTTCAGTGAACAATTCGTACCCTCCTTTTTGTTGAAAATCGATTTCAGTATCACCCAAGGTTTTCCTTAGTAAGTTTAAGCCATTCCAACGTTTTTGAACCAAGTCAACCACTTCTGAAATAGAATGACTTTTTAAATCGCTCATAATTTCAGAAAGACTTCCGAAGCAAGCGAACCCAGCATTTTTAGTACTCGCTCCTTGTGGTAGTTGACCTTTTTCAAGAATTAAAATATTTGACTGAGGGTATTTTTCTTTTAAATGTAATGCTGCTGAAAGACCAACAATTCCACTTCCGATTATGGCAAAGTCTACGTTTCTAAACCACGATTTTAATTCCCAATAACTGTAATTCATTTATAAATTCTTTTGAAAACATACACTATCACCAACATGTTTGTATTGTCCATAATTAGGAATGACTTTATATTTATTTTTTAAATAAAAGGCCACTGCACTTGTCATTCTTTTACCCGTCTCTAAAATGCAATTTTTAAATCCTATTTCCTTTGACCAATCTTCTAATGCGGTTAAAACATTTTGAGCAAGTCCTTTTCTTCGGACCTCTACTGCAACATACATTCTTTTAATTTCTGCTGTTTCATTCGAATAACTTCTAAACGCTCCACATGCTGCAGGTATTTCATCAACATAAATAACCACAACATATTTTAAGGTCTCAATCGTATTAAATTGCTTGTAAAACTCATGTTCTTCTCCGTCCATAACTTTAAGATACGCATCTAGCTGTTTTACCAACTCAATAAAATCCGAGTTTTCAGAACTGGTTCTGACAACGTTTATTTTCATACACTTTAAGATTAAAATTCTAGTTTTAATTGCACATCAAGTACTTCTTCTTTTTTCTTGGTATTTACGTTTAAATTAGTCACAGATATGCCCAACAAACGTACCGAATTTTTCAATCGTTCTTGGTATAATAATTCTCGCACATTTTCTAGTAATACACTTTTATCTTTTACAAAATAAGGTACAGTCTTACTTCTTGTTTGTTGTGTAAAATCACTGTATTTAATTTTTAAGGTTATGGTTTTCCCTGCTAATTTAGATTTTTTCAAGCGACCCTCTAGTTCATCTGCTATGCGTTCAAGTCGCTCCATCATAAAAACTTCTGAAGTTAAATTTGTTTTAAAGGTGTGTTCAGCAGCAACTGACTTTGGTGTATGGTTTGGATTGACAACACCATTATGAATTCCCCGTACAATATTGTAATAGTGCTTGCCCGATTTCCCAAAATTAGCGGTTAAAAAGGCTTCGTCTTTTGCTTTTAAATCTTTTCCATTAAAAATACCAAGGTTGTACATCTTGGTAGTGGTAACTTTACCTACGCCATAGAATTTATTAATTTCCAATCCTTCTAAAAACGACAAAGCTTCTTCTGGTGGAATGGTTTTTTGCCCGTTTGGTTTGTTTATGTCAGAGGCAACTTTAGCTAAAAATTTATTATATGAAATACCAGCAGATGCGCGCAAACTTAATCTATCATAAATCTGGGCTCTAATCTCTTTGGCAATTAAAGAAGCCGATGGGTTTCCCTTTTTATTTTGAGTAACATCCAAATACGCTTCGTCTAAAGACAACGGCTCAACTAAATTGGTATATTCAGAAAATATGGATCTAACTTCTTTAGAAATTTCTTTGTATCGATTAAATCTTGGAGGAACAAATATCAACTCCGGACAATTTTTACGAGCAACAACACCGCTCATGGCAGATCTTACTCCGAATTTTCGAGCTTCATAACTAGCAGCTGAAACTACACCTCGCTCGCTTTCACCTCCAACAGCAACGGGTTTCCCTCTCAATTCCGGATTGTCTAATTGCTCTACCGATGCATAAAAAGCATCCATATCTACATGAATAATTTTCCGATATGTTGTTTCACCTTCCACCAATCAAAAATAAGGTAAATGCAGCATTAAATATTATATTGTAAATTAGTGTTCTAATTAAAAAAATAAATTATGAAAAAACTACTATTAAGTTCAGCAGTGCTGTTACTGTTTTTCGTTTGCACAACTACTGTAAATGCACAATCAATTCCTAATGTTAAAATTCCAAGTTCGTCTAGTGATGTTCAAATGGAACAAATGAAAGCGTTATTTGACACACCTGAAGCACAAGCAAAGGTGAAAGAAATGTTATTGAATAACCCAGAGATGCGACAAAAAGCGATTGATTATTTAAAAAATAATCCTGAAACCAAAGAAAAGGTTGTTGAGGCAATTAAGAAGAATCCGAATGCTATGGACAAGGTTATGAACTATATTAAAGATAATCCAGAGTTGATTAAAAAAGCCATGGATTATATTAAGAGTAATCCTGAACTTTTGAAAAAAGCAATGAGCCTTATTGGAATGTAGTAAGGTTTAAAAATAACAAATTAAAAAAGGGTGCAACCATTACAGTTGTACCCTTTTTCGCTTATTTGAATTAAGAATATTTTTATACCACTCCTTGGGCTAACATAGCGTCTGCTACCTTAACAAAACCAGCAATATTTGCTCCTTTTACATAGTTTACGAATCCGTCTTCTTCTTTCCCGTATTCGATACAAGAATCGTGAATATCGGCCATAATTCCTTTTAAACGCTCATCTACTTCTTCACGTGTCCAAGAGATACGTAATGAGTTTTGAGACATTTCTAATCCTGAAGTTGCAACTCCACCAGCATTAGATGCTTTTCCTGGTGCAAATAAGATTTTTGCATCGTGGAATTCGTGAATGGCTTCTGGTGTAGAAGGCATATTTGCTCCTTCTGCTACACAGATACACCCATTTGAAATTAATGTTTTAGCGGAATCACCATCTAATTCATTTTGAGTTGCACAAGGTAAGGCAACATCACATGTAACACTCCATGGTGTTGATCCTGCAACAAATGTAGCAGTTGGATATTTTTCAATGTATTCAGAAACACGAGCACGTTTCTCGTTTTTCAAATACATAACGTGCGCTAGTTTTTCAGCATCAATTCCGTCAGCATCGTAAATATATCCAGAAGAATCTGATAATGTAACTACTTTTCCGCCTAACTGTGTTGCTTTTTCAGCAGCAAATTGAGCTACGTTTCCAGATCCAGAAATAACAACTGTTTTACCTTCAAAAGAATCGCCTTTAGTTTTTAACATACTTTCTGCAAAGTATACAGTTCCATATCCAGTTGCTTCTGGTCTAATTAATGAACCACCCCAAGTACGTCCTTTTCCAGTCAATACTCCTGTAAATTCATTTCTCATCTTTTTGTACATACCAAATAAGAATCCAATTTCTCTTGCGCCAACTCCTATATCTCCCGCTGGTACATCTGTATTTGGTCCTATATGGCGACATAATTCAGCCATAAAACTGTGGCAGAATCTCATAATTTCATCATCTGATTTTCCTTTAGGATCAAAATCAGATCCACCTTTACCACCACCCATAGGTAATGTTGTTAGTGAGTTTTTAAAGACTTGCTCAAATGCTAAGAATTTTAAAATGCTCATGTTTACAGAAGGGTGAAAACGCAAACCACCTTTGTATGGTCCAATTGCAGAATTCATTTGGATTCGGTATCCACGATTTACATGAATCTCTCCGTTATCTGCAACCCAAGGTACACGGAACGTAATTGCGCGTTCTGGCTCTACCATTCTCAATAAAATATTTTTACCGAAGTAAATGTCCTTATCAATAATATAAGGAATTACCGTTTCGGCAACTTCTTGTACTGCCTGTAAAAATTCTGGTTCGTGTTGATTGCGAACTTTTACAAGATCCATAAAACCTGAAATTACTTTTTCCATAATTTTGAATATGTTTTTTTTTGCATTTAATAAATTACGATGCAAATATAATTAAATTGATATTTTAACCTCTTTTTTTTGTCAATTTATTCTTTTGATGGTTTGAAGATTTTTTATTGAAAATTCTATCACCATCTTTATGAATTAGAATCGATAAAAAAATGTAAATTTGCGGTCTAATTTCAAGAACAAATGTTAGATAAGGTAACGGAATTAATTGGTGATGTTCAGGCATTTAAAGCTGTTTCAAAGGAAGAAATTGAAGCCTTTAGAATTAAGTATTTAGGGAATAAAGGTTTGCTAAAAGAGTTGTTTACTGAGTTTAAAACAGTAGATGCCTCAATGAAGAAAGATTTAGGCCAAGCTTTAAACAGGTTAAGAAATGCAGCTACTGATAAAGTAAAGGAATTAAACGATGCCATTGAAGATACAGCAAGTTCTAAGGCTATTTATGGCGATTTAACCCGTCCTTCTGAACCGATTCAATTAGGGTCTCGTCATCCAATATCATTGGTTAGAAATAGAATTATTGAAGTGTTTTCTAAAATTGGTTTTACAGTTTCTGAAGGACCAGAAATAGAAGATGATTGGCATAATTTTACAGCATTAAATCTTCCGGAATATCATCCGGCTAGAGATATGCAAGACACATTTTTTATTGAACAAGATCCAGATATCTTATTAAGAACGCACACAAGTTCTGTTCAAGTCCGATACATGGAGGAGAATGAACCTCCTATTAGAACAATTTCTCCAGGTCGCGTATTTAGGAATGAAGATATTTCTGCCAGAGCACATTGTATTTTTCATCAGGTAGAAGGTTTATACATAGATACTGATGTTTCGTTTGCAGACTTGAAACAAACCTTATTATACTTTACGAAAGAGATGTTTGGGAAATCTAAAATTAGATTGCGTCCATCGTACTTTCCATTTACAGAGCCAAGTGCTGAGGTAGATATTTATTGGGGGTTAGAAACGGAAGTTGATTATAAAATTACCAAAGGAACTGGTTGGCTAGAGATTATGGGTTGCGGAATGGTAGATCCAAACGTTCTTAAAAACGCGAATATAGACCCTGAAAAATATACAGGATATGCATTCGGAATGGGAATTGAACGAATTGCAATGTTGTTATATCAAATTCCAGATATTAGAATGTTTTATGAGAATGATGTGCGTTTCTTAGAGCAGTTTAAGTCTGTGTTGTAGCAATTTTATGTTGCGTCATTCTGAACTTGTTTCAGAATCTCATAAAAATAAAAAGATGCTGAAATGAATTCAGCATATGCAAGAGCATGAAAAAAGATATTCAAATACCAGAAGTTACCAATGTTTTTATGGCCGTTGTAAAGGAATATAACGACATTTATAAAACGGATGATTGGAATGTATATATCATCAATAACAAGCAAGTTGCCATTGAAATGGTATTAATTGTTTCTCATGGTTATGACGATAAGGACGTTACTTCTAAAATGCGCCATAAAGTTGAGAAACTACCTGCAAATTCTTTTGCGAAAGTTGAATTGATTCAGCCTGAGTTGTTCAAATTGAACAATGAATTTAAAGTCTCATTTTTCTTAGACAATCAGTTACAAGAAAAGAATTTTACATTTAAGAAGAACTCTTTAAAAGAAAGTGCCTTGCGTGTTGTTAAGGAACTAGGAGGTAAAAAAGGAATAGTTGAGAAATAAGTCTCTAAATCAATCTAGTAAATCAGTCAATTTTTTAAACTGTTTCTTGGGGTTTTTACCCTCATAAAGGATGCGATAAACGGTATCAATAATCGGAGTCTTTGCGCCGTTTTTTTGATTCAATTCAAATGCACTTTTTGTAGCATAATAGCCTTCGGCAACCATCACCATTTCGAATTGTGCTGACTTTACGGTATAGCCTTTTCCAATCATATTTCCGAACATGCGGTTTCTACTAAAAGTAGAGTACCCAGTAACTAGTAAATCTCCTAAATAAGCCGAGTTGTTAATATTACGTTTCATTTTATGAACCTTTTTAATAAAACGCTTCATCTCTCTAATTGAATTTGACATTAGTACCGATTGGAAATTATCTCCATAGCCTAAACCATGTGCAATTCCTGCGGCAATGGCATAAATATTTTTAAGCATTGCGGCATATTCCGTTCCAATAATGTCATCAGATGTTTTGGTTTTAATATACCTGCTAGCTAAAGAATTTCCGATAATTTCAGCTTTATTTTCATCTCGACAAGCGATTGTTAGGTAAGAAAGTCGTTCTAGAGCAACCTCTTCTGCATGACATGGACCGGTAATTACACCAATATTTTCGAATGGTACTTTTAAAATATCATGAAAATGCTCACCTACAATTAATCCGGATTCTGGAATGATTCCTTTAATGGCGGAGAATAATATTTTACCTTCAAATGAAGCGGTAATTTTAGCCAACTCTTGGTGTACAAAAGCAGATGGAATTACAAAAATTAAATAATCCGCATAGTCAATCATTTCATTGATATCATTCGACAATTTTAACTGATCTATATGGAATTCAACAGATGTTAAATAATTAGGATTGTGCTTGTTTTCCTGAATATATTCTAAAGACTGTTCACTTCTAATATACCAGCCAACGGTTTCCATATTTTCACACAGCATTTTTACAATTGCTGTTGCCCAACTTCCACTTCCAAAAACTGCTATTTTAGGTTTATTGCTCATTTAAAGGAATTTTATCCTTGCCAAAAATACTATTTTTAGATGAAAGTAGTTACGAATTTATATATTTGTAACTACTGAAATCATCCCTTTGAGCGCACTTAAACGTTTTTTTAAAGACACAATTATTTATGGTATTGCAGCTGTTTTACCTCGGGTAATTAACTTTTTACTGGTGCGTATTCATACAGATGCCTTGCCAACTAATAATTACGCAGAAAACACAGATTTTTATATCTGGGCAAGTTTATGGGCGGTATTGTTAACCTTTGGTATGGAGACCGCTTTTTTTAGGTTTTATAATAAAGAAAAGAAAAAGGATTCGTTGATTTCAACAGCCTTTATTGCAACTGTTTTCAGTGTAGGAATATTCTTAACAATTATCATCATTTTCTTCGATTCGTTTTTACATGTATTCGATTTTGAGAACAATCCGTTTAGATTAAAAGTTTTTGTAGCTATTATGGCTTTGGATACATTGGCCATGATTCCGTTTGCATATTTAAGAGCGTCTAATAGGCCTTTAAAATACACCTTTATTAAATTGGTAAATGTTGGAATAATAGTAGTTATAAACCTCTTGTTCTTAAAGTATATTCCAACAGCAATAGAGAATGGGAAAAGTGTATCTAGTTTAATTGAAAACAACTATGGGTTGATTCCCAAAGTTGAATATATTTTTATAGCAAACTTATTGGGAAGCGCTGTTTCCTTTATTCTTTTATTACCCTATTTATTACGATTTAAATTTAGCTTTGATGGTGTTTTACTTAGAAAAATGCTTTCATACGGTTGGCCAATTGCTGTTGCAGGAGTTGCCTATGTAATAAATGAAAACCTAGATAAATTCTTAATTAAACGATTGATTGGTGATTCTGAAATGGGCATTTATGCTGCGTGCTATAAGTTAGCCATTTTTATGAACCTGTACATAATGGCATTTCGATTGGGAGCTGAACCTTTCTTTTTTAATCATGCAGATAAAAAGGACGCAAAGAGAACCTATGCAAGAATATTAAACTATTTTGTAATAGTTGGAGCCTTAGTGTTTGTAGGGATTGTAGGCTACATTGATATTATAAAAAAATTATTCATAAACGAGGCTTATTGGGATGCTGTTATAATTGTACCAGTAGTTTTATTGGCGTATTTGTTTTTAGGGATATATCATAATTTGGCTGTTTGGTACAAGCTAACTGATAAGACAAGATTCGGAATGTATTTTTCAATTGTTGGAGCAGTTGTAACCATTGCTATAAACTTCTTGTTTTTAGAAAAAATCGGAATAATGGCAGCAGCTTGGGCCACTTTAGCCGCCTATGCAATAATGGCCGTTCTATCCTATTTTATAGGTAGAAAGTATTATCCAATAGCCTATAATTTAAAAAAGATGGCAATCTATTTAGTTGTTTCTGTGGGTATTTGTTTCTTGTCATTTACACAGTTCAGAGAAAATTATTGGGTATCAACGGCACTTATAGCCATATTTACAGGAATAATATATTGGAATGAAAAAAAGGAAATTCTTCAAATAATAAAATCAAAATGAAAATAAATATAATTAACAAATCAAAACACAACTTACCTAGTTACGAAACAATTGCTTCAGCAGGAATGGACTTAAGGGCTAATTTAAACGATCCAATTGTTTTAAAACCGTTAGAGCGTACAATTGTAAAAACAGGTTTATTTATTGCTTTGCCAGTAGGAGCGGAAGCACAGGTTAGACCAAGAAGTGGTTTGGCTGCTAAAAAGGGAATAACTGTGCTAAATGCACCTGGAACTGTAGATGCTGATTACCGAGGAGAAATAGGGGTGATTTTGGTGAACCTATCTAATGATGATTTTACCATTAACGATGGAGAACGTATAGCCCAATTGGTTATTGCAAAACACGAAAGAGCAGAATGGGAAGTTGTTGAAAATTTAGATGAAACTGAGCGTGGTGCTGGAGGATTTGGCAGTACAGGAGTATAAAACTAAAAAAGCCAGTACAATCTGTACTGGCTTTTTTTATTTATAACTTAAAATTAAATTTCAAACCCAAGTTTAACACCTAACTTATTGGCAATTAACTTTGTGATGCGTGTTTTTAATTCTGGTATTTTAATTTTTTCGACTACTTCATTTCCAAAGGCGTATAATAACAAAGCCTTCGCCTCTTTTTCAGGAATACCCCGAGACTGCATATAGAACATAGCACTCTCATCTAATTGCCCAATGGTACATCCATGAGAACACTTAACATCATCAGCAAATATTTCTAATTGCGGTTTTGCATTGATAGTTGCTTTGTCTCCAATTAAAATGTTGTTGTTTTGTTGAAATGCATTGGTCTTTTGTGCTTCTTGGTCAACAATTACTTTTCCGTTAAATACACCAGTAGAACTCGCGTCAAAAATACCTTTGTACAATTCAAAACTTTCGCAATTTGGAAATTTGTGATGAATTAAAGTATGATTATCTACGTGTTGTTTTTTGTCCAATATAGAAATACCATTGATATGAGACTCAATATGTTCTCCTTCATGGAAAAACTCAACATTGTTTCGAGTCAATTTCCCTCCAAATGAGTAAGTGTTTACAGAAACAATACTGTTCGCTTTTTGTTGTACGTATGTACTATCAATCATAGAAGCATTATCGTTATCATTCTGAATTTTGTAATGATCTACAATAGCTCTTTTGTTTGCGAAGATTTCTGTAACGGCATTGGTTAATACAACGTTGTCGCTTAAACTTTGATGACGCTCAATAATTTGAACATGAGAATTCTCTCCAACAACAACCAAATTTCTCGGTTGTAATAGAATGTCTTTTTCACTTCCTGTGTAAAAGTTTACAATCTGTATAGGTTTAGGAAGCACTTTGTTTTTGCCAATATTAATATACGCCCCTTCCATGGTAAAGGCTGTATTTAAATTAGTTATGCTGTTCTCTTTGTCTGCTATGGTATTGAAATAATTATCTAATACCATTTTATATTTTGGCTTTTTTAAGGCCGCAGACATTAAACAAATGTCATATCCATCATGCGTAGTTTCCGATAAAAACGAACTATAAACACCGTCAATAAAAACAATTTTATAGGTCTCAATTTCGTGAACAAAGTATTTTTTTACTTCCTTAAATTCAACGGCTGCTTCAGATTTTGGAAAAATACTGTAGTCGTGTTTTAATACACTGTTTAATGAGGTGTATTTCCACTCTTCGTCTTTTTTGGTAGGAAATCCTTGCTTTTCAAAAGCATTAATTGCTTCAGAGCGCATTTGATGAAATCCAGAATCAAGGTCCACTTTTCCTCGATTCTCCATCACCATAAATGACGATATTAAATTATCTTTTAATGACATAGTTTCTTACTTAATCCAGTCGTATCCTTTTGCTTCTAATTCTAACGCTAATTCTTTTCCTCCTGATTTTACAATTTTTCCATCATGTAAAACGTGCACAAAATCTGGTACGATATAATCTAACAAACGTTGGTAGTGTGTAATTACGATTACGGCATTTTCTTTAGTGCGTAATTTATTTACACCATTTGCTACAATTTTTAAAGCATCAATATCCAAACCAGAATCTGTTTCATCTAGAATGGCCAATTTTGGCTCTAGCATTGCCATTTGAAAAATTTCATTACGTTTTTTCTCACCACCTGAAAATCCTTCATTTAAAGAACGCGATAAAAATTTACGATCCATTTCTAACAAAGCAGATTTTTCACGAATTAATTTTAACATGTCTTTTGCAGGAAGTTCTTCTTCACCATTGGCTTTTCTTTTTTCATTAATAGCCGTTTTGATAAAGTTTGTAGTACTCACCCCAGGAATTTCAATTGGGTATTGAAAACTCATGAAAACACCTTTATGTGCTCTTTCGTCAGGCGATAATTCTAAAACTGATTCATCTTCTAAAATAACATCTCCGTCGGTTACTTCAAACGCTTCATTTCCAGAAATTACAGATGATAGCGTACTTTTACCAGACCCGTTTGGTCCCATAATAGCATGTACTTCTCCTGCTTTTACCTCAAGGTTAATTCCTTTAAGTATTCCTTTATCTTCTACTCCTGCGTGTAAATTTTCTATTTTAAGCATGTGCTTTAATATTTATGTGTTGGTTCTTAACCAACAGATCCTTCTAAACTAATTTCTAATAATTTTTGTGCTTCTACAGCAAATTCCATAGGTAACTTATTCAATACTTCCTTACTGAATCCATTTACAATTAAAGCGATTGCTTTTTCGGTGTCAATACCACGTTGGTTACAATAGAATAATTGATCTTCACCAATTTTACTCGTTGTTGCTTCATGTTCTATTTGTGCCGACTTATTTTTTGATTCTATATAAGGAAAAGTATGCGCTCCACATTTGTTACCCATCAATAATGAGTCACATTGAGAGAAGTTCCGAGCATTTTCTGCTCTACCGTTTATTTGAACAAGTCCTCTATAAGAGTTTTGAGATTTACCTGCGGAAATACCTTTTGATATGATAGTACTCTTGGTGTTTTTTCCAAGATGTATCATTTTTGTACCAGTATCTGCTTGCTGATAGTTATTTGTAACAGCAATAGAATAAAATTCACCAACTGAATTATCACCTTTTAAAACACAACTTGGATATTTCCAAGTTACGGCGCTTCCAGTTTCAACTTGTGTCCAAGAAATTTTTGAATTGGTATGGCAAATTCCTCTTTTAGTCACAAAGTTAAATACACCACCTTTTCCGTCTTTATCACCGGGAAACCAGTTTTGAACTGTTGAATATTTTATTTCCGCATCGTCTAATGCAATTAGTTCTACAACTGCAGCATGCAATTGATTTTCGTCACGTGCTGGTGCTGTACAACCTTCTAGGTAACTTACATAACTGCTTTCATCTGCTACTACTAAAGTACGTTCAAATTGTCCAGTACCTCCCTCATTAATTCTAAAGTAGGTCGATAATTCCATTGGACATTTTACACCTTTTGGAATGTAACAAAATGAACCATCAGTAAATACTGCGGAATTTAATGCAGCATAAAAATTATCAGTTTTAGGAACTACGGTTCCCATATATTTTTTCACCAATTCTGGGTATTCCTGAATTGCTTCTGAAATTGGCATAAAAATAATCCCTTTTTCAGCCAAGGTTTCTTTAAAAGTAGTTGCTACGGAAACAGAATCTACAACAATGTCAACTGCAACTCCTTGTAATTTCTTTTGCTCATCTATAGAAATTCCCAATTTCTTGTACATCTCTAATAATTCAGGATCTACATCATCTAAAGATTTATTAGGATCTGCTTTTTTAGGTGCAGAATAATAACTGATGGCTTGGAAATCTGGTTTTGGATAATTTACATTGGCCCATTCTGGCTCTTCCATTTGTTCCCAAATACGGAAGGCATCTAATCGCCAATCGGTCATCCATTCGGGCTCATTTTTCTTAGCCGAAATAGCACGAATAATATCTTCATTCAATCCTTTAGGAAAGGTCTCTGCATCTAAATCGGTATAGAAACCATACTCATATTCTTGAGTTTCGAGTTCCTCCCGTAAATCGTCTTCTGTATATTTTGACATGATAATAAATTAAAGTGAAAACGACTCGCCACAGCCACAAGTCCTATTGGCATTAGGGTTTTGAAAAACAAATCCTGTGCCATTTAGACCACCTGAATACTCTAATGTGGTTCCGATTAGATATAAAAAACTCTTCTTGTCAACAACAATATGAATACCATTATCTTCAAAAACCTTATCTTCTTCTAATTGCTCTTTGTCGAATTTTAAATCGTAAGAAAGTCCAGAGCATCCTCCGCTTTTTACCCCAACACGAACAAAATCATTTGTCGCATCAAAGCCGTCTTCCGTCATTAATTCAATGACTTTCTTTTTCGCTATGTCTGATACTTTTATCATAATTATTAAAGTATAGATTAATTCTAAATTGGCTGCAAATATAGTGACAAAAAATGATATTTATCATATACTGTCAATCGAATAAATAGATATACTAATAGACGTTTTTAATAGTAATGTTCTTACATTTTTAAGCAAGAAACTCTGTTTAATTCGGATCTTGAAACTCTGGGTTGTTAATGAAAGTAGGGTCTGACAGCGAAAGCAGGAAGGCTTTTAAATCTGATTTGTCAGATTCTGATAATTGTACCCCTCCATTTCCAACGGCTTTCATTAAAGGGTCGATGGTAGATGAGTTTTGTAATCCTTCAGAATAATGATTAATAACTTCGTCTAAAGTAGCAAAACGACCATCGTGCATAAATGGTGCTGTAAAGGCTAAATTTCTGAGAGAAGGAGATCTAAATTTCCCGTTGTCTGCAGGGTCTCCAGTTTTGGCTCCTAAGCCCAAATCGGTAAATGTTGCGTCTAAACCGTTGTTGTGAAAAATATTATCGGTCCATAACGGATTATTAGCATTTCCATGACAATGAAAACAATCTCCTCTCGATTCATCCATAAAAATGTTGAAACCATTCAATTCTTGTGGAGTCAAAGTTGTTGTGCCGAGTAAATGTTGATCAAATCTTGAGTTTGCGGAAATTAAGGTTCGTTGGAATTGAGCAATAGCCTTTGTGACTAGAGTCGAGTCTATTTTTACATTGCCAAAGGCTTGGTAAAACAACTCAGTATATTCAGCATGATTTGCTAATTTCTCGGCATTAATTTTCCAATCGCTGTGCATTTCAATAGGGTTTGCAACGGGTTCTAATGCTTGGTTTTCTAGGCTAAAAGCGCGACCATCCCAAAAAAAGTTTTCGTCGTAATTCCAAGCTAAGTTAAAAATGGGCATGGAGTTTCGTGTACCTAAATCACCGTTTATACCTTCAGAAAAGCGATCGGCATCTGAAAAAGCATTTTCTGGTGCATGGCAGTCTGCACAAGATTGACTATTGTCGCCAGATAAAATTGGGTCAAAAAATAATTTTCTACCCAAATTCACCCCTTCAACCGTTTGAGGATTGTCAAAAGGAATAACTGGATCAATAATATTGTCGGAGAATAATTTTGGAATTTCTAAAGGGAACGGTGTCGGTTCGTATGGAACATAGGTCGTTATTCCGTCTTCATCACAACTCCATAAAAACAGTAAAACGGAAGTAAAAAGCAATATGTTTTTAATTGATTTCACCTAAACTAAATACGGATTTTCCATTTACATTCATTAGTTTTTGCGCATCGTAATTCATCATCAAATCTATATCATAGACTTCTAAATCCCAATTTTGGGGATTTGTAAACCATTCTGCTATGTTCATTTGAATATTTATGGTCGATTCTTGTGTGAAATTGAATCCATCGAGTGCTACATTGAAATAATTTTGTTCAAATTCTCCTGGGTTTTTTCTAGCGGTACCCATGTGATATGCGTACGGGTTTTCTGTTCCACTATTTTCATATTTTCCTTCTAATTGCATAAAGTGATAACCACCACCTAGCATAGATGGCCAATTCCAAGATGCTGAATTTAAGTCAGGGTAGGCGCCATCTAAATTGTCGTTTTCATCAAATCCAAAAGTAAATGACAGACCGGTGTAATTGTTAAATGGAATGTTCGGAGCATAAGCAATAAGGTTTGACTCGTTTAAATCTACTAAAATATATCCGTCAATTGGAATTGAATTGTTATCCGGAAGGTGTAAAACGATATCAGAAATTAGATAGCGCAATTTTGTTATACTTAATTCTTGACCAAAAGCATTTGTAAAGTTCTGTTCATTAAATTCTATTTCTTTTCTGTTCCAATTATGATTAAATTGAATTGAAAGTTCACCCGATGTTGGTTGGATTGTATCATCATCGCCACAAGAAATAAAGACGAATAAAAATAATGGGACAATAAGTTTTAAAAATTTCATTCTACGTTGATCTTTATAATTAATACATCAGAAAAACCTTTGTTTTCCACAATATCTCCACTATTACTAGATGTTTCACCCACAGCAATAATGCTGCCATCTTGCAATTGGGAAATTCCGTAAGCAAAATCTATCTCATCACCTCCAATACTTTTTTGCCATTCTAGATTGCCTGATTCGTCAATTTTCAAAATCCAGGCATCATTTTGTCCTTGGTTTAGAATAAGATCACCATCTCTACTTCTAGAACTTCCTGCTAAAAGAAATCCACCATCTTGTGCAGGACTTATATGCCTTCCTACATCGAAACTAGAACCACCGTAGGATTTCTCCCAAAGTAAGTCGCCATTTTCTGAAATTTTTACAAGCCAAACATCAGCCGCACCCTTGGGTTTGGATATATCTTGGTCATTACTTCTGCTATCACCTAAAATTAAAATGTCACCTTCTTTAGATTTAGCAATACTTT
The DNA here is from genome assembly GCA_001874265.1 of Bacteroidetes bacterium MedPE-SWsnd-G1. Lineage (GTDB taxonomy): Bacteria > Bacteroidota > Bacteroidia > Flavobacteriales > Flavobacteriaceae > Urechidicola. Next base: position 129,242 of record MPDD01000002.1, on the reverse strand, counting down.
TAGCTTCATCAATTTGAGTGCCTCCATAGGATTTTTCCCATTTTAAAATGCCATTTACATCAATTTTTACAGCCCAAAAATCATATTCTCCTTTATTGTCGGAAATATCAACGTCATTGCTGTCTGAGGAGCCAATTATAATGAACCCATTATCGTTTGTTTCAATAGCATCAAAAGCAGTGTCAGTAAAGGATCCACCAAAATAGCGCCGCCATTCTTTGTTGCCGTTTGAATCTAATTTTATTGCCCAATAATCTCCACCTGCATGTTTTTTATTAGCGTATTTGTCATTGCCATTACCTCCAGATGCAGACACATCTATTACACCAGAAACAATAAAGCCATTATCTGATGATTCAATAATAGATAACGCTTGATCAATTCCTGAAAATCCGTGAGATTTTTCCCATAATATATTTCCTATTGCATCCAGTTTTAATATCCAAATGTCTGATAGTCCGTTGTTTTCTGAAACGTCTCCATCATGACTGTCTGTATAGCCTGCAATAGCAAAACCATTATCCGAAGTCTGAATTATTTTGAAAGCCTTTTCAGTAGCTGAACCGCCAAATGATTTAGACCATTTTAATTCATCAGAATTGTTAAACTTCAACAACCAAAAATCAAAGTCTGTACCTGTTTTCGCTGAGATATCACCATCGTTGCTTTGTGTAAACCCAGCTACTATATAGCCACCATCATTGGTGTTAATTACGTCATTTGCAACGTCGTTCAAGCTTCCTCCATATGTGTTTACAAATTTTATTTGTGGTACAACAGGTTCAGGAGTTAGAGAATCGTCTTTGTCTGAACAATTGAAAAAGAAAAAAGAGATGAATAGTATGAAGCCTATTTTTCTCATTATTACGTGCCGCTTTTTCGAACTATATAAAAACCACCTTCTATATCGTTAACAATAATATTTCCGCTTTCAAAATATGGATAAACATTCCATACACCATTAAAACTTGCGTTATCATTTGCAGGGTAAGTATCAAAAAAGCCCTCTTCTGATATGTTTCCGCTTTCAATATTTGTGATATCAATAAATCTTATGCCTGCAGTATAATTTGCAATATAATAGGTGTTTCCTTTTACATAGCCATTGTGGTCTATTGCCATTGTTGGCCCGATATATGTTGCATGTTCAGTCGGGTTGTCTAAGTCGGTTAAATCAAAAATTAATGTTCTTGTATTAAATCCAAAATCAATTTCATCTAATTCGTCTCCGACTATAAAATACTTCATGTCTTCAGTAAACCATCCTTGATGTGTGTATCCTTGTTGTGAATAGGTAATTTTTTTAATAATTGTAGGATTTGATTTGTCTGTAACATCGGCAATAACAACTTCATTTACGCCAAATCGTTCTCCATTACTTCCAATTAATATTTCTTTTCCTGTATAATCTAAATCTGGGCCTGTATAGGTTACAACTTGAGCGTCATGGCTATACCCTCCATCTGAAATTCCTCCGGCAGCGATTGGGTTTTTTGGGTTTTGCACATTAATAAAATGAGCTCCGCCACCAAAGGTCTTAGTACCAACGGCATACGCAAATCCAGATTCCTCATTAATAACAATATTATGCGCGTTTCCAAAACCGGTATAATGAGCATCCACTGCAAATGTTTCTGGAGCGTTTAAAACATTTCGTAATCTAGTTAAATCGAACACTTGCATGCCATGGTCCTGGGCTTCACTTACAATAAACGCATGATTATTGAACACTTTAATATCTCTCCAAGAACTATTTACCGTCGCAGTAGGCAATGTTCCTAGTATAATCGGATTCTGAGCATCGGTTATATCAATAAAAACAGTTCCTTTATTAATTCCGACTAAGGCATATTCGTTTCCAGTGGTGCGATCCGTCCATCCCCAAGAATCGTTTCCCTCTGTATTTGGCCCTCCGAGTTCTTCTGTACTAACATGTGCCATTAAATCGTAACCGTTGCAAGGGTATTCTCCAGCCATTCCGTTAATACATTCAAATAATGCTTTTGAAGGAGGATTGGTAGGAGTTTCAATAGAATCATCCGAGCAGGAATTAACAATAAACCCTAAAAGAATTAGCACGCTAAATATACAGTGGTTTAGGGGGGTATTTTTTTTCATAATGTAATTTGATTGAATTGAGCAATAAATCACAAAAATCATGCTAATGTGATAAAAATTATAGAATTTTGCACTCTGAACAAATGTATCAAAATTTAAATCAATAAAATATTTGGACCATGTTAAAAGATAAGAATGAGCAGAGAACGTCTATTTCAGAACTGGGTGAATTTGGTTTGATAAAACATTTAACAAAGTATTTTAAAATTCAGCAAGAATCGACTGAAAAAGCGATTGGCGATGACGCTGCGGTTTTAGAATTTTCTGATAAGCAGACATTGGTTACAACGGATTTATTGGTTGAAGGAGTTCATTTCGATTTGGCTTATATGCCTCTGAAGCATTTGGGATATAAGGCAGTAATGGTAAATTTATCTGATGTGTACGCAATGAATGGAACTGCCACTCAGATTACAGTTTCCATAGCACTATCAAATAGGTTTCCTTTAGAAGCGGTAGAAGAATTATATGCAGGTATACAATTGGCTTGTGATACTTATAAAGTCGATTTGATTGGAGGAGATACGACTTCTTCTACTACAGGTTTGTTAATAAGCGTTACTGCATTAGGAGAAGTGACAGAACAAGATGTTGTGTACAGAAATGGAGCCAAACCAAATGATTTATTAGTAGTTTCTGGAGATATAGGAGGAGCCTATCTTGGATTACAAGTTTTGGAAAGAGAAAAACAAGTTTTTGCGGCAAATCCAAATTCACAACCAGATTTGGAGCAGTATTCTTATATAGTTGAAAGACAATTAAAACCAGAAGCGAGAAAAGACATAGTAAAATTATTAAAGGACTTAGAAGTAAAACCAACTTCAATGATTGATATCTCGGATGGCTTGTCTTCGGAAATTTTGCATATATCTACACAATCTGGAGTTGGATGTAACTTATATGAAGATAAAATACCATTAGACCCTCAAGTAATTTCAACTTGTGAAGAGTTTGAAATTGATGCAACAACGATTGCATTGAGTGGAGGTGAGGATTATGAATTGTTATTTACAATTAAACAAGAAGACTTTCCAAAAATTAAAGCAAATCCACATTTAACCGTAATAGGTCATATGACAGATAAAAGTGAAGGGATAAATTTAGTTACACGCGCAAATCAAAAAATAGAACTTACCGCACAAGGTTGGAATTCTTTTAAAAAGGACTAATTAATGGTTGGTGTCGATTCTATTTTTCCGTCATAAATCATCCTAGTTCTAAGATTGCTTACAACTTGTAAATTGGTTCGACCGTTTCTATATATCGCCATATTAAACGTGAAGGTCTCTGTTTTGTGAACGACTTCAAAATTAATTTTAATTTTTTGCTTGTTATCATTATAGATTACTTCGAATATAGTGTCGTCTGTTGAAAATTCGATATTAGAATCATTGCTTGGAGTAAAGCCCGCTTGAAAATTTCCAAGAAAAGGTAAGTTTACATGAAGGAAGTTTTCTTCAATTAAAACACCATCTCCAGTCACGACAGTATTTGATCCTATGTGAGGAGCCATTGAAATTACTTTAAAAACTATGCGGCCTTCCTCAATCATTTTTTTGGTAGCGTTGTACTCTTCTATTTTCTGCTTGTTTTTCGATTCCTTTTTTGATTGAGCAAAACTATTTTGACCAATAAATAAGGCAATAGCCATAATTAAGAAATATTTGATTTTCATTTTATAAAAAGTTTAGTTGATGATCAATTTAGTTGAATGTCTAAAGTTAATTAAATTCTTCAATTAAATAGATTTAGTCGGCTTTTTTGTCCTCCGACGGAGTAACTTTTCCATTATAAGAAATACTGTTTCTTGAACTACTCGAAATTCGAACAGTTGCATTTCCATTGCTAAATACTTCCATTTGAATATCGAAGGTTTCCGATTTTTCTGTGGCTTTGAATTTAATTATGACTTTGAATTTTTTATCATTGTACTCGGTACTAAACTCTGTATCAGGGTTTTTAAAAGTAATTCCACCGTTACCATTATAATGTGACGTTTGTGAAACGCCAAAAAAAGGTAAGTCAGCTGTTGTTTTTACACCTTCGAATTTTAACGTATTTCCATCTCCGGCAATATTGACTCTTCTTCCTTTTTGTGTATTTACCCAGTCTGGAACAAACACAAAATCCCCACTTTCAATTATTTTTTTCGTTGCATTATATTCTTTTTCCTTTTGTTGTTGCTTTAATTCTTTTTTAGATTGTGCATTTATGGTTTGTAACCCAAATACGGAAAAAGATAATAGTATTAAAAAGACTTTTTTCATGATTATTATTTTTTAATTAGACCTAAAAAAGGACATATACCTGCAAAATTAACAGAATTTAGATAAAGCGTTAACGACATCCTTCGTCGCCTCAATGTGAGACATATGTCCATGACGAAGTTCTATGAATTGAGTGGAAGTATTTTCAACTTGGTTTTTATGTTTTGTAATGTCTAGAACAGTATCATTTACACCTAAAATTAGCATTTTTTTAAACGAGTCATTTTGAAGTAATTCAACTCTTTCTTCTCTAACTTTCATTCCTTCTAAAGATGCTATTATACCTTGCTTTGAAGTTTTTAAGGCTTGTGAAGTTACTTCTTTAATTTGTTTTTTTAAATGACTTCTGTTGTGCTCAGAAAATAGCATAGGAATGGATACTCTTATAAATGTTTTGTGATTTTCTTTAACAGCTTTAATGGCTCTATCTCGGCTTACTTTTTTGGCACTGGAATCAGTAAGAGCAGTTGAGTTAAGTAAACAAAATCCTTTTGTGTTTTTTGGATATAAATCTGCAAAAGCCAATACAACATACCCACCCATGGAATGGCCAATAAGAGTTGCTTTTCTAATATTTAAGCTTTTAACTAATTCTCTTATAAGTTTCGCATGATCTTCCATAGTGTGTACATAGCCTAAATTACCAGTCTTTCCATGTCCTAATAAGTCAATAGAAATTACTTTGTTTTTCTTTGAGATTTTAGGAATTAAAAATTCCCACATACCTAGATTTTCTAAAAAGCCATGTAAGAGAAGGATTGCAGGTCCTCTTCCGGTAGATTTATAATGAACCTGTATGTTTTTATACTCAAAAAAATGAGACATATTTTTAACTTTTTAGTCGTTTAATTACTGAAAAAGCCTTGTCGACTAAATAGTCTTCTACTAAAATGGTAAATTCATTGGTAGTAGAAACAACTTCGTAAAGAGAGATTCCTTCCCAAGCTAATCGCTTAAATATTTGATAGTATAAGCCCGTAATTTTTGAATTGTTTGCAGGTAAACTGATGCTAATTGCAGAAAGATTTTCTTGAAGCCCTATTTGGGCTTCATTCTTAAAGCAATCTGTCACAATTTTCTTTTCAGAACTTGAGATAATGATGTTGCTTTCATGAATACCTCGAGTAAAAGCATAGAATATGGAAGTGTTAGTTCCTAAATGTTCTAATATTTTTGAATGACTATCAATAATTGTACGCGAATTTTGAAACGTAAAATCACTTAAATTGGAGCGAACCGTTATGTCTCCTAAATTTTGTAAAACGCGTCGAAGTTTTAACGAACTGCCTAAATCTTTCGGAGGGTTATACCTTCTTAAAGCCATCATAATTGCTCCAGATTTAACTGGCTTGTGAAGCATTACACTCACAGGGCGTTGCAGTTCCTCTGCAAGGGCAGAATAATTGATAATATTTCTAGATAGGGCTTCCTCTAAAAATGGCTGTGCAACTAAAATTTCTTCAACACAAGATGCTATTGTTCTCATTTGTTAATTATTTAACAATCTGTACAAAAATAGTATAAATATTTTATTTTTATGGGTTTAGACAGCCTTAGATATACTTTTGATGTTGAAAATAAAATATAGGATATGTTAGTTTTAAAATTTGGAGGTACTTCTGTTGGTTCTGTAGAGAATATGATTAATGTTAAGAACATTATTAAAGCGGGCGGAAAGAAAGTTGTAGTTCTTTCGGCAATGTCTGGCACCACAAACGCTTTAGTTGCACTTTCAGAAAACATTAAAAATGGCGAAACAAAAGAAGGATTGACGAGTTTGGAAACCCTTTATAAAAAATATGTAGCAACTATGGATGAGTTGTTTCATCAATCTGAATTAAAGCAAGAAGTCGGAAATTATGTTGATGGTGTTTTTGACTTTTTGAAGGATAGTATAAATGAGCAGTTTTCAGAATTAGTATATAATCAGGTCGTTTCTCAAGGGGAATTATTATCAACCTATATTTTCACACATTATTTAACGCAAGAAGGTTTAAGTGCCCGATTATTACCAGCGCTAGATTTTATGAGAATTGACAGAAACAAGGAGCCGGATAACTTTTACATTCGCCAGAATTTAAATAGGATTATTGACGAAATGATTCCTGCTGAAATATATATAACCCAAGGTTTTATTTGTTTAGATGCTGATGGAAATATTGCAAATTTACAGCGTGGAGGGAGTGATTATACAGCTACTATTATTGGTTCTGTAATGGGTGCTGATGAGGTTCAAATATGGACAGATATAGACGGTTTCCATAACAACGACCCTCGATTTGTTGATAATACACATGCTATTTCTGATTTGTCTTTTGATGAAGCGGCGGAGTTGGCATATTTCGGAGCAAAAATATTGCATCCACAAACGGTAATGCCGGTTCGAGAATTTGATATTCCGGTTCGTTTAAAAAACACGATGTCTCCGGCCGCATATGGCACTTTAATTACAAGTGAGATTCACGGAGAAGGAATTAAGGCTATAGCGGCGAAAGATAACATTACTGCGATAAAAATAAAGTCAGCAAGAATGTTAAATGCACATGGATTTTTAAAGAAAGTTTTTGAAATATTTGAGAAATATGAAACGGCAATTGATATGATTACAACATCTGAAATTGCAGTTTCACTAACAATTGATGACGCTTCAAATCTAGAAGGAATTGTAGAGGAACTTAATAAATTTGCAATAGTCGAGGTAGATCAAAATCAGAGTATTGTTTGTTTAGTTGGGCATTCGGTTATTTACCATCAAGACACCCATAAACTGTTTCAAGTTTTACAAGATGTAAATGTTAGAATGATTTCTTATGGTGGAAGTAACAACAATATTTCATTGTTGGTAAATACTGACGATAAGGTGGAGACTTTAAAACAAATCCATTCTTACGTTTTTGAATAAAGTATCGTATTTTTAATTATGATTTGGTTAAATTAAAAAAAGGAGCGATTAAAACGCTCCTTTTTCCTTTATGAATTCATTAATGTCTCAATTTCTTCAATTTCTAACGGAATATCTGCCATTAGATTTAGTGGTTCTCCATTTTCTTGAATCACATAATCATCTTCCAATCGAATGCCCAAATTTTCATCAGGAATATAAATTCCAGGTTCAACAGTAAAAACCATTCCGGCTACCATAGGTTCTGTCAAAATTCCGTAATCATGTGTATCTAATCCCATATGGTGTGATGTTCCGTGCATAAAATATTTTTTATAAGCAGGCCATTTAGGGTCTTCTTTTTTTACATCATCTTTTGTAATTAGTCCAAGATCAATTAATTCTTTGGTCATAATTTTTCCAACTTCTACGTGATAATCTGCCCAAATAGTTCCAGGGATTAACATTTTTGCAGCGGCTTTTTTAACACGTAATACGGCATTGTATACATCTTTTTGTCTTTCCGTAAATTTTCCTGATACCGGAACACAGCGTGTCATATCACTTGCGTAATTTCCATAAGAAGCACCAACATCCATTAAAATAACATCTCCGGCCTTACACTGTTGGTTATTCTCTATGTAATGCAACACATTGGCATTGAATCCACTTGCAATAATTGGAGTGTAAGCAAATCCTCCAGATCTATTTTTTAAGAATTCATGTGCAAACTCTGCTTCTAATTCAAACTCCCATACGTCGGGTTTAGTTGCTTTTAATATTCTTTTAAATCCTTTATTTGTGATGTCACATGCCTGCTGAATTAATGCAATTTCTTCGGGTTCTTTTATAGATCGTAATCTTTGCAAAATAGGCTGACTTCTTAAATACGTATGAGCCGGATATTTTTCTTTACACCATTTTACAAAACGTGCTTCGCGAGTTTCTGTTTCTATATTTGCTCTGTAATGTTCATTTGTGTTTATATAAACATTTTGTGTTTGCGTCATTAATTCAAATAATACTTTCTCTAAATCTTGTAGCCAATACACGGTTTTAATACCCGATGTTTCTAATGCTTTTTCTTTTGTAAGTTTTTCACCCTCCCAAATAGCAATATGCTCATTTGTTTCCTTTAGGAATAGGATTTCTTTATGTTCTTCCTTAGGAGCATCAGGAAAAATAATAAGTATGCTTTCTTCTTGGTCAACACCGCTCAAATAGAAAATATCTCTGTGCTGCGCAAAAGGCAAAGTACTATCTGCACTTATAGGGTAAATATCGTTTGAGTTAAAAATGGCCAAAGAATTAGACTTCATTTTAGAGGCAAATTTTTGACGATTCTTTATAAAAAGATTACTGCTTATTGGATGATATTTCATATTGATTCAAAATTTAATCAGATTGTAAAATTATATAATTGTAATTTAATGATTGGTTTTATGACCAATAAAAAAGTTACTAGAATATTTTATTAATATGAGAAAAACCATAATTCAAAAAATTACATATATATTTCTATTTCTCGTATTAATTACACCTCAAATTATTGCCCAACATTTAATGTATGAGGTTCCGTTATCGCAGCAGGTAAAAAACGCTTCGCTAATTATAGAGGGGGAAGTAATTGGTAAAAGATCATATTGGAATGCAGATAATACAAAAATCTTTACGATTAATACCGTTGAGGTATTTAAAGTATTTAAAGGGGAGCCAATAAAATTAGTTGAGGTAATAACAAAAGGAGGAACCGTTGGGTTGAATTCGCATAGAGTAAATCCAAGCCTTAAGTTAAGAATAGGAGATGTTGGAGTTTTTATGTTAGAAACGCATTCAGTTTCTTTTGAATCAAGTAAAGGTTTTGGAATTCCATCGTTTAAACCATATAGTTCTAAGCAAGGTTTTTATAAATATAGTTTAGAGGAGAACTTAGTTGTTAATCCATTTAGAATTCGTAAAAATATTAGTGGGGCCTTTTACCAAGAATTAAAAAATGTAACCAAAACTAACTTTGATGAGGTTAAAAAGTATGATATCGATGTTGTAATTTTTGAAAAAAAATCGAAACTATCAAAAATATTGGCAACTACAATAACAGGTTTCAGTCCTGCAATTAGCACAGCAGGAACTAAATCTGTTCTAACAATCACTGGGACAGAGTTTGGTACTGCACAAGGAACAGGTGTTGTTGAGTTTAAAAACGCCGATGATGGAGGTGCTACTTTCATAGAAGCTCTCGCAACAGAAGTTTTAAATTGGAGTGACACTGAAATTACGGTCGAAATACCATCTGATGCCGGTACTGGTATTATAAGAGTAGATCCTGATGGAAATGCTGAGCCTGTTGCATCTCAATTTACATTAACAATTTCTTACGCTCAGATCAATGTAACTTCGGATGCCGTAGATTCGGAGGTCGAAGTAGCATATCAAACTCAGCACACAAATTTACATGCGCCAACTGGTGGAATAGAGTGGAATATGAATACAGATTTTAATGAAGATGTCAATTTTCCAGGCGCTAAGGCCTCTTTCGAAAAAGCTATGGAAACTTGGCGTTGTGAAACAGGAGTTAATTGGACAATATCTAATAATCCAGTGCCGAATGATTCAGCTGAAAGTGATGACGTTAATGTAATAACCTTTAGTAACGGAGATACTGGAAATTTAGGAGCTTGTACAAGTTACTTTTCTGGGTGTTTTATTAATGGGGGAACGGATGTTCAATGGTATGTTAATGAAATAGATATCGTTTTTAATAGTGCGGTAAGTTGGTATACTGGAACAGAAACTCCTGGAGGGTCTGAACATGATTTTGAATCGGTAGCAGTTCATGAATTAGGACATGGACATCAATTGGGACATGTTATAGCCCCTGGAACTGCAATTATGCATTACGCATTTGATAAAGGAGACGCTTTTCGAATGCTAAGTTCAGATGATATAGATGGAGCTAATGATGTGCATAGTAGAAGTACTTCAATAGATGTTTGCAGTACAATTAGGTCGGAAGGTGTTATGGCTGATTATGCTGGCGTGTGCCCAACAACAAGTTTAGACAACCATTTATTAGATGAGGGTATTTCAATATATCCAAATCCCACCGAATTAGAATTTAGAATTGAGAATTCGACACAATTGAACTTACAAAACGCGGAAGTATATGATGCCACCGGACGATTATTAATCCAAAAAGAATTGAATGGTTTAAGTGGAAGTGCTCCTTTTGACGTAACTTATTTATCACAAGGGCTTTATTTTGTAAAAATCATTGCAGATGAGGGTTCTACCACAAAAAGATTTTTAAAAAAGTAAGATATAAATTAAATTGAAATGCAAGGATTAGCCGTTTTTTAAATTCAATCTAAATAATTTAAAAAACGGTTATTTATTTTTAAGAGCAGCGCCTAAGTATTATCTTTGTTGTTCTTAATAAACAACTAGATATAAAATGAGCGGATTACTATCTTCCTCGATTGCTAGAAAAGTGTCCATGGCACTTTCAGCATTTTTCTTAATGTTTTTCCTTTTACAACATTTTGCTATTAATATTACTTCTGTTTTTAGTGAAAGTGCTTTTAATGAAATTTCACAATTTATGGGTGCAAACCCAGCAGTACAATTTGTGTTGCAACCAATCTTAATTTTTGGTGTGGTTTTTCATTTTGTAATGGGATTCATTTTAGAAATAAAGAATAAAAAAGCGCAAGGTGTAAAGTATGCAATGAACAATGGAAATGCGAACTCAACATGGGTAAGTAGAAATATGATTTATAGCGGACTTGCAATTTTAATTTTTATCATTATTCACTTTATCGATTTTTGGTTTCCTGAAATCAACACCAAATTTATTCAAGGTGATTGGTCTGGAATGCACAATGGTGAATTACGATTTTATCATGAGTTGCAAGAAAAGTTTGTTCCGTTTTGGAGAGTGGCTTTATACAGCATTGCATTTGTGTTTTTATCGTTACACTTATTACACGGATTCAATTCAGCATTCCAATCTATGGGAGCAAATAATAAATACACCAATGGATTAAAAACATTTGGAAGATGGTATGCAATACTAATTCCAGCAGGATTTATTTTCATTGCAATTTTTCATCACTTAACACATTCATAAGGTATGACTACATTAAATTCAAAAGTACCTAAAGGCGCTATAGGCGAAAAGTGGTCAAAATATAAAGAACATATTGACTTAGTAAACCCTGCAAACAAGCGTTTGATAGACGTGATTGTTGTTGGAACAGGTTTGGCAGGGGGTTCAGCTGCTGCTACTTTGGCAGAGTTAGGATATAACGTAAAAGCATTTTGCTATCAAGATTCTCCTCGTAGAGCACATTCAATTGCAGCGCAAGGAGGAATCAATGCAGCAAAAAATTATATGGGTGATGGTGATTCTAACTACCGTCTATTTTACGATACCGTTAAAGGAGGTGATTACCGTTCTCGTGAGGCAAACGTACATCGTTTGGCTGAGGTTTCTGGAAACATTATTGATCAATGTGTAGCACAAGGAGTTCCTTTTGCACGCGATTACGGTGGGTTGTTAGATAACCGTTCATTTGGTGGAGTATTGGTTTCTCGTACGTTTTATGCAAAAGGACAAACTGGTCAACAGTTATTGCTTGGAGCATATTCTGCAATGAATCGTCAGATTGCACGTGGTAAAATTCAAATGTACAACAGACATGAAATGTTAGATGTTGTAAAAGTGGATGGAAAAGCAAGAGGAATTATTGCGCGTAATTTAATTACTGGTGAAATTGAAAGACATTCTGCACATGCAGTTGTAATTGCAACAGGTGGTTACGGAAACGTTTATTTCTTATCAACCAATGCGATGGGTTCTAATGCTACTGCCGCTTGGAAAATTCATAAGAAGGGAGCCTATTTTGCAAACCCTTGTTACACACAAATTCACCCAACATGTATTCCACGTTCTGGAGATTATCAATCTAAATTAACGTTGATGTCTGAGTCTTTACGTAATGATGGACGCATTTGGGTTCCAAAGAATATGGATGATGTAATGGCAATTAGAGAAGGGAAATTAAAACCGACTGAAATTGCTGAAGAAAACAGAGACTACTACTTAGAAAGAAGGTATCCAGCCTTTGGTAACTTAGTACCTCGTGATGTTGCATCTAGAGCAGCAAAGGAACGTTGTGATGCTGGTTTTGGAGTAAATGCAACCGGTGAAGCGGTGTATTTAGATTTTGCTGCAGCTATTGAAAGATATGGAAAAGAGCAAGCCTTAATTCATGGTGTAGATAATCCATCAAAAGAAAAAATTATAGAGTTAGGAACAGGAATAGTGAAAGCCAAATATGGTAACTTATTCCAGATGTATGAGAAGATTGTTGATGACAATCCATACGAAACTCCTATGATGATTTACCCGGCAACGCATTATACAATGGGTGGAGTTTGGGTTGATTATAACTTAATGACAACGGTTGAAGGACTGTATTGTATAGGTGAAGCGAATTTCTCTGATCACGGAGCAAACAGATTAGGAGCGTCGGCATTAATGCAAGGATTGGCAGATGGATACTTTGTATTGCCTTATACAATTGGAGATTATTTGGCCGATGATATTAGAACTGGACCTATCGCAACAAATTCGCCTGAGTTTGATGCAGCGGAGAAAGAAGTAAATGATCGCATCGATTTCTTTATGAATAATAAAGGAACACATTCTGTAGACTATTACCACAAGAAACTTGGTAAGATCATGTGGGACAAATGTGGAATGGCTCGTAATAAGAAAGACTTGGAAGCAGCGATTAAAGAAATAAAAGAAGTTCGTGAAGATTTCTGGAAGAATGTAAAAGTTCCTGGAGAGGCAAATGAATTAAATCCGGAATTGGAGAAAGCGGGTAGAGTTGCTGATTTCTTGGAATTAGGAGAGTTATTTGCTAAAGATGCTTTGAATAGAGAAGAGTCTTGTGGAGGTCACTTTAGAGAAGAGCATGTTACTGAAGACGGAGAAGCAAAACGTGATGATAAGAACTTTGCTTATGTTGCTGCTTGGGAATATAAAGGAGAGCCAAGCGATGCTGTTTTGCATAAGGAGCAGTTAGAGTTTAATGATATTGAGTTGAAAACTAGAAGTTATAAATAAGATGAATTTAACACTAAAAATATGGCGTCAGAAAAACGCTAACGATAAAGGAAAAATGGTCGACTATAAAGTGACTGATATTTCTGAACACATGTCTTTTTTAGAAATGTTAGATGTGTTAAATGAACAATTGGTAAATTCTGGAGATGAACCCGTAGCTTTCGATCATGATTGTAGAGAGGGGATTTGTGGTATGTGTTCATTATATATTAATGGAGAAGCACATGGGCCAGATAGAGAAATTACGACATGTCAATTACACATGCGTTCCTTTAAGGATGGTGACACTATTTATATAGAGCCATTTAGAGCAGCAGCGTTTCCTGTAATTAAAGATTTGGTCGTTGATAGAACTTCATTTGATAGAATTCAACAAGCAGGAGGTTATATTTCTGTAAACACTTCTGGTAATACGCAAGATGCAAACTCATTGCCAATTGCTAAGGCAGATGCAGATGAGGCTATGGATGCTGCAACGTGTATTGGATGTGGTGCTTGTGTAGCAACATGTAAGAACTCAAGTGCAATGCTATTTGTTGGTGCTAAAGTCTCTCAATATGCATTATTACCACAAGGCCAGGTTGAGGCAGCAGATCGTGTTATGAACATGGTTGCGCAAATGGATGCTGAAGGATTTGGTAACTGTACCAATACAGGTGCTTGTGAAGTTGAATGCCCAAAAGGAATTTCATTAGAGAACATTGCAAGAATGAATAGAGAATATTTAAAGGCAACTTCAAAAGGGTAAACCTTTTATAATATTTAATAAAAGCTCATCAGAAATGATGGGCTTTTTTTGTGTATTAATCAATCAGTTATAGTCGTGCTAAGGCTTATATTTTTCAGTGTTTAATCGATATTATAGAACTTGCTTATGCCGAAAACCTTAATAGATCACTGGAAAATTATGAGATAAAAAAACCGCCCAATGGGCGGTTTTAATTTTATAATAGAATAGATTATTTAGAATACAAATCTTAAAGATGTACTCCAAGTTCTTCCCCAACCATAATAAACACGGTTAGAAGTGTTAATTCCATTCCAAGTATCGTCATTACCTCTATCACCAACATGGTAGTTAGTATCTGATTCAGAAATATACTTATGGTCACCTAAGTTACTAGCATTAAAACTTAAGAAGATAGAACGAGAGTTTTTCAAGTCAAATCTATAAGAAGCACCAGCATCCATTAAAGAATAACCAGGTAATTGTAATGATCCTTTATGATCTTCATCATTGAAACTAGCAGCATCAATATTTGCATATAAATTATCGAAATACTGTTGACTAAGTCTGAATTTTAAGTTATCTGTAGCTTTCCAAGTTAAGCCAATTCTAGCCGAAACTTGTGCAGCATCTCCTACTTTTACTCCATCTAAATATAATACTTCGTCATCAGCACCAGGAATTGGGTTTTGATTTTCATCAAAATAACTAGCAGTTACATTTCCATCATATTCCCAGTTACCTACAGATCCCATAATGTCAACAATAAAGTTTCCGAAGTTCATAGAGCCTTCTAATTCAAGTCCAGTATGTACTTGTGTAATTCCGTATAAGTTTGCAACACCTCTTACTTCAACACCACCTACATCAAATGTTTGTGAAGCGCTATCAAATCTATCTTTCCAAGAAGTTCTATATGCATTAAAGTTTAATCTGAATTTTTCAGCTCTAAATCCATATCCAAGTTCAAAAGCAGTTACTTTTTCGTTTTGGATGTCAGGATTTAAGTTGTTACCAAAGTTTAAGTAAACTGCATCAAAGTTTGGTTGTCTAGAATAGTAACCTAAGTTACCAAATACATTGTGTTGTTCGTCAATGTTCCAGTTAATACCACCTTTAATGTTTCCACCAGCAATATTTTCCCAATCAGTTTCTTGATCTCCAGGAACTTCATTAAAGTATTCAATTCTTTTGAAACTTTGGTTAGAGTAAGCCCCTTGAATAAATGCAGAAACGATATCATTACTATATTCTAATTGACCAAATACACCAGCCCAGTTTACTAAACCGTCGTTGTTGTAATCAATTTTTTCTTGATCTGTAATGTTAGCAAATGGATTCCAATCTGGAGATGCTTCAACATAATCAGAAGGATTAATTAAGTTTCCAGATGCAGGCTCATTTCTGTTGTCATAATCAATATAGTTATCTCCTCCTAAGTCATCATTAACAACTCTATAGTGATATCCTTTATATGTTCTTAAATCAACACCAGCATCCATTGTTAATGTTTCGCTTAATTCGTTGTTATAGTTAATTACAGAACCAAACCAGTTGTGAGAGTTCATAGAAGCTCTACGAGAAATTCCATTGTCTCCTCCATATCTTCCTTGCCCACCTTGGCTAGTCGGATGTCCGTTGTTACCAGTATTTGAATAAGCTCCATTAAACATTTGTCTATCACTTCCGAAATCAGCAACAGTTTCTCCTCTGTTCCATCTTTGAATTTCAGCTACACGAACAATTCCTTGTGCGTTTTTGAATTTAGAAGAGTATTGACGAGATCCATTGATACGTCCAATTTCTCCAGTTCCACCTCCACGACCCCAAGAGGCGTAAACTACAGTAGACAAAGATGAGTTATCGTTAATTCTCCAATCCCAGTTTAAAGAAGCAACTGGTTTGTGGTAAAAGTTTCTTCTAAAAGAAAAAGCCTCACCATTTTCATCATAACCCCAATCACTATTGTATCTGATATCTGGTTCACCATCTTCTCCATACTTTAAGTAATCAGAAACTGGGTTTGCCCAACTTCTTTGGTGGTGCCATTGAGGTGCTCCAGTAAAGGTGAACATTAAATCGTGCTTGTCATTAATTTTTTGACCTAAACTTAAAAAGTAGTTGTGTCCTTCAAACTGCGTACCATCAACATATCCTTCACCTGTAGTTCTACTGAATAAGAAAGATGCAGAAAATCCACTATCCATTAACCCAGTATTGTAAGAACCTACAAATTTTTGGTATTCGTCGTTTCCAAAAGTCGTAGAAACAGAACCTCCTTCAGCTCTATCTGAAGATCTTGTAACAACGTTAATTGTACCCCCTACAGAAGAAATTGCTAATTTAGAAGAACCTAATCCTCTTTGTACTTGCATAGCACTTGTTACGTCAGATAAACCTGCCCAGTTAGACCAGTATACCCATCCGTTTTCCATATCGTTAACTGGCATTCCGTTAATCATAACGGCCACGTTACGTTGGTCGAATCCACGAATGTTAATACGTGCATCTCCCCATCCACCACCTTGCTTAGTAGCATATACAGACGGCGTAGAGTTTAATAATTCAGGAAATTCTTTCGTTCCTAAAGTTTCAATAATTTCAGCAGATCTAATTGTAGATACAGCAACAGGTGTTTGTCTGTCTTTTGCGATATCAACAACTCCGGTAACTACAATCTCGTTTAAAGATTCTGCAGATTCCGTTAACTGAATTGTTCCTAAATCAGTAGTTGCTCCTGCTCCTACAGTATAGGCTAAAGTAACATCGTTAAATCCGATAAAAGAAACAGTTACAGTACCGCTACCAGCATCAACATCGAAAGAGAACTTTCCGTTGAAATCGGTAGATGCACCTTTTGTAGTACCAACTACAATTACATCTGCTCCAGGTAGCGGTGTGTTATCACCATCTACAACTGTACCAGTTAAAGTTTGACCATACATTGCAGCAGATGCTATAAACATTACTGCAAACAATAATTTTGTAATTCTTTTCATAAATAAAAAATTTGTTTTCAAAAGTTATGCAAATATATGTCATATTTTAGGTTCTAAATTAACGAAAACGTATAATTTTTAACAAAAAATTGTGACTATCTCAAATGTAGAAATATTTACGCTTTATATTGAAAACTAGCACATTAGTTATTAACAAGGTTATGAAAAGGAAAGTAGAAGTGTTAAGTAAACATTAACAAATGTTAAAGATTACCGATTTGCGTAAATTTTATGCGCTAATTCCTTCCCGAGTTCCACTCCAAATTGATCGTAGCTAAAAATATTCCAAATAATTCCTTGAACAAAAATCTTGTGCTCATACATAGAAATCAAACTCCCTAAATTAGAGGGTGTCAATTTTTTAATTAAAATAGTATTGGAAGGTTTATTGCCTTCAAAAACTTTAAACGGCATTAGTTTTTCAATGCTATCAAATTTACCATCAAGTTTTAAGTCTAAGTGGACTTCGTCTTTGGTTTTACCTTCCGCTAAAGCTTGTGATTGGGCATAAAAGTTTGCCATCAATTTTTCGTGATGCTCCTGATTTCCGTATAATGATTCTTCAAATCCAATAAAATCAGCAGGAATCATTTTAGTGCCTTGGTGCACTAATTGCATATAGGCGTGCTGTGAGTTGGTCCCTGCACTTCCCCATACAATGCTTCCAGTTTGGTAATCGATTGTATCTCCATTTCTATCAACCGATTTTCCATTACTTTCCATAATGGCTTGTTGTAAATAAGCTGATAATTTGTTTAAATATTGTGAATATGGAAGAATGACCTCAGTTTCAGAACCAAAGAAGTTATTATACCAAATACCAATTAAAGCCAATTGAACAGGAATATTATTTTCGAAAGCTTCATTTTTGAAGTGCTCATCCATGTCGTAAGCACCTGTTAGCAGACTGTTGAAGTTCTCATATCCAACTGCTAAACTAATTGATAAACCAACAGTGCTCCAAAGAGAAAAACGTCCACCAACCCAATTCCACATCGGGAAAATATTGCTCTTGTCTATTCCAAATTCAGCAACTGATTTTAAATTGGTAGAAACCGCCACAAAATGTTTTGCAATGGCTGCTTCGTTGGCTGTTTGTAAAAACCATTTTCTAATAGTTTGTGCATTGGTTAATGTTTCTTGTGTTGTAAAAGTTTTAGAAACAATTACAAATAATGTGGTTTCAGGATTTAGGTCTTTAATCATTTCTTGAACATGGTCTCCATCAATATTTGAAACAAAATGGACGTTCAAATGATTCTTATAAAATTTCAATGCATCTACTAACATGTCTGGACCTAAATCAGAGCCTCCAATACCAATATTTACGACATCGGTAATAGATTTATCCGTGTAGCCTTTCCAGTTTCCAGAAACTACTTCATTTGTAAATTCTTCAATTTTAGAAAGTGTTTCTCTAATCTCTGGCATTACATTTTGCCCATCAACTAAAACAGGATTGTCAGATTTATTTCTTAGCGCTGTATGCAGTACTGCGCGCCCTTCGGTTTCGTTAATTTCTTCTCCTCCGAAATATTTTGATATAGCATCGTTCAATTCAGTTTCTTCAGCCAAACTAATAAGGTGTGCAATCGTTTCTTTTGTAATTCTATTTTTAGAAAAATCAACAGAAAAATCATTAAACTTTAAAGTAAATTCTTCTTTTCTTGAAGGATTGTCGTTAAAAAGAGATCTTAAATGAGTTGCTTGAATATTTTGAAAGTGTATATCTAATTTTTTCCAAGCCTCGGTTTGAGTAGGATTTATATTTTTTAACGCCATGTTTTTTTGTTGTGTTTGTTATCGAGCGGCAATTTCGGAAGAATTTTCAGTAAAAACAATTCCGTCGAGTGTTGATTTTACATCTTTAATAGCCTCTAAATATATTGGCTTTAAATCTTCTTTCATAGGTTTAGCAGCTGGTAATTTTTGTTTTAAGGGATCTACTTGCCTACCGTTTTTCCAGAAACGATAGCATACGTGTGGTCCACCAGTGTTACCAGTCATACCTACATATCCAATAATATCACCCTGTTTTACAACTTCACCCTTGTTTACCGCTCGTCGACTCATATGTAAGTATTGAGTACTATAGGTTCCGTTGTGTTTGATTTTCACATATTTTCCGTTTCCACCTTTTTGTCTAGATTCCGTTACGATACCATTTGCTGTAGCGATAATTGGAGTTCCTACGGGTGATGCAAAATCAGTTCCTTTATGAGCTCTTACTTTATTGCCATAATAGGCGATACGTCTTTTTAAATTATAGCGTGAAGAAATTCTGTAATTAAATTGAATTGGCGCCTTTAAAAATTGACGCCGTAAAACATTGGTATCTTCGTCGAAATAATCTTCAATCATATTGATTGAGTCTGCTGTAAATTTAAAAGCATAGAATGGTTTTCCTCCATGCTCAAAATAAGCCGCTTTAATTTTTCCAATTCCTGCTGAAATTGTGTCATCTATATATTTCTCTTCGTAAACGATTTTAAATTTATCATTTGCTCGTAACCTAAAAAAGTCAATAGTCCAAGCATAAATAGTCGACAACTCCATAGAAATTGCAGGGCTCAACCCTTGGTTATCCAACGTTTCTGATAAGGAGCTTGTAATAATTCCGGCTGCCGTTTTTTCAACAATCTTGATAGGTTTTCTAACTTTATTAGCCTGAATAGAGTCTGAAAAATCGACGACAGTATATTCAATTTTATTGTGTTGATAAATAAAAACTTGTGCTTGTTCTGTTGAATCTTTTTTTGCTAAAACAGTGTACGGTTTTCCAGCCCTAAGTCTTCTAACATCAAAAGTGTCCTTAATTTGAACTGCTATTTTATTTATAGTTGGGTATTCGACATGGTTTCTGTCTAATATAACTCCAAAACTTTCTCCTTTTTCAATTGTATCTTGTACTACATGATAGTCGTCAAAATTGTATCCAAAAAGTATGGTTGGTTCTATTTTTTCGACAATACTGGCGGCAATTAAAGAATCGGAAGGCTTATCTTCTCCACATGCCACAAATAAAAGTACACCAATAAAAAGTGCAAAAATTTTTTTCAAAAGAAATACAGTTTAGGGTTCCCTGTTATACAACGCGGCAAAAGTACAATTTATTTCTCGAAAATTATGTTAAAGGAATTTGCCAAACCTTTAAATTCATCAAGGTCGGCTTTTAATGACCCAACAGCTAAATCGGCTTTAATTCTAATTGGAATCTTATTTAGATCTGCTGTGACCCAAACGGTTAAACTTTCTTCTGCTTCAAACACTCGTCCAGACTGCACTAGCGGTCTAAATTTATGGCATTTTACTTTTCCGAATTTAGAGTCGATTATCTCATCACCTAGATAACGCATTCTAAAATCATACGTTTCTGAATCGAAAAACATCATTAATTTTAATTCGTCTCCTATTTCAAGATTTGAAATGTCATGATTTCTTAATTTGTAAAATGAAGATATCATATCCTGAACATTATCAATTTCAAAGGTTTTTTCTGTTTTGCGTTTGTGATCTTTTACCAAAGCAGTTTTTGCATTTTGGTCAAAATAGATATCTCTAGATTTGTAATGACCGCCCTCGCTAATTCTTCTTCTAAAATGATATGGTAATTCGGTATCTTTCTTGAACCATGTTTGGTAATCGTCTTCAACGGGGAAAAAGAATTTGGTAATACCTGTAGTCCAGCCCAAACCTGTAACGTGGTATGCACTTGCATCTTCTTCTGCATCCTTAATTTCAATGGATGCATAACCGGCATTAATCAATCCATAATGCATTCTAAACTTTAACCATTCACCACTTTGATATGCTTTTTTTTGTGCTTCAGATTTTAAAAAAACACATAGGAAAATTAATATGAAGAGGGCTTTTTTACTCATAGCGTATCAGTCTGTATGAATTATTTTTGTTTACAACTTTTAGAAGGAACAATTATTGTTCCAAAATTAAGTAAAATGCAAAGGAAATTACGTTAAGTAATGTTTAAAAATGCTCAAATATGAATTAATACTGGTGGTGAAGTTCAGCATTAAAACTATTAAATTGAACTATAAACGTATAACAATTAGCTGCCAACCAAATAACCACTATCTTTGCAAAAATTTATAGTAATGAGCACATTTCAAGATTTAAACCTTAGCAAACAATTACATTATGCAATTGATGATTTAGGGTTCAAAAATCCAACACCGATACAAGAGAAATCATTGTCGGTAATTCTTTCAGGAAAGGATATGGTTGGGATTGCCCAAACCGGGACTGGAAAAACGTTTGCTTATATGCTGCCGATATTACGTGAATTAAAATTTTCGCAACAAATAAATCCTAGAGTTTTAATTTTAGTACCTACGCGTGAATTGGTATTGCAAGTTGTTGAGGAGATTGAAAAATTAGCGAAATATATCAATGTTAGGGTACAAGGCGTATACGGAGGTACTAATATTAACACGCAAAAAATGGCCATTGCCCAAGGATGTGATATTGTTGTTGCAACGCCAGGAAGATTATATGATTTGGCATTGAGCCGAGCCTTAAAAATGAAAGCGATTCAGAAGTTGGTGATTGATGAGGTTGATGTAATGCTAGATTTAGGTTTTCGATTTCAATTAATGAATATTTTTGAACTACTTCCAGAACGTAGACAAAACATTATGTTTTCGGCGACTATGACCGATGATGTAGATGCTTTGATATCAGATTACTTCACGGCTCCAAAGAAAATTTCGATTGCTGTAAGTGGAACGCCATTAGATAATATTGTACAATCATCTTATAACGTAGTTAATTTTTATACGAAACTAAATCTGCTTAAGCATCTATTAAATGATAGAGAGGAATTTACCAAAGTTTTAGTTTTTGTTGCGAATAAAAGAAGTGCCGATCGCGTATTTGAGTCGTTAGATGAAAATTTTAACTCGGAATTATGTGTTATTCATTCTAACAAAACTCAGAACTATAGAATTAGATCTATCAATCAGTTCGATGAAGGGATTAACAGGATTTTGGTGGCTACCGATGTAATGGCTCGTGGATTGGATTTTGAAGGAGTAAGTCATGTCATCAATTTTGACACCCCAAATTTTCCAGAAAATTATATGCACAGAATTGGTAGAACGGGTAGGGCAGAAAAGAAAGGGAATACGATACTGTTTTCTACGGAAAAAGAACAAGCAGATAAATTAACAATAGAGGTATTAATGGATCAAGAAATTCCTCTTATAGAATTTCCGACCGAAGTTGAAATTTCAGAACAATTAACTCCAGAGGAAAAGCCAAAAGAAGTAGAAAGAAATAATCCTCATAAACGAAAAAACAGAGAAACTTTTGGTGAAGCTTTTCACGAGAAGAGTGAAAAGAATAGTAAAACCAACCAAGGAGGTTCATATAGAAGAGAGATTGCCAAAAAATACAAGAAACCTAGAACAAAGGGAGATAAAAATTACAACAGAAGAAATAAGAAGAAGTAATATGAGCAGAGAATTGACCAAACAAGAGTTGCATTATTTAGCAATGAATATTGTTGGAAAAGATTTAGAAAAAAGAGGTTTTGAATTTATAGCAATAGAAAGTAATTTAAGAAAGCAGCCTCAGTTTGTTTGTATTGATAAAAAGAATCAGCGTTATTTTGTAATAGCCAAGGCCATTTTATTACCTAATGACCCACATACATTCGATGTAATTAAAATGGAAACTTTTAAAGAACATGCTCGCGAACATGATGCTAAGGTATTATATGCGGGGGTGGGACTTGGAAACCCAGAAGGAGATCATTTACCAATTATAAAAGACGAGGAATATTTATTAGAATATGCTGGAATTCAGTTTTTGGATGTAGAGCAGAATTGATTAAATAGGGCAACTATTTAAAAAACAAATAGTTGTGGAATAAATTTGTATATTTGGAAGACTAACTAAACTTTTAAATTTAATGCATTAGTAGATAAACAGGCATGAAGTTCAACTTTATAGGCTGTTTTTTTAGGCATTTTTTTAACTAACCAAAATCCAAACTTATGAAATTGAAAAAGTCATTTTTCATAGCCTTGCTCTTGAGTGTAATTGCATTAGGTTATTGGGAATACCATTTACGATCACAGGGTTATATTGCTGTGATAGACGATAACAAAGCTCTTTGGGCAGAGACCTATAAAAAAGTACAAAAAGCCTCATCTGAAGATGTGGTTTTATTAGGCTCTTCTCGTGTTCATTTTGACATACAAGTAGATACTTGGGAAAAGAAGGCAGGAATAAAACCTATTATGTTGGCTAGTGATGGTACAACACCAACTCCTGTCTTTAAGGATATTGTAAATAATACAGACTATAATGGTTTGGTAGTAATTGGAATTGCACCTGGATTATTTTTTACACCGAATTCAAGAGATGTATTTTTTTGGAATAGGGCAGCAGTTAGATTAGAGCATTATTATGAAGGGACTTATGCACAATATTTAAATCATAAAGTTTCGATTCCATTAGAGAATTCATTTGCTTTTTTAAATGGTAATGAAGAGGACTGGAATGATGATGTTGATTTAAAAACGATGTTAGAACAAATTAGAATAGGAGAAAGAGCACAAAGTCCTATACCTCCTTTTTACAATTTTGCGAAAGTAGATTTAGATAGAAATGTTACAATGTTCGAAAAAACAGAAACAGATACTGCATTTGCAAATACTATAATTAAAGTGTGGCATTTTTTAGGAAAAGGAGCACCTCCAGCAATTAAGGAACCAGTGATAGAGTTATACAATGAGCTCATTCCTAGGTTCGAAGCAAGAGGTGGAAGAGTCGTTTTTTTAAGAAACCCCTCAACAGGTGGAACCAGATTTGGAGAAAATATGGCAATTCCACGTAAAGATTTCTACGATGAATTTTTGAAACAGACAAATAGCAAGGGTTATCACTTTGAGGACTATGAGCAATTGAATCAATTCGATTGTCCAGAAGAATCGCATTTGTATACACCTGATGCTAGAATTTTTACTGCTGAGTTGGTAAAAATTATGATGAATGATGGATTATTAATAAATACTAAAACCAACTAATTATGTTATTTAATTCACTCAGTTTTGTTGTGTTTCTTATTATTGTAATGGCACTATATTATGCACCATTATTTAATTGGAAGAATAAAAAGCGTATGCTTTTGTTAGCAAGTTATACGTTCTATGGGTTATGGAACCCACCATTAATTTTATTACTATGGATTTCGACAGTGGTGGATTGGACTACTGGTAATAAGTTGGTGAAAGAAGAAAACCAAAGGAAAAGAAAAATGTGGTTACTGTTAAGTATGGTAGTTAACCTTGGCTTTTTAGGGTTCTTTAAATATGGAGATTTCTTATTAGAGAACTTTGTTTCTTTAATGAATGTTGTTGGTGTTGATTTTCAGGCCCAACCAATGGATATCATTTTACCAATGGGTATTTCATTTTATACTTTCCAAACGATGTCTTATACCATAGATATTTACAAAAGGAAGATTCAGCCAGCAAATACATTTTTAGATTTTGCATTGTATGTTACGTTTTTCCCGCAATTAGTTGCTGGGCCAATTGTAAGAGCAAAAGATTTAATCACGCAATTTTATGAGCCTAAGCGAGCAACAGTAAATCAATTTTTATTTGGACTGTTTTCATTAACATTAGGCTTGTTCTTAAAAGTAGTTCTGGCGGATGCTCTGATGGCTTCAACATCTGATGCCGTTTATGATTCAAAAGACATTCTTCATTTTTGGGATGCTTGGGCAGGTACTTTGGCTTTCTCAGGGCAAATTTTCTTTGACTTTGCAGGATATTCTACCTGTGCAATTGGTATAGCGTTGATGCTTGGAATTGTATTGCCCGATAACTTTATGTACCCCTATGCCTCTATCGGTTTTTCTGATTTTTGGAAACGATGGCATATTTCATTGTCTAGTTGGTTAAGAGATTATTTATACATTCCGTTAGGAGGGAATAGGCATGGAATAACTAGAATGTATGTAGCTTTAATGCTAACTATGTTGCTTGGAGGACTATGGCACGGTGCAGCATGGACATTTGTGGTTTGGGGTGCTTTACACGGGATTTATTTAGTGATTGAAAAATTATTAAAATCGTCTATTAAAATAAAAATCAACGCATTTAATGGAATAATACTAGCCTTGCTAACTTATACCTGTATAAATTTTACTTGGGTGTTTTTTAGAGCCCGAAGTTTTGAAACTGCACAGAATGTGTTGACATCGATGTTGTATTTAAACCCGGAAGGAAAGGCAATTATAGGAGGTTTTGATCTGCTAAAAGTTTTCGCGTTAACCGCAATCTTATTTTTCTGTCATTGGTTTATGAGAAATACAAAAGTGGAAACCGTTGCTGGGAAAACACCTACTTGGTTATTAGGTGTTGTATGGGCAGCAATGTTTGTGTTAATTTGTATTGCACAAGGTACAGGAGAGCAGTTTATATATTTTCAGTTTTAAAATTTATTAGTAGTCACAAAAAAACCCGCCATTGGCGGGTTTTTATTTTTTATAGATATTCCTTATTCAGGCTTTTGCTCTAAAATTTCGAAGAATTCTTCTAATCTTGGTAAGATTACGATTCTAGTTCTTCTGTTTGCAGCTCTACCAGAAGCAGTATCAT
Organism: Bacteroidetes bacterium MedPE-SWsnd-G1; assembly: GCA_001874265.1. GTDB lineage: Bacteria > Bacteroidota > Bacteroidia > Flavobacteriales > Flavobacteriaceae > Urechidicola. The sequence continues at coordinate 103,487 of MPDD01000002.1, read as the reverse complement.
TTGTAGCAATTGGCATGTACTCAGATCTACCAGCAGCAGTTAAACGCTTAGGGTCTACGCCATGATCGTTTTGTAAAACTCTAACTACAGCAGTAGCACGTTTTGTACTTAAATCCCAGTTGTCTTTAATGTCTTTTCTACTAATTGGCACATCATCAGTATAACCTTCAACCATCACTTCCATTTCTGGACGCGTAGAAATTACAGTGGCAACTTTTCCTAAGATTTCTTGCGCTCTGTTTGATACAGTAGAACTTCCACTGTTAAATAATAATTTATCAGCAATGTTAATGAATACTACTGTTTTTTCAACATCAATAGTAATGTCTTCATCTTGAATTCCATCAGCTAACTCCTTAGTTAAGTGATATTTAATTGCCATGTTAATTGAATCTTTTTGAGTCATCGCCTCACGGATTCCATTAATGTATTTATCTTTTTCACTTAATTGACCAATTACTTCTTTCATACTCTCTGTAGATGTTTGAGTAAGAACAGTTAATCCTTCAACTTGTTTCAATGCAGTTCTTTTGTCTTCTTGCAGGTCTGTTACCTGACTTTCTAAAGTGGCTACTTTGTTAGCATTTACATCTTTGTCGATTAAACATTGTTGTAAATTTGCTTTGGTGTCCACCAATTCTTGTTTCGTTTTGTCATGATTGTCAGAAAGCTCAGTATATTTCTTTTGAGATACACATGAAGCCAACAAAACAGACGTAGTTGTTAATAAAATTAATTTTTTCATGTAAAATGTTTTTAGAGTTGCGCAAAGTTATTAAAAAAGAAACGTATAGCATAAGATATTATTATTTTAAAATGATTTTAACAGAGAATTAATAGTAATTTTGATTTTCGATTAAAAAATAAATAAAATGCAAAAAGGACTCTTGTTCATTATGATACTGTTGATGGTGTCTTGTAGGTCTGAGAAAAAGGAATTTAAAAAACTACATGGTTCAGCCTTTGGAACAACATATTCAATCACCTATCAAAATAATTTTAATCTAGATTTTAATAAGCAAATAGATAGCATTATTTATGTAATGAATAAATCGCTTTCAACTTATATGCCTAATTCAGATATTTCTAAAATAAATGACGGAGATGAATCCATTTTAATTGATGCGAATTTTAATGAAGTTTTTAAGAAATCTGATCGTATTTTTAAGCAAACAAATGGGTTTTTTGATCCAACAGTTGGGCCCTTGGTTAATGCGTGGGGTTTTGGTCCTGAGAAAGCAATAAATGATTTATCTACAGAACAAGTTGATTCATTAATGCAGTTTGTTGGATTTGATAAGGTAAAAACTGAAAATGGTGCAATTGTAAAAGCAACTCCAGAAATATATTTTGATTTTAATGCCATTGCAAAAGGATTCGGTATTGATTTAATAGGACGATTTTTAGAAAGTAAAGGATGCGAGCATTATTTGATTGAATTAGGTGGTGAAATTAGGGCACGAGGAATTAATAAAGACGGGAACTATTGGAAAGTGGCCATTGAAGACCCGAATATAGATGGTTCCAGAAGTTTTTCTAAAATTACTGTATTGGAAAATCAATCTATGGCTTCTTCGGGTAATTATAGAAAGTTTAACATAGACGCTAATGGGCGCAAATTTGTGCATACGATAAATCCTACAACAGGATATGCCGTAGAGAGTGATCTTCTTAGCGCAACAGTCATTTCAAAATTGGATTGTGCAGATGTAGATGCTTATGCTACTGCTTTTATGGCAATGGGTTTAGAGCAATCTAAAGCGTTTTTAGAGAAGCATTCAGAATTAGATGCACATTTAATTTATACAGATGCTTCTGGTGAAATTAAAACGTTTTCTACAAAAAATTTAAAGTTAACGTTGTTGGACTAATTTTTATCTGAATCCAAGTGCTTTTGTTATTTTAGTTGAAACTGCTTCTGTTAATAGCATCACTATAATTACGACAATAAATGCTACAATTCCGTGATAAGGACCTTTAAATTGCACTTCGTCTCCAAATGCTCTACTTAGCGCTTCTAGAATTACAAATTTAGATCCGAACAAAACAGCCCAAGCAGAAAATATTCGTAGAAATTTGGCCATAAAACCTTCCTTCTTTTTAAAGTAATCGCCAATTTTATGCTCAATTTTTAAGGTAATAACCAATAATACTTGGAGCATTATTGCAGCAAAAAGTGAAATTGTAAAAGAATTTATTTGAACCAAATCCCAATACTCATCAAATAGATTTAAAACAGTTAAATCTATTAGAATCGCGGTAAAATAACGTAGATATAAACGCTGCTTGTTGTTTATGGAACTTACAATAGGAGATCTTTCTTTGCTTTTAGCCATGATTATTAATTTGAAATCAAATATAATTGATTTCTTTTTAAAACTTTAAAAGATGAAGATAGAATTAGGAGTGGTGCAATTATTAAAAGACAGTAAACAACAGAAAGAACCAGCCCGCAACCAATAACAACCCGCCTAACGGTGTGATAGGTCCTAAAAAACGTAGTTTTTTTCCTTTGGAATCAGATAATACAAGTCCGTAAATGCTGAATGAAAACAAGACCATTCCTAAAGTAAAACACCAATAAATTATAGAAGGGATACTACTAAAATTGAAACCGACTACAAGTAATACAATGGCATGATACATTTGGTATTTTACACCAACTTCAAAACTATTAAGTTGATCTGGGGATAATATTTTTTTTAAAGCGTGTGCCCCAAAGGCACCAAAAATTACAGATAACATGCCAAATAGTGCGCCGGTAAAAATTACAATTTGTGGAGTCATTTTTTTGGTTTATTTATATACAACGGGTAAAATTTCACCTTTCGTTAAACGATATTTATCTATTTCTTCTGATTTTAGTTTTTTACTATAATCAATTTCCTCAACCTTAAACCCAATGTTTCTTAATTTGTCAAAATAATCCCGCCCATAAATTCTAACATGGTCGTATTGTCCAAAGATTTTAGCACGTTCTTTTTTATCAGTTATAGAATCATCTTCAAAGGTTAATTCTCTAGATAAATCCTGCGGAATTTGTAAAATTGCCATTCCTCCTTTTTTCAACACTCGAAATAGTTCTTGCATTGCTTTGGTATCATCAGGAATATGCTCTAGTACATGATTGCAAAAAATAACATCGTAAGAATTATCTTCAAAAGGTAAATCGCAAATATCGGCCTTAACATCAGCTAAAGGAGAATGTAAATCGGTAGTCGTGTACTCCAAGTTTTTCATTTTTTTGAATCGCTTATAAAAAGCTTGCTCTGGAGCAAAATGCAAAAGAGATTTTTTGGAAGTGAAAAAATCAGTTTCATTTTTTAAATACATCCAAAGTAATCTGTGCCTTTCTAAAGAAAGGGTACTTGGAGACAGCACGTTATCACGCTGTGTCTCATATCCGTAGGGTAAAAATTTGCGAAAACTTTTACCATCTATAGGATCTGTATATGTGTTTCCTTTTAAATAGAATGCGATAAAAGGCCTAGCAACATAACTTAACTTAATAAGTAAAGGCCTTGGAATCGTATTTAAAATGGTTTTGAAAATTCTCAACGAACTAAAATTTATAAACTTCTCTTACTGGAGAAAAAATATCTGTGATCTTACAATCTGTTATGGCTCTTCCTCCATGTGTTACATTTGAAGGAATTTTAAGAATCATACCAGGTTTGTAGATTTTAGTAGTTCCATTACATGTCATTTCAAACTGACCTTCAGTAACTTGTGTAGATTGCTCATGAATGTGACTGTGCATCGGTAATTCAGAACCTGCTTTTACCTCCCAAAATCCAATCGTGTAGTTTTCCATGTGTACAAATCTACCATGGAAACCTTTAACAACCTCAACTTGTTTTAATTCTGAAATTAACATCTATTTTTTTCTAAACTCGTCTTCTTCGTTGCTTTCAATTCCAAGAGCTTCATAAATATAATCGAAAGTTGAAAGTAATTGTGGCTTACCATCAACAATAGCAACATCGTGTTCAAAGTGAGCACTCATTTTTTTGTCAAGCGTAGTAATAGTCCACCCATCATTATGATGTTTAATTCTATGTGTTCCAGCGTTAATCATTGGCTCAATGGCAACAACCATACCTTCTTTAAACTTTTTACCTCTTCCTCGTTTTCCGTAATTAGGCATTTCAGGATCTTCATGCATAACTTTTCCAACCCCGTGGCCAACTAACTCCCTAACCACACCATAGCCGTGTGCCTCGCAGTAATTTTGAATAGCATATCCAACATCACCAACTCTGTTTCCCGCTTTAAACTCGCGAATTCCAACATACAGACTTTCTTTAGTTATCTGTAAAAGTTTTTTAGTTTCTGGCAACACTTCACCAACTTCAAAGGTATATGCATGATCGCCATAAAAACCATTTTTTAAGGCACCACAATCAATAGAAATAATATCGCCTTCAACCAATGGATTGTTATTTGGAAATCCATGAACTACTTGTTCGTTTGGACTCATGCAAAGCGTATTTGGAAAATCATACAAGCCTAAAAAACCAGGTTCAGCACCATGATCACGAATAAAATCCTCTGCCAATTTATCAAGTTGTAAAGTTGTAACACCAGGTTTTACTTCCTTAGCAAGCATACCTAATGTTTTTGAAACGATGAGTGCACTTTCTCGCATCAATTCAATTTCTTCTCTAGTTTTAATCACAATCATATCCAAAAAAATATCGGCAAAGATACTCAAAAAACCTAAGTATCAACATTGCTTAAAATCCAGATTTATATGAATAACACTAACTTAAACAAGTGCATTTCTTGTCATGGACTTTGGTTGCTCAACACCAATTAATTTTAAAATAGTTGGTGCCATATCACCTAAAACACCATCTTTTATTTGATCCAATTCTTTATCAATTAAGATAACAGGTACTGGGTTGGTTGTATGGGCTGTATGGGGTGAACCATCTGGATTTATCATGGTCTCACAGTTTCCATGATCTGCTATTAATAATGTAGTATAGCCATTTTCTAATCCGGTTTCTATAACATCTTTAGCACATTGGTCTACTGCTTCGCAGGCCTTAATTGCTGCTTCCATAACACCGGTATGGCCAACCATATCACCATTTGCAAAATTTAGACAAACAAAATCAACATCCCCTTTTTCCAGTTCAGGAACTAACGCATCACGCAATTCAAACGCACTCATCTCAGGTTTTAAATCGTAAGTCGCTACTTTAGGTGAGTTTCTTAAAATCCTAGACTCTCCTTCAAAAGGTTCTTCTTGTCCACCAGAAAAGAAAAATGTAACGTGCGGATACTTTTCAGTTTCAGCAATTCTAATTTGAGTTTTTCCATTTTTTGAAAGGACTTCACCCAAGGTTTCTGTTAAATTGTCTTTATTAAAAATTACATTAATGCCTTTAAAAGACTCATCGTAATTTGTCATGGTAACATAGTACAAGTTTAACTTGTGTGTGTTGTATTCATGAAAATCGTTCTGATTTAACATGTTTGTTAGCTCACGACCTCTATCTGTTCTAAAATTAAAGAAAATAACTACATCATCTTCTTTAATAGTTGCAATAGGAGAATTGTTTTCTTTTAATATAATTGGCTTTATAAATTCATCAGTAATACCATTGTCATAGTTTTCTTGAATTGAAGAGGCCGCATTTTCTGCAGAAGTTCCAATTCCATTCACAATTGCATCGTATGCAAGTTTAACACGCTCCCAACGATTGTCTCTGTCCATTGCATAATATCTCCCGGTAACAGAAGCCAATTTTGTGTTTGTATTTGCAATGTGATTTTCTAAATCTTGAACAAAGCCTTTTCCAGATTTAGGGTCTACATCTCTACCATCAGTAAATGCATGAACAAATGAATTTTGAACGCCAGCATTGTTCGCTGCATCAATAAGTCCTTTTATATGATTTACATGTGAATGTACACCACCATTACTTAGCAATCCTAAAAAGTGTACATTTTTATTGTTAGACTTTGCATATTCAAAAGCATCAATCAGTACTTGCTCATTTTTCAATGTATCCTGTTCAATAGCCAAGTTGATTTTTGCTAAATCTTGGTACACAATTCTTCCGGCACCAAGATTCATATGACCAACTTCACTATTCCCCATTTGCCCTTCTGGTAAACCTACATGGAGTCCATCAGTTCTTAAAGACGCGTTGGCATAGGTATTATATAAATTGTCTATATATGGAGTTTGAGCGTTGTCTATTGCTGATACTTTTGGATCTGGAGAAGTTCCCCATCCGTCTAATATCATTAAAATTACTTTTTTGTTCATAAGTACGAATGCCTTTATTATTTGGATTCCAAAGATACAAAATGCTTGAGCATCGAAAATCTTTTAATAACCTAAAAGGTTTTAGTAGAAACTTTTTATGAATTTGGTAAATTTTTATTGAAGAGATTAATGAGTTGATTATTTGTTAATCCATTTCTTAAGAGTATTAAATTAACATAACAAAAGTTAATGTTTGTTAAACAATGTTAAACTGTGTAACGAATAAGATAAATGTGTAGTCTATTAAATAAACAAACTATCTAAATTTAATTATTATGAAAAAAGTATTATTAGCAACACTATTCTCAGTTGCAATTGGATTCAACTCACAAGCGTCTAACGAAGCTTACATTAATCATAAAGAGTCATTGGAAACGTATATTTCTGGAGTAAATACCTTTTGTAAAATGGTTCAGCAAGGAAATGTTGATGCGGTTTTAAACTTAATAAATACAGGCACAAATATTAATCAGAAATCTGCTGGAATGACTCCTTTAATGTATGCTGCAAGACAAAACAAGGTCGAAATTGTAAAATTATTAATTGCAAGAGGGGCCAAATTAAAAATTAAATCTGAAAAAGGATTAACGGCTTTAGATTATGCAAAACAATCAAAAGCCAAGGAAAGTTATACATTAATTGCGCAAGCAATGAATGCATAGTAGTTAGTAATTATTTGAATTAAGAAGTGCCCATTCTGAGCAAATGGGCACTTTTTTTATGGATTATATTTACGCTTATCTCTTTTATAAAGCAATTCAAAAAATGTAACTTTACAGCAACTAAAAAAGTTATGGAAACACATTTTGAATTTAATGAGGTAACAAAAAAATTACCTTTTCATTTGCATAAATTTATTGTACGCCAGCCATATAAGGAGTATACGGCTCAAAATCATGCTGTATGGAGGTATGTTATGCGATTAAATGTAGATCATTTATCAAAAGTAGCACATAACTCTTACGTTAATGGGTTAGATAAAGTAGGCATTACTATTGATGAAATTCCAAGAATGGAAGGAATGAATCGAATCTTATCTGATATTGGATGGGCTGCGGTTTCAGTAGATGGTTTTATTCCTCCAAATGCTTTTATGGAATTTCAAGCCTACAATGTTTTAGTGGTGGCAAGTGATATGCGAACCATTGAGCATATAGAATATACGCCAGCACCTGATATTATTCATGAATCTGCAGGGCATGCTCCAATCATTGCGAATCCGGAATATGCAGAATATTTAAGAAGATTTGGAGAAATCGGTTCAAAGGCCATTTCATCAAAAGAAGATTACGATTTGTATGAAGCAATTCGGTTACTTTCAATATTAAAGGAGAACCCAAATTCAACTCAGGCAGAAATTGATGACGCTCAAAAAAATGTAATTCATATTCAAAATAATATGGGCGAGCCATCTGAAATGGCTCAGATTCGTAATTTACATTGGTGGACGGTAGAATATGGATTAATTGGAACAGTTGATGATCCGAAAATTTATGGAGCAGGGCTATTATCGTCTATAGGCGAAAGTGAGTGGTGTCTTCAGGATAAAGTAAAAAAGCTTCCTTATAATGTTGAGGTCGCAAATATTGGATTTGATATTACAAAACCACAACCACAATTATTTGTTACGCCCGATTTTGCGCATTTAAGTTTAGTTTTAAATCAGTTTGCAAATTCAATGGCTATTAGAACGGGTGGTATAAACAGTGTTGAAAAATTAATAAATTCTGAAAATTTAGGAACGATTGAATTGAGTACTGGAATTCAAATTTCAGGAATATTTACAGAAGTAATTAATAATAAAGGAGTTCCTGTTTATATTAAAACCACCGGACCAACGGCACTGGCATATAGAGATAAAGAATTGATTGGGCATGGTACCAAATATCATGCAGATGGATTTGGAAGCCCAGTTGGTAAATTAAAAGGAATGAATTTGGCTATTGAAGATATGTCTCCAAAAGATTTAGAAGTTTATGGTTTATATGAAGGCAAGCAGATTAAACTAGAATTTGAAGGAGACATAACTGTAGAAGGAGAAATAATTACTGGTCAAAGAAATTTAATGGGTAAGATTATTCTTATCTCATTTAAAAATTGCACTGTAAAACATGGTGACGAATTTTTGTTCAAGCCCGAATGGGGAATTTATGATATGGCCATTGGTAAGGAGGTTGTTTCTGGGTTTTCAGGACCGGCTGCTCTAAATTCATTTGAAGATATTGGAAAGGTTTCAACGGAGAAAACAATTAAGATTAAATATTCTGAAGAGGAAACTTTATTATTTGATTTGTATCAACAAGTTAGAGATATGAGGCTTTCTAATAATGTTTCATTACAAGACTTAAAGTTGATTTTTCAAACCTTAGAACGGAATTATAGTAATGATTGGTTATTGCCATTGGAGATTTATGAACTTATTCACGAATTAAATTCCGAATTTAAAAATGAAGTATTGCATTATTTAGAAAGTATGACTAAATATCAAAAGTTAATTAATAATGGGATGCGGTTAATTCAATGATAAGAGATAAAATTGTATCAAAAGTTACTTAGAAACTTAAAAATTCTTTTTTAATTTGCACAAAGAGTAATACAATGAGATTTTTAAATCTATTTAAACGTAAAAGAAATATGGACGAAGTTCAAGAATATTTAGAAAATGGAGCAGTAGTTATAGACGTTAGAACTATTGCCGAATACGAAGAGGGACATGTTCCAGGATCTAAGAACATTGTTTTAGATACTATTCCAGAAAGAGTAGAAGAAATTAAGGCCTTAGGAAAAACATTTATTGCAGTTTGTAGAAGTGGAGGTAGAAGTGGACAAGCAACTCAGTTTTTGTCAGATGAAGGTTTAGATGTTATTAACGGAGGACCTTGGCAAATGGTTGATCAGTTTGTTGATTAATTTTAATTGAGATAAAAAATTTAAAGGTGCGGTTTGCACCTTTTTTTTTGCATAATATTTTTCAAAAATTGATATTACGGCTCTCTTGTAATCCTTTAATTTTTAGACGTAAGTTCTTCAAAAATTGTTGATGCTGCTCCGAATTTTCATTAAATGGTTTGTGGGTTAAACCTTTTTGAATGGTATCGATTTCATTCATTAAATTGTCTGCTGAATCAGAAATCCAAACGGATTTAAACTTTTCCCAAATATAATCGATAGCCGTTTGATTTGGATGGATCATGTCCGACTTGTAAAATCTGTAATCACGTAAATCATCCATCATAATTTCATATGCAGAAAAATAATAAAGACTGTTTCTTGGTTCAACCACTTGATGAACTGCAGAAAGTAAATGCGCCTTACTCAAACTGTTTTCAGTAACCCCATCTTTTAAATGCCTAACTGGAGAAACAGTGTAAATGATGTTGACCTTTGGATTGACACTTTTTATAAGGGTATTTAAACTTTCTAAAGAAGAAACAATGTCTTCAACCGAAAGCAATTCTTTTAAGAACTTTTTTTGAGGAATTTTATGGCAATTGGCTACAAAATTATCAGATGAAATATATCTGTAAGTCCAAGCAGTTCCTAAAGTAATTACGATATGCGTTGCGTTGTTTAGATAATTATATGTTGATTGAATATTGGTATTCAATTCCTCCAATAAATTTTCTTTCGATGGAGCACTTAAATCTGAATGAGCTTCAAAACAATGCCATTGTTCATTATGAAAGAAGATGTCTTCTTGTGTATATTCATATTGATTTATAGACTTTGATATAAGATTTTCTATCGCTTTTGGATGAAATAAAATCCCAAATGGGTTCATTAAATTCTCAAATCGAAAGTAGTCTAATTTAGAGCCAATGTTTTCCGCGAAACAAGAGCCTAACATAAGTATGTTAGCGTTATAATCTAATTGAATAATAGAAGATACAGGTTTAACAGGTAGCGAGGTCCTAAAATTCATGAGTGTAACATTTATCAACTAAATTATACTAATTAGTATAACTAAAAAAGTTTATTGAAATGAAAGACTATATAATCGTAAAATTAAAAGTTTTTAAATCCAAGTTTTTAACGTTTTACTATTGTGAAGTAAAAACGTTTAACAATATGCTCGGAATTAAATAACCTTAACTTAGATAATCTTTAACTTGTTCTAATGCTTGCGGAATTCCTGCTGGATTTTTTCCACCTGCGGTAGCAAAAAATGGTTGGCCACCGCCACCACCTTGAATTAATTTTCCTAATTCTCTAACAACTTGCCCTGCATTTAACCCCTTATTTGCAACTATGTCTTTTGCAATATAACAGGTTAACATGGCTTTTCCATCTTTTTCTGTCCCTGCAAAGAAAAACAGATTTTCAATTTCTCCACCTAATTCAAATGCTAAATCTTTAATGCTTCCTTGGTCTAAATCTAATTTTTCCGCTATGAAGTTTACACCGTTAATTTCCTTAACATTTGCCTTTAAAGTAGTCTTAAGGTTTTTTGCTTTGTCTTTTAATAAAGATTCAATTTGCTTTTTTAATGCAGCGTTTTCATCTTGAATGCTTTCTACATATTTTACTGGATTTTGAGGTCCTTTCATTGCTTTCTGAACTGCAGTATATTCTTTTTCTTGATTTAAATAATAGTCCGCAACACCATCTAAGGTTAAAGCTTCAATTCTTCTAATTCCAGATGCAATTGCACTTTCAGAAGTTATTTTAAACCACCAAATATCTCCAGTATTTTGCACGTGTGTTCCTCCACATAGTTCCATGGACTTTCCAAACTGAACCATACGAACAGTATCTCCATATTTTTCTCCAAACAAAGCCAATGCACCTTTATCTATAGCTTCTTGCATTGGAATGTTTCTATGTTCTTTTAAAGGTAGTTTTCCTTTAATCCTAGCATTTACGAAATCTTGAACTTCCATGAGTTCTTTTTCCGAAACTTTTGAAAAATGAGAGAAGTCAAAACGTAAATATTTAGAGTGCACTGCAGAGCCTTTTTGCTCAACATGTGTACCTAGCACTTTTCTTAACCCTTGATGCAGCAAGTGAGTCGCAGTATGATTACAGGCAGTTCTATAACGCTGTTTTTCATCCACTCTTACCGTAAAGAATTCTGTCGGGTCTTTTGGGAAATCTTTAGTTAGATGAATAATAAGGTTGTTTTCTTTTTTAGTATCTAAAATGTACACGGTATCTCCGTTACTTTTTTCTAAATACCCTTTGTCACCAACTTGGCCGCCTCCTTCTGGATAAAAAGGAGTCATATTAAATACCAACTGATACATAGTTCCTTCTTTTTTTGAAGTCACTCTTCTGTATCGAGCTATTTTAACTTTTGCTTCTAAGGTATCATAACCGATAAAATCTTCAGTGTCATCTTCAAATAATACTTGCCAATCATCGGTATCTAGAGCAGAAGCTTTTCTACCTCTTTCTTTCTGTTTTTCTAATTCTTTGGCAAATTCATCAGAATCATAAGATAAACCATTTTCTCTCAGAATTAATTCTGTTAAATCTTCTGGAAATCCATAAGTGTCTTTTAATTCAAAAACTTTAACTCCTGAAATTTTTTCTGAAGTATTATTTTTGATAACAGCATCTAATAAATTCAATCCTTGATCTAAAGTTCTTAAGAAAGATTGCTCCTCTTCCTTAATTACATTTTCTATCAGTTGTTTTTGAGCCTTTAATTCTGGGAATGCTTTGCTCATTTGTTTGCTTAAAACAAACATCAATCTATAAATAAATGCTTCTTTTTGATCTAAGAATGTAAATCCATAACGGATGGCTCTTCTTAAAATTCTACGGATAACATAACCCGCTCCGTTGTTACTTGGTAATTGACCATCGGCAATGGCAAAGGCAACGGCTCTAATATGGTCTGCTATTACTCTAATGGCAATATCGGTCTTTTCATCTTCGCCATATTTAGAGTTAGTAATAGTAACTATTTCCCTAATTAATGGCGTAAATACATCAGTATCGTAGTTTGATTTTTCGCCTTGAACCACCATACAAAGACGTTCAAAGCCCATTCCGGTATCAATATGTTTGTTTGGTAATTCTTCTAGAGAACCATCTGCTTTACGGTTGAATTCCATAAATACCAAGTTCCATATTTCAATAACTAAAGGGTGATCTTCGTTTACTAAATCTTTTCCGGGAACTTTTGCTTTTTCCTCAGCCGAACGAATATCTACATGAATTTCGGAACACGGACCACATGGACCTTGCGCACCCATTTCCCAAAAGTTATCTTTTTTATTTCCGTTTAAAATTCGATCTTCCGGAACGATGGCTTTCCAATAGTTATATGCCTCTTGGTCAAATTTAGTTCCGTCATTTTTATCACCTTCAAATACGGTAATATAAAGGCTTTCCTTGTCAATTTTATAAACTTCAGTCAATAACTCCCAAGCCCATTCAATTGCCTCTTTCTTAAAGTAATCTCCAAAACTCCAGTTTCCTAACATTTCAAACATGGTATGGTGATACGTATCCATACCAACTTCTTCCAAGTCATTATGTTTTCCAGAAACTCTTAAACATTTTTGTGAATCTGCCACTCTTGCATCCGTCACTTTTTTCTGACCTAAAAAGTACTCTTTAAAGGGTACCATTCCTGCATTGGTAAACATCAATGTAGGGTCATTTTTTAATACCATTGGCGCAGAAGGCACAACTTTATGACTCTTTTCTTTAAAGAAATTTAAATAGAGTTGTCTAATTTCTTGTGATCTCATAAAAACGTTAATTAATGTTTAAAAAAATACTGCGCTAAAAGCAGTATGAAAACATTTTGTAATTTTGTTTGTTGCGGAAAAACAATAATAAATAAGGTGATTCCGTTTAAAGTACAAAATTAAGATATTTTAGCGGTATGGCGAAAGTTAAATACTATTACGATGCGGAAACATTATCGTATAAAAAAATAAAGCTTAGAAAGCGATCTGTATTTACCAAGTTGTTTGGTTCTGTAGTTGCTTTTGGCTTAGCTATGATCCTTGGTTTTGGGGTGTTTTCTTATTTTTTCGAAACTCCAAAAGAGAAGGAATTGAAACGTGAATTGGAATTTTTAAAATTAAGCGAAAACTTACATAAGAAAAGGATTGATCAGTTTGAGAAAGTCTTGGAAGATTTACAGGATAGAGATAATAATATTTACCGTACATTCTTTGAATTAAACCCTATACCAGAAGAGCAAAGAACAGCCGGATTTGGTGGTGTAAACAGATATAAAAACTTGGAAAATTTTGAAACCTCTGAGTTGGTTATTGATATTACACAAAATATGGATGTGTTATCGAAACAATTAAAAATTCAATCAGAATCTCTAGATGAAATTGTAAAATACGCTAAGAACAAAGAAGATTTATTGGCGGCAATTCCGGCTATACAACCCATTAGAAGTGATGATTTAACTAGAATGGCTTCTGGTTATGGATGGCGAACGGACCCTTTTACAAAGGCTAGAAAGCGTCATTACGGAATGGATTTTACTGCGCCACAGGGTACTCCAGTATATGCAACTGGGCCTGGTAGGGTAACACGTGTAGATGCTAGAGCATCTGGATTTGGAAAGCATATTCGTATTGACCATGGTTTTGGATATTTGACTTTGTATGCACACTTAAGTAAATACAACGTTAAAAGAGGCCAGAAAGTAAAACGCGGAGATTTAATTGGATTTGTTGGAAATACCGGTAGATCAGAAGCACCACATTTACACTATGAGGTTTGGAAAAACAAACATAAGATTAATCCTATTAATTTCTATTACGGAAACTTATCTCCTAAAGAATTTGAACGCATGCAAAAAGCGGCTCAGATTGAAGGGCAATCGTTGGATTAATTCATAGGAAATTGAATCTTTTAACTATCTTCGTAATAGAAAAACAACGCTATATACATGCATATTGATTTACCTGAAAAAAGATACTACAAAATAGGAGAGGTGGCTAAAGCCTTTGAGGTAAACAATTCATTGATACGTTTTTGGGAAAAGGAATTTGATATTTTGAAACCCAAAAAAAACGCTAAAGGGAATCGTCTTTTTACACAAGAAGATTTAAAAAACCTGAAATTGATTTATCATTTGGTTAAGGAGAAGGGATTTACTTTAGACGGAGCGAAAAAGAAAATGAAACAAAATCCAGAAGGAGAAATAAACAGGCAAGAGATTATTTCCCATTTAGAAAACATTAAGCAAGAATTGATCAATATTAAAAATCAATTATCTTAAAATAGATGCGTCAACTTTTTATAATTATTACGTCCTTTTTAATACTGTCATTTCAATCTGAGAAAGTGGTGGTTTCAGATATCCCTTATGTTTATGTATTAGGAATTGCGCAGGATGCAGGATATCCTCAAATAAATTGTGAAAAAGAATGTTGTAAACGGGTGTATGAAAATCCCGAACATAGACGAATGGTTTCTTCAATTGCAATTGTTGATCCAATTTCTAAAGAAGAATGGATTTTTGATGCTACTCCAGACTTTTCCGAACAAGTTAAATTACTGAATGATCATACGAATAGTGACGGGGATTTACCGGAAGGTGTCTTTTTAACCCATGCACATATGGGGCATTATACGGGATTGATGTATTTGGGAAGAGAAGCGATGGGTGCAAAAAACATGAATGTTTTTGCCATGCCTAGAATGAAAAACTATTTGGAAACTAACGGCCCTTGGAGTCAATTGACTTCATTAGGCAATATCTCTTTGAATGCGATAAATAATATGAAAACAGTTCGGTTAAATGAACGTGTTTCTGTTACTTCTATTCTGGTACCGCATAGAGATGAATTTTCAGAGACTGTCGGTTTTCTAATAAATACAGGTAAAAATCAAGTTTTGTTTGTTCCAGATATTGATAAATGGCAAGAGTGGGAGCACAGTATTACAGATTTAATTAAGCAAGTTGATGTTGCTTTGTTAGATGCTACGTTTTATAAAAATGGTGAGATTAATAGAGACATGAGCGAGGTTCCGCATCCATTTGTTGAAGAGAGTATGGAGTTGTTCGAAAACTTATCACAAGAAGATAAGGCAAAGGTGCACTTTATTCATTTTAACCATACCAATCCTTTATTAATTGATAACAGTGAAGCAGAGCGGACTGTAGCTAAAAACGGGTTTAAAATTGCAAAGCAAGGGGGAGTAATAATCCCTTAATCAAAAAAACAGATGAATAAAAAAGCCCGAACTATTGGTTCGGGCTTTTTTATATTTTGAATATCAGAACTACATTTCTAATGCAGTTTTAATATCATTATTCATCAATAATTCAACAGGATTTTCTAAGGCTTCTTTAACCGCTACTAAGAAACCAACAGATTCACGTCCGTCAATAATTCTATGGTCATAAGATAAAGCTACATACATAATAGGTTGAATAACCACTTCTCCATTAACAGCCATTGGTCTGTTTACAATATTGTGCATTCCTAAAATTCCACTTTGCGGCGGGTTGATAATAGGCGTAGACAACATAGAACCAAAAACACCACCATTAGTAATGGTAAATGTTCCGCCAGTCATTTCATCAACGGTTATTTTTCCGTCTCTAGCTTTTATAGCCAATCGTTTTACTTCACTTTCTACACCTCTAAAAGATAAGTTTTCAGCATTTCTTATTACAGGAACCATCAATCCTTTAGGGCCTGAAACTGCAATTGAAATATCTTGAAAATCGTGTGAGATTTTAAAATCTCCGTCAATCATAGAATTCACATCTGGATACATTTTCAAAGCTCTAACAACCGCCAATGTAAAGAAACTCATAAAACCTAAACCAACACCATGTTTTGCTTTAAAGGCTTCTTTGTACTCGCTTCTTAAATCAAAAATAGGCTGCATGTTTACTTCGTTGAAGGTAGTTAGCATTGCTGTTTCGTTCTTTACAGAAACCAAACGCTGAGCAACTTTTCTACGCAACATTGATAATTTTTTTCGATCACTATTTCTATTTCCATGTGCAGGAGCTGTTCCCATAGACGGCACCGCTTTAATAGCATCATCCTTAGTTACACGTCCATCCTTTCCAGTTCCTTTAACTTCAGATGCAGCGATTCCTTTTTCAGCCAAAATCTTTTTTGCGGCCGGTGATGCACTGCCAGTAGCATAAGTATCAGATTTAGGTGCTTCCGTTTTTGGTGCGGCAACCTCCTCTTTTACTTCTTCCTTTTTAGGTGCTTCAGAACCTTCCGGTTTTTTAGCGTCCATATCAATTAAGCAAACTACGGCTCCAACAGCTACAGCATCGCCTTCTTCAGCCTTAAGCGTAATAATTCCACTTTCTTCAGCAGGTAATTCTAAAGTTGCTTTGTCTGAATCTACTTCAGCAATAGCCTGATCTTTCTCTACATAGTCTCCATCTTCAACCAACCAAGTTGCAATTTCTACTTCTGTAATCGATTCTCCCGGAGATGGGACTTTCATTTCTAAAATCATCGTACTATAATTTTACGTTTTGAATTTTTTATTTTTCAGTAGTGTCAAAAACACTATCAATAACTCGTTGTTGTCTTCTTTTATCTCTTGCGCCATTTCCTGGTGCTGGTGCTGCAGCAAAATCTCTAGCAGCCACTTTTAGTGGCGCCAATTCAAATCGCTGTAACATGTAGGTCCATGCTCCCATATTTTTAGGCTCTTCTTGTGCCCAAGTATATGTTTTTACATTCGGATAACGATCCATTATTTTTTGTATCTTATCGTGATGTAAAGGGAATAATTGCTCAATTCTAACAAGAGCAACATTTTCGTTTTCTAATTTCTCTCTTTCTGCTAATAAATCATAATAGAATTTACCAGTACAGAAGACCATTTTAGTTACTTTTTCTGGATTTATTGTATCATCAATGACTTCTTGGAATTGACCGCCAGCCAACTCACTTATAGAAGAAACGGCTTTTGGATGACGCAATAAACTCTTAGGTGTTAAGACTATTAATGGTTTTCTAAAGTCACGTTTCATTTGACGACGTAACAAGTGGAAGAAGTTTGCAGGCGTTGTACAATCTGCAACTATCATATTGTCTTTAGCGCACAATTGTAAGTAACGTTCCATACGTGCGGATGAGTGCTCAGATCCTTGACTTTCGTACCCATGAGGCAATAAGACAACAATTCCGTTTTGCATTTTCCATTTATCTTCTGCAGCAGAAAGGTACTGGTCAAAAATAATTTGTGCTCCATTACTAAAATCACCAAACTGAGCTTCCCAAATTGTTAAAGTATTTGGATTGGCCATAGCATAACCATAATCAAAGCCTAATACGCCATATTCAGATAGTAAAGAGTTGTAAATATACATCTCTCCATTATTGTCTTTGTTTGTGTTTAACAAGTTGATCCGCTCTTCAGAAATTTCATCTCGTAAAATAGCATGACGGTGACTAAAAGTTCCACGTTCTACATCTTGTCCAGAAATACGAATATCAAAGCCCTCTTCTAATAAACTTCCATATGCCATAGTTTCTGCCATTCCCCAATCTAAGGAGTCTGTTTCAAAAACCATTTTTGCTCTACCTCCTAAAATTCGTTCTGCTTTACGCACAAACTTTACACCTTCTGGAACTGTAGAAACTACTTTGGCAATATTTTCTAAGTTTTCTTTTGGGTATGCAGTCTCAATAGGGCTTAACATGCCATCTAAACGCTGTCTATTAAAATCGGACCAACGTTCTTCCATAAATTCACGAACCTTTGAAGAGTCAGACTCTTTCGCTTTCGTAAATTCCGTTTCCATCATTGCTTTAAAATCTGCCACAATCTTTTTACCATAATCGGTATCGATTGTATTCTCAGCAATTAATTTATCGGTATATATTTTTAAAGGATTGCTATGTTTCGAAATTGCTTTATACAATTTAGGTTGTGTAAATCTTGGTTCATCTCCTTCGTTATGACCATATTTACGGTAGCCTAATAAATCTATATAAACATCCTTTTTAAATTTCATTCTATAATCTAGCGCTAGTTCAATAGCATGAACAACCGCTTCCGCATCATCAGCATTTACGTGTAATACTGGCGACAATACAACTTTTGCCACATCTGTACAATAGGTGCTCGATCTAGCATCTAAATAATTGGTTGTAAATCCGATTTGATTATTTACAACAATATGAATAGTACCACCAGTTTTATAACCATTTAATTGGCTCATTTGCGCAACCTCGTAAGCAATTCCTTGCCCAGCAACCGCTGCATCACCATGTACTATAATTGGTAATATTTTTGAATCATCGCCTTTGTAATCCTTATCAATTTTAGCCCGTGTAATTCCTTCAGCTACAGAAGCAACGGTTTCTAAATGCGACGGATTGGGTACCAAATTCATTTTGATGGTTTTTCCGTTTTGATAAGTTTTGTCTAGCGTAAGACCTAAGTGGTATTTCACATCACCGTCAATATTGGCATCTTCAAAATCTTTTCCTTCAAACTCACTAAACAACTCGTTCATTGGTTTTCTAAACACATTAACCAAGGTGCTTAATCTACCTCTATGCGCCATACCAATAACTGCTTCTTTAACACCGTAATCTTCTACAGCATTATACAAAGCAACACTAATTGCCGGAATTAAGGATTCTCCACCTTCTAATGAGAAACGTTTTTGACCAACATATTTTGTTTGTAAAAAACTCTCAAAAGTGACAGCGTGGTTTAATTTAGAAAGAATGTATTTTTTTGCTTCTACAGAAAATCGAGGATGATTGTCGTTAAAATTTAATTTAGACTGCCACCATTTAATCACTTCCGGATTTCTGATATACATATATTCGACACCAATAGAATCACAATAAATTTGCTCTAAGTGTAAAACAATATTCTTTAATGAAGTGGTTCCTAATCCTAAAACTTCTCCTGCATCAAAATTAGAATCTAAATCAGCATTCGATAGTCCAAAATTTTCAAGATCTAATGAAGGTGAGTATTCTCTTCTGTTTCTAACAGGGTTGGTTTTGGTAAATAAATGACCACGAGTTCTATACCCATTAATCAAATCTAAAACTCTAAATTCTTTGCTAACTTGTTCCGGAACTTCAACTGCTATTTCTTCGCCATTAATTGAGTAGTTCTCATTGGCCAAATCATATCCTTGGAAAAAACTTTTCCAACTTGGTTCAACCGCGTCTGGATTCACCAAGTATTGGTCGTATAAATCAGAAATAAACTCTGAGTGTACGGCGTTTAAAAACGAAAATTTATCCATAATTTTTTTCGTACAAAAATGTTTTAATTAAAACAGGGTCAAAAATACAACGATTTCGTAAAACCACCATTAATTCTGTTGATATTTAACGGATCTTTTTAAGATTTAGCAATCATTTCTTTTTCATTTAAATTTTCGAATAAATGGAAGTAATAATTTTTTAAAAATTGTTTGGCAGAAGTATAAAAAGATATATATTTGCACACCGAAATTAAAAATCGGTACATTCCTCCTTAGCTCAGTTGGTTAGAGCATCTGACTGTTAATCAGAGGGTCCTTGGTTCGAGCCCAAGAGGGGGAGCAAAAAATGACAAGCCTTTACAGAAATGTAGAGGCTTTTTTTGTGGATTTATTTTTTGATAAAATTCATTTATTCATAAAATAGGCATAATTTTATAGGCTTAAATTATGTATTTGTAGAAATTGCACATGTAATTTAGAGAATATAATATTTTCATTATGATTAGAGTTATTTTAGTTTGTTTGGTTTTTCTATTCGTTTCTTGCGGTACTTCGAGTTCAGCCGCTTCTAGTTCGGAAACATCTAAGAATAAAAATGTGTTACCGCCTAACACTGGTTCAAATAAATATTCAAAAGTTCGTCAGCATTAATAAGTTGTTTATTTTTACATCCTTCAATTCGGGATGTAGCGCAGCTCGGTAGCGCGCTCGGCTGGGGGCCGAGAGGGCGCAGGTTCAAATCCTGTCTTCCCGACTGAATACACATCCCAAAATTAAGTCGAAAGTTTATTTTTGTAATAAATTTTGGGATGTGCATTTGCAATGAGGGTTTTGAGGATTCTACAAATCCTGTCATCCCGACTGAATATTATCTCAAGAATTTCATGGAAAGTTTAATTTTCAAAGAAATTCTTGTGGATGCTACATGAGAATTCATTAATTTTAAAGTAAAATTAATGCCATGAAAAAAATTCTATTCTTTAGCGTTCTTTTATGTTGCTTATTAAGCAACGCGCAAGATATTAAGACCAATTTGGATTCTGATGACAATCAAAGAACATTTTTAGTTGAGCCTTATTTAATGTTTCCCAATATGAGCGGAGTAAATCAAATTAAAAGATTACCAGCCGTGGAAGTTGATGCCAATCCAGGAGATATTTTTGGACAGTTGAAATTTGGTGGGATGTTGTATTTTGAAACTACGAAGAATGATTGGACGTTAAGTTCTGATTTTCTCTATATGCATTTGGCCATGGGCGTAGAAGAAGGATTGCTTGTGGAAAGTGGTGAGCTTGTATTGAAAGAATTGTTGTTTGAAGTTGCTGGTTTAAAGAGAGTAACGGATTGGTTAGAAGTTGGAGTTGGAGTTAGAATGATAAGTTTAAAAGAAGACATGGAACTACAACTAAAAGTTGGTGCAATTGGTCAAATAACAGGAGGGTTAACTGAAACCTGGTTTGATCCTGTCGTTATTTTAAGATCTAATGGGTCTTTTAATGAACAATGGTTTTATCAGTTGCGGGGAGACTTAGGAGGTTTTGGAATAGGGTCTGATTTTACTTGGCAAATTCAAACTTATGTAGGCTATAATTTTTCAGAGAAATTTCACCTAAGTTTAGGGTATAGAAATATTGACATTGATTATGAAAATGGTGCAGATACGGACTATTTTAAGTATGATATGAGCACTTTTGGTCCTAATCTTAGGGCTGGATTTAGTTGGTGATTTTTTTTAATCAACTTTTATCGTAAATTGGTTGCAATCAACTGACAAACGTTTTTAATGAAAAAAAATACCCTCAAAAAAATTGGGATAGTTGGGGCTATATCAATTTTAATTTTCACAGGATATATGTATGTGAAAATTTCTATCAATGATTCTAATAGAGAATCAACCTGTTTTCAATTACTTGCCAATAAAATAGAATCTGGAATTACACCTGAAGAAATAGCTGAAGCAGATTTATCAAGATTGCAATATTTAGTTGAATACAGTTTGGTTGCAAGAATGCAGATGTTAGAAGTCTCGAACCGATTACGCGTAGATAAAGATGCTCCTATTCCGAGTAGAGACTTACTTATTTTAAAGCAAGGAACCGAAGATTATTTAAGTATAAGAGAAGAATTGTTAGAAATAGCAAATTCTTACGAATGTGGGTTGGAAGTTTCCGATAAAACATTAGAGAAATACGGAATAGATGAAGAATTGAAACTAAAAGGTCTTTTGGTTTCTCTTAGTGCAGCACTAACCTTATATGACAACTACTTAATAGGTGTGGTTTTATTTGAACAAGATGCTAGAATACGCAAACTAATAAATGACCCAGATGCAGGGTTTGGGTTAGTAGCCAACTTGCTAAATGAAATGACCTTAAATGCAAACTCTATAGAATCGAGACATAGAATTAGAAGAGTAATTGAATATTATGAGAGTTCTTTGGATACATTAGATTTTCTCGGTGAAACTGAGGCGGATTTTGCTTATTTGAATCAATTGATAGCATCTAGTCCATCATATAATTATGTAAAGAAGTTTAGGGCTACAGAAATTGCTTCTAAAAAATTCATTGCGTTTGAAAGAATTGCCCAAGATTTAATATCAAAATCTTCTGATGATGGATTTGATATGGTCAGTGGATTATTCGGAAATACAATGGGGCTTTTTGAATCTAGAAAGGGAAAATTATATAAGAATGATAGTGTCAAAAATCATATTATTGAAAATTTAAAACCATTAGATATTTTATTGGAAAAAACACCTTTTAGGTTAACAGATAAATTAATACCAGGTCATTTTGGGCATGTTGCTATTTGGACTGGAACCAAGTCAGAGTTAATAGAATTGGATCTTTGGAACAACCCTTATGTAAAGAAGTATAAAGATAAATTGAGTAATTCGAGTGATTCGAAGTCAAAAAATGAACATCAAATTATTGAAGCATTAAGATCAGGAGTGCAATTAAGTACTTTAGAAGAGTTTATGAATATTGACGATTTTGTCATATTAAGACCAATATTTAATGAGAATGAAGGTGAAGAACTAACAAAAGAAGCCTTATTAATGGCCTTTAGACAAGTAGGTAAAAAATATGATTTTAATTTTGATGTAAATACTACTGATAAAATAGTATGTTCCGAATTGGCTTACGTGTCTTTTCCTTCAATTGATTGGCCAACGGAAAAAACTTTAGGAAGGCATAATATCAGTCCAGACAATGTTGCTAAATTAGCTTGGAATAGTTTACCGTTAGAACTGGTAATGTTTTATCATGACGGACAATTAATACCTGAAGAAACCCAGTTGGAAAAAATGAAAGAATTAATGACTAATTAATTCTATTTAGCAACACTTTTTTTGTCATATAAAAAAATCATAGCCTTAAATTACTTTAAGACTATGATTGACATAGAGGTTTTTATATCTCTAAACCAGACTAATCCAAAAGTTAATTTTTATTCAACATTTGCATGTTGTGTTTGCTTTATTTGGTTTTCAATTATACCCTTCCAATCATTTGGGTAATCAACACTGAATTTATTATGATCTAAGTCAGAATCAATCTCTAAACATTTACCATGTAAAGATAAATTTCTTTTTAGGCTTATTCCCTTCAAGTTTTTAAGTGAATTATTATACAGCGCTACTGAATGTTTTGGCTTTATTGTTTTAAATATTAACCTATTTGAAGTAAGGAATAGCTTACCTCTGTAGATATTAGGTTCAATATGATATTGAGCTGCACCTTCGATAATTAAAGATTCTTCTTCATCTAAATCAACCGTAATTTGTGAAATAAGTCTTTCTTGATTTAGTTTGGCTAATTTAATGAGAATAAAACTTAATACTCCAAAAAAGAACCCAAACAATACACTATAAAAAAGAATTTCTAAATTTATTGTAAATCCAATAATCAATTGAAATACAATTGTACTAATCATGATTATTAGACCTACAATAAGTCCTATTTTAATATCGCTATTTTGCATAGTAATTTTATAGCTTTTGTTTTACAATGCTACTTTACAATTAGTTTTATAACTTCTTTAGTAACACCATTTAGCACGTATTTACACATGTAAATTCCACGATTTAAGTTAGAAACATCTATATTTTCTGTATGCAATCCTTCTTTCTTATTTCCATTGAATCCAGAAAGAATTCTTTGTCCATTCATATTGTAAATGTCTAAGCTTACATGAGCATCGTCATTTAACTTAAATAGAATATTTGTATTACCATTAACTGCTGGATTCGGGTAAACCGCTATTTTTTTACCATGTTCATTTAAAATTCCAATATTATCTTCAATAGAATTTGTAGATGTAGAAACAGAATCTGGATCGTCAATAATTATCACATAAACACCGTAAAGAACAAATCCATTTTCTTTACCATCATCTGCTCCCAAGACTATAAACCCTGTACCTGGTCTTTTCGGATGTATATTTATAAATTCTGTACCCATGGCTAAATCTAACATGTCAGGAGTGTAATTTCCAACAAGAATTTGAAGAGCATCGCCGTCTGGATCTGTAAATAGGTCTCTAATATTTATAGAAAGCACTTCATTTGGGTTTGCAAAATTTAAATTGATTTGTAAAAATTCTTCATTAAGAATTGGCGCTCTATTCTTCTCTTTTACCTTAATATTTAACGTGTCCATGGTTGTATTACCAACGGCATCTGTCAATTTAACAGCATAAGTATACGCCCCTCCACTTTCATAATTTGTATTTAGAAGAACCTTAGCACTAGTATCGCTAGTTCTCTCAAAACTTTTGATTATATCAACTGAATTCAAGTTTTCGATGGTAATATCCATGGCGTCATTCTCTGGATCAGAGAAAACATAATTTAAACTCTTTGCTTCCGTTTCTAGGATATTTAAAGAATCTATATATTGATTTGGTTTGAAATCAAAAACTGGTGCACCATTGATGTTTATAGTAATATCAACTTCAGATTTCTTATTGTTAATATCGTTTGTAACAACGGTTATTTTTCCTTCATGTATTCCATTACTTATGGCATCAAGAGGATCGATAGTAGCGGTAACGTCAACAGACTCCCCTTCTTTAATTACGCCTGAATTTACATCTAAAGATATCCAAGAGCCATCTCCTATAGAAGTAAGAGGGCGAATTTTATATACATAACCTAATGAGGCTCCATCACGGTTCCCCCATTTCCATAAACCACCGCTATTCCAGTTCTGGTATATTCCATCCCAGCTTTTACTTAAAACTTCTTGATCATTAGATAATTCGTATCCAACATAATGTAATTCTTGAGGAGAAATTGACGCTATCCAAAATTTTTCGCCTTCAGGAATTGTAATCGGTTTTTTAAGTGGATAATACACCCATTCTTTATCTGCATATCTATCTATTACAAATTTTTCATCATACATTAAATTTGATTCATCTGATTCTGGAGTATCACCACCAACGTAGATTCTTATTTTGGCATATTCACCTACCTTTTTCAAATAATTATGCACTTTAACATGTGTAATATGCATACCTCCAACAGGTGCTGTAAATTCACTGGCCATACAAATAAGTGCACCATGTACAAATGGTGTAACAATACCGTCAGGAGCACTTTTAGAATCATTTTGTAATGAATCAATTACACGTGGACTTTCTAATGTATAGTTTCCAACTTCTTCAATAATCGTCTTTTCTAACACATCTGAACCTGAAACGCTTGGAAATTTATATTCTAAATCAGAAGCACCAGAATTTGAAATCGAGAATTTATATTCTTTCTTTTCGGTTTCTACCACTGAGTAATTCTGGTTTTCTGCTGTCCAAGAAAAAATTGGAGTCGGAACTGAACTCGCGATTAATTCGGTTGTTTTAAGTTCCATATTAGAAGAATAATATGATAAGTTTCCACTATAATCTTTTACACTAGTAGGTGTAATTGAATAGGTAAATTCTTTACTAGAGTTGGTAGCAATCGAAATATTGGGTATTAGTTTATCGTTAACGATATAATGAATAATACCTTCTGAATCAGTAATTTTGAATCCATCGATACCTTCAATGGTTGCGCCATCAATTACTAAATCGCTATATCCTACGTTGGCAATTGTAACAGTAGATTCTAAAACAGTTCTTCCAGGTTCAAACACTGCAGAACCAAAATCTACTATGTCATTAGTCTCGATTATAGCATCACCTACAACGGTAATATCAATTGGTAAGATTAAACTCTTTTGTGTATGGCTATTTGTAATCAACTCCAAGGTATCTCTATACATTCCAGATTTGTAAATCTTTTCAGCAGAAATTTTTAAGTTCAAATCTTTCGTAGTTTTAATTTGATCTTTTAATGGCGGTACAATTGCAATGGTTGAAAAGGCCTTTACAATAGACCATTTTAAAATCCAAGACCTAGGAGTTTCAAATTTTTGTAATTCATCTGGGCTTTCTAAACCATATTGCAATCCACCACGATATGCTGTTAAATCTTCGTAATGGAAATAAATATGACCATTCTCTAATAGTTCCAACTGGAACGTAATAGGCCCGCCTCCATATCCGGTAGGATCTACATAATTAGACCATTGAATTAAGATTCTGTCATCTTTAATTTCGACTAAAACACCGCTTCCTTCTTTTGTTGGAACTAATGTTGCCATAAAGGGAGCAATAATTCCTGCCAATCCATCATTTATTTCAAACTCAACACCTGGTTTGTCATTTTCTGGTTCAATAACTGTAATAAATCCATTTCTAGAAACCCAAATTTCAGAAAACTCTTCTCCATAAAAAGGAAATTTAAATGGTAAGAACACTTTTTCTGGGTTGTCTTGTTGTATATATAAAGTATCTGCTGTAGGAGTGATATCATTCCAATTATAAAAAGCATTCTCTTCATCACTAACCTGCCAACTATAACCATAATTTTCAGTTAATTCAGTAGTGTTTACCCCATTTCCATTTTTCTCAGTTTCATTATAAACACTAGCATAAGTTCCGTTTATGAACATATAGTCTAGGTCTGCATCTGCACTCGTATTTTCAATACTAAATTGCACCTCTAGAGTTTTACCTCCTTGCACCGTAAATGATAAGGATTGATTTAACAAACTAGAAACATACGATGGGTTTTCAGCACCATCAGCCGCTACTACTACATTATGTGAACTTCCGTCGGAGAAAGTTAAAGTACATACGGCATCCATAGACCCTTTAACTGGGTTTAATTGAATCGGTAAAAAATAATTTGATTTCCCCTCCAATCTAATCGGAAGGTTCTCATTTGTTGTGTACACTGCATTGGTAAAAGCTATGTTGTCTAGGCTAACAGCAGAAGTTCCTTCATTTGTTATTTTTAACGCTTTTGTCGGCTTGGTAGCAATATTTACTTGACCAAATGACAGTGTATCTTGTACAACAGTATTAAAATCATCGCTTGTAACTTCGATATTTAAATTCTCTTGTAAGAATTCCGTATTGTTGTTGGTATTTGTTTCTACGTACAATCTGTTTATATACGATCCAGCGAATAAATTCGCTACAGCAGGCTCTATTTTTAGAGGAATATCAACAGTTTCTCCAGGTAATACAATTCCTTGTTCATCACCATCTAAAACAATGGCAGGTGCGGTATTTACCGCTTTATATTTAAAGGCCAATCCGTTATATGGTAATTTATCACTATCATCTATAGATTTATAAAAGCTATAACTATCTTCATCTAACCCTTGAATTCCGCCAAGTAAATATTCATTTGGCTGAATCCCTGAATTTAAGAAGTTATCCATATTTTTATATCTAAATTCCACAGATCCATCTCTAAAGAATACTACTTGATTTTCAAAATCTCCATAGTCAACTATTCCATCACTATTCACCTTTTTAAGAGTATGCTTGAACGAAAATATTACTTTATCTCCATAGGAATATTTATGCATTTTCACTAAACTAATCTTATAGTCAGAATCAGGAGCCATGCCAATTGCTAGAAACATTGCTTTTCCAGTAAATCGGTAATTTGGATATTCTCTATCTCCAAAACCACCGGAGCCTACAGCATACAATGTTCCGTCTTGGAAGCCAAAAAATTTCGTATAACGCGCTTTTTCAAAAGGAAATTCAAAACCTAATTCAAAATGTTCAAAATGGTATAATTGCCAAGGATATTCTTCTCCAAATAATGAAACATCTGACCATGAATTATCTTTTGGCGCTCTGGTATCGTCCTTAGCAAGTAATTCAAGTTGTATGCTTTCTGAAACAAGTCCGTTTTCAACCTTGGTTCTAGAATAATGGCTTAAATCATATTCTAAAGGTATACCATTTCCAGTATTTTTAATGTTTAGAATAAAATCATCTGAACCTTCAATGTCTACATTAAAGTCAGTTTCATTTACTGATAAATCAACTGTTGGAGCTTCATAAACATCGGTTAAAATATTGAATTCAACTTCGCCAATATTTGTAACTAACAATCCTTTATTGTGAATTTTTCCTAATGATTCAGGTACAAAATCAAATGCAATATCTGCTCTCATTTTTGGCTCAATAACAATTGAGTCAGCCTCAAAAGCCTTGTAGAATTCACCATTAAGAGATTTTACATCTTTAATGATTAAATCGGCTAAACCTGAGTTTGTAACATTTAAATTAAGTGTGTTTCTAATTCCAATTTTAGCATCGTATTCACTTATGTCCGGAACGTCGATTTCTGGTTTTTGACCATGAACAGCTGTTTTAAACTCAATGTTTATTCCTGGCTTATTCGGATCATTCGTTACTACTCCAATAGAAGTAAGATGTTTTCCGTTTCTAATTTCAGTTGCATCAATTTCAACTTCCATTTGTTGGCTTTCACCTGCTGAAATTTCGCCATGGGTTGGGTTCATAAATACAAATGAACCATTCATACCAGTACTAAAAATACTTAAAGATGGATATTTGTTACCAACAAGTTCCCAAGCTTCAGTATATGTTAATCCGTTATCTTTAGAAGTTTTAAAAACATATGGTGTATAGGCACCTCTTTGCATTCCTAATGGAAATTTCCAAAGTTTTGGGAAGTGTAATTCAACCCAAAAGTTATCCGTGTCTTGAAAAAATTGAGGTTTGTACAGTGGAATTCTATGATATGCAAGATTTTCAACATCTTCTTCATCAACATAGTATTTTTGTACATATACGGTTTCTGCAGTCTCAATATTGTCTCCTTCTTTAATTACAACTGTAACAGGCTCTGTATTTCCTGGATATATAGCTAATTGTAAATGTGTCAAATTGAATTCACGGTCTTTTTCTATTTCAAATTTTGTTGCATGTATTAAACCTATATTAGGATTTCCTGAACCAACAACATCTGTTATAAAGTCACTTGGCATATAGGTTTTACCATCTATAAAAACGGTTCTGTCATTAAGCCATTTCTCCTCATCAACAGTCATAGCCATGGCATAGACTGCAGATGATGTAGACGCTTCACTTTCGGTTACCGCATTTAGTACAGCAGAATTATTTGTAACATAGCTCGTTTTGGCATCTGCTTCTGCGCTCCATTCCTTTAAATCGATCCAAAATTCCTGCTCATTTACTGTATAACTATCCCAAAAAATAATTCCTTCACCCGCGTTTGAAAAGGTAACTGGAACTTTCGCAATTGGGTTTTCAGTAACGTCAATAATAACTTCAAACTCACGTCCGGATTCTTTGAAAGATGGAACATCTGTAGTTGTAGCATTTAAAATATTTGAAATCGGAGAAACGTTCTCATATCGATCTGCTGATTTTAATGCAAACCAATATTCAGTTTGTTTCTTTAGAGCTCCAATTGAAACTGAAACCTCGGTACCTGCTTCATATGGATTGTTAAAGGCAAATAACAATTGTTGACTATCAAAGTTACTTGCAGTAATTTCGCGCTCTGACATCGCTAAATAAAAATGTGATGGTTGAAAATTATCCTCGTCTTCAGGGACCGTCCATTCTATAGTAATTCTATCATGAAAAACTTCGGCAACGGCTAGGTCATCGATTGTATCTGGCGCAATAACTTCATCTTCAGCAAGCGCATTTGCAGCATTTAAACTACCCACACCGTATTTTTCATCGGCTTCAAAAGAAAACCTTTCAGTTGAATTAATTAAGATACTTCTAAGTGCAGCAGGAGTAAAACCTTCACCACCAAATTTAGAAATTACCAATGCAGCAACTCCTGATACGTGTGGGCATGCCATTGACGTTCCTTGCATAAATCCATAACCATCATCTGGTAAAGTACTTAAAACTCCACCTTCTTTAGTATAGTATGATTGATCACCTCCTGGTGCTGAAAGATCTACCCAATCTCCATGTGTAGAATAAGGAGCAGGAGTTCTTGCTGGACCAAGAGAAGCAACTGCTAAGGACTCATCAAATGCAGCAGGGTAGTGGTCTTCAATTCTTCCCGTATTTCCGGCAGCGGCTATAAATATTCCTCCTTTCATAGGACTTCCACCATATTGACCAGCTTCTGCTATAAAATATCTAATAGCTTCTAAAACTTCGGGTTCATAATATCCAGGTTGATTATATCCCCAAGAATTCTGAGATATTATTGCTCCGTTATCGGCACCATATACAATTGCAGAAGCAAAATTTCCTCCGCTTCCACCTCTTTTGTCAAAAACTTGACAAGACATTAATTTTACACCTGTTCCTTCAGTACCATCTCCACCTGCAACTCCTGCAACACCAATACCGTTATTGTTAATAGCGCCAACAGTACCAGCAACGTGTGTCCCATGGTCATGATCTGTGATTTCACCGCCAAATTTGAAGTTGTATCCATGAATATCATCGATATATCCATTGTTATCGTCATCTACTCCTGGCTCACCATTCATTTCAGCTTCATTTACCCACATATGGTCTGCTAAATCCTCGTGATCCGTATCAATTCCACCATCTACAATAGATACAATAATATCTGATTTTCCAGTTTCTTTAGTCCAGGCTTTAAATAAATCAATATCCGCCCCTGCAACACCTAATGTACCGTCATTATCATAATGCCATTGTTGATCTAAATAAGGATCGTCGAAATCTGAATCTGTAGCTTTTGCTGAGAAGTTCTTGGAAGTACTAGATAAACTTGAAGTTGGTCGCGATTTTAGTTTGAGTTTTAAACTATCTGCTGGCAAAAATTCAGGTTTAAAATTACCATCAATTCTAATTTTTTTATAAACGGGCTTTGCTAATTCAACTTCGTTCAAAAGTGAATAAACATCAGCTAATTCGCTTGGATTGGTATCAGCATCATATTCTATTTCATACCAAAGATCTAAACCATATTCCCTATGTTTTGCTTCATTTTTTAATGAAAATGGAAATACTCTGCTAATTCTTGTAACACTATAGTCATCTTGTAATTCATCAACATTATCAATACCAATTTTTGTTGTATGTTTCGAATTTGTGCCTTTTCCGGTTGGGTTTATTGTTCCTAATCCATTAAGGTGTTTCCTTTTTAATTTGATTCTTATTTTACCTTCAATAAAATTGCTGTCATCAACATCATGATAATTAAACTGAGCTTGAATACTTGTCGTAAAAATTAGTATTAATACGAATAGAATCTTTGAAAATTTGTTTTCCATTTTTAAATATTTTTTAATATCAATACTTTATTAATTGTCATCTCTAATATATCTTACGGATGCTCCTGCGTAATAAGAGGAAAGTCGTGCTTCACCACTGGATTTTGAATCGATGTAAAAGGCGTGAATGATCCCTGAGTAATCGACATTATTATGATAATCGGTCCAATAGGCTCCTGCTATATCTTGAAAAGAATACCAATCTCTTGAAAGAGGACTTTCATTGGAATAGTTACAAATACCAGCGAAACTTAATTCCAAACCAGTTTCTCCACCAGGTGCCATTTTATCAAAAGCATATTGTATGCCACCTAGAGATGTAATTAAGTTGTCAATATCTTCTCTTGTGGGTAAACGCCATCCAGGAGGTGCTGCCTCGTATGCTGCGAATTGATTGTACAAGCGACCATATCGTTTTCTGTCCTCTGGTGTTTCTACTGGAAACCCCTCTTCAATATGAGCTCTAGAAGATTGACCGTAGTACCAAGATCTTCCGTATTGAGTAAATGGAGCATTGTAGTCAAAATTGTCAGCCATCCATTGAACCCCATTTATAACAGCATATCTATACGATTTTCCATCGCGTTCATCGGTGAACATTCCCCACTTGCCTCTAAACCTTATTTTTAAGGTGTCATTGGCTTTATGCTCTCCTAAAGTAACTTTCCATAACAATTTATATTCTTTATCTGCTATTCCTTTCAATACAGAACTTGGGTCTTCAGTATCTAGCACTTCAACTGTGTCTCCAGAAATTATTTCCCATTCAGCGGTAGCCGCTGCTGGTAAGAATGCATTAAGATTCATGAATTTATTTGCAGATTTGTCTGTTATAATGTCTAACTGATCTTCTCCGGCGTACGCTTTTAATATATCCGTTGTAAATTCAATTTCCTCACCTTCAATTTTTGAACCGTAGGTGAGATTCCATCTTAACTTGTAGCTTGTTTCTTCTAAACCAACAAATTGAGCTTCATGAGATGTTTCATTGATTAATTGTCCACCTGAACCATTCACAATTTCCCAGTGACCTTCTGCACCGAATTTAGGTGCGATTGAGTTTAGATAAAGCGAAATGTTACCTTTAATGGTATCGTTAACAGTCATTGCTAACTCAGGATTTAATTGTTTAAAGGATACGTTAATTGTGGAGGCTTCGTATCTATCTCCATCACTAATTTCCCAACCTAGTAAATAGATTTCACCGGGCTCTCCATAAAAAATGGAATTTGCTTTATTTACGTTTTCAAATTTGCCATTTTCTCCATTATAAATTCTCCAAGTACCTGTAAGTTCTTGAGGTGCTGGAATGGCATTTAAAGATACTTTGTAACCTTCATTTTCAATGTCAAGGAAACTATTTCCAGCATCAGAATATAAATCTAAAAGCTCTTCTTCAGGATCTTTATTGCAGCCAACAAAACCAAAAGTTAACGAAGCCATAACAAGCAATGATCGTAAAATAATTTTTCTCATTTTTTAATGAATTTAGTGTTTAACTAAAGTTTTTAAATGATGACTATTTTATAAAAGCCATCACTTTTATAAAATTTAATATCCAGGATTCTGATCTTGAGGTTCAATTTTAGTATTCACATCAATTTCTGTTTGCGGAATTGGGTATGTTAACCTATAATAATCTGCATCATTAGAAGTGAAATCGAATTTAACCCAATGATCTCCTTCTCTTTTAAATGGAAGATTTCGTCTTTTGATATCATTCCATCTAAATCCTTCTCCAATCAATTCTTTTCTTCTTTCAAGAAGAATTTCTTGTAATAGTTCGTCACCAGTGTTTGTGCTTTTAGAAGCGCTAGTAATTGCTCTTTTTTGTACAGCAAATAAAGCATCTTGGGCAGCAATATCATTCCCCAATTCCACTTCGCATTCAGCCTCGATCAAATACATTTCTGCGGCACGAATACTGATTTTCTCAGCGTTTCCAATCTTTTCAATATGTTGGAACTTTAAGGTTAAAATATTATCAGGGTCTATGTTTGGCTGCTCAAGAAACCAGTTTATTCGTAAATCTATTGGCGAGTATTCTTCAAAGATTTCTCTATCTACTCTAATAGAACTATAGCCTTGAACTGGCCAATAAAAAGATGGTAAACTCAAGTAAATATTGTTGTCATCTGGTGTGTATGCAACTGAAAATATGGTTTCTTCGTTCGAGGCGTTAAACCCTGCTAATAGATCGAATCCATCCATCAATTCTTTATTTGCATATGCCAACTGCGCATTGTCTCTAGCTTTTCCCCATTCCCCCATATTCAAATAGGCTCTTGCGGCTAAAGCTTGTGCTGCATTTCTATCAAAAAAACCAGAAAAATTATCAACTTCTAACATTTCTTTTGCGCTTTCCAAATCGCTAATAATCGTTTGATAAACTTCACTTAACGGTGCTCTTGGTAAATCTTCATCGTCATGACTTAGCACAGTGGTTACATTCATAATACTTGGTGCTTGCGGATTGCTCAGGTAAGAAGGAGCAAACATTTCAACTAACTTAAGCATGGTAAATGCTCTTAACACTTTTGATTGACCCACAAGATTATTTAATTCTGCCTCTGTGATGTTCGGAATTCTATGCGCTTGAGTTATGATTTTGTTTGCGTCGTATATTACCTTATACCCAGTATTCCAAGGGCTAGATGCCCATTGATAATTTGGTAAAACGTCCATTTGATATACCGCAACAAACCAGCCCCAGTTGTCAACTGAATTCAACATAATATCTTCACCCATAAGATCACCTGCAATAGGCATGTATAATCCTTCTGCAGTGTATGAACTTAAATTGTCATAGGCTCCCACAAGAGCAGACTCAGCATTTGAATAAGTACTGAACACTACGTCTTCAGAAATAGAAGATGTTGGCTCTAGTTCTAGGTATTCTTCAGAACAAGATGTCATCAACATTCCAATCGTCATTAGGATTAAAACCGTTCTCATATAAATATTATTTTTTACTATATGTTTCATAATTGTCAATATCTTCTATTATAAATCTACTTTTAGACCAAATGTTATTGTTTTAACACCAGGAATATTGTTACTTGTTGTTCCTGCTAATGAGACTTCTGGATCAAATCCATTGAAATCTGTAAGTGTCCATAAATTTTCACCCGACACAAATGCTCTTAATCGTTGTAATTTTATTTTCTGTAATAAAGTTGAAGGTAAATCGTATCCTAAAGAGATATTCTTTAATCTTACATAAGTACCATCTTCAAGGAAACGCGATGAAATTTGATTACCTCTATCTACGTTGTTGGTTACATATCTAGGTACATTTGTGAATCTGTTATTTGGTGTCCAAGCGTTTAATGCTTCTGTAGAAAGGTTGTCTCCTGGATTTACACCATCGTGCATACTACCAGCGTAATTATAGTTGTAAATCTGACCTCCATGACTAAAATAGAAATAGAAGTTTAGATCAAAATTTTTATAGGTAAAAGAATTGTTGAAGCCTCCATAAAAATCTGGAAGGGCAGAGCCCATTCTTGTTCTTTCTGCGTCGGTATAATCACTCGTAACCATTCTTTCTGTACCTAGAGGATCTGTGAACGCAGAACCAGGTTGTGTATTTCCGTTTTCAATGTCGTCTGATTCAACGTTGGTATACCACATTGGCAATCCATTATCAGGATTCACACCTGCCCATTCTCTCATATAAAATTGGTGCCTGTTACCGCCTTCTTCTAGAATCTGAGTTGCCCCTTTAATTTTATCTGTTGTTAGGTTTAAAATTTCATTGGTGTTTCGAGAAACATTGATTCCGAAATTATATGAGAAATTCTCATTATTAACAGCATCGAAATTGAACATAGCTTCAATACCCGTATTTGACATTCCTCCTATATTGGCTAAAATAGATCTGATACCTTTTGCCGCGGATAAGTTAATACCGTACAATAACCCATCAGATTCACGAGAGTAGAATTCGAATGTTGCACTCAATTTATCGAATACACGCGCTTCTAGCCCAACATTAAAACTTGCGATTTTTTCCCACGTAAGGTTTTTGTTTTCTAACTGAACTGGTGATAAACCTGGGTATCCTCCATAGTTAAATCCGGCGCCGTATAGTCCTAATGAAGAATAGTTCCCGATATCATTATTACCAGAAGTACCATAACTCGCTCTTATTTTTAATCTGTTAAGCCATGTGATGTCGGTCATAAAATCTTCTTGAGACATTAACCAACTTCCACCAACAGAATAAAAAAGTCCATAACGTTGATTCTCTCCAAATCTTGACGACCCATCACTACGGACACTAGCACTTGCATAGTATTTTCCGTTATGATTATACTTTGCTTGCCCTAAGAAAGAAATCATTTTCCATTCAGAAGTTCCACTACCAGGTGTTTCTGGTGATGCACCCCAAGTTAATTCTGTAAATCCTGGGATAGAAAAATCAGTGACACTTGCACTTAAACTTGTCGAAGTTGCTCCATATAATTCTTGTCCTGCTAATAGTTCTAAATCACCTTTTTTAAATGCTTTTTTCCAATTTAAAATGTTAGAAAGGTTGTAGGCAATGTTTTCGGAAACTGAATGTGTAGAACGCCCATTGACTCCAGCTCCATTACCATGCTCTGGGTTATAGTAGTTTAATCCTTTGCTTGTTGAATAATCAATACCTCCAGTAGTTCTAAAACTTAAATCTTCTAAAATTTGAAAATTTAAAAATCCGTTTGATATAACCCTTCTGCCTTTATATTCATACTTATCTAGTTCTGCCAAACCGACTGGGTTAAAATCGAATACAGCAGTATTGTCCCAGTTATAATCTCCTGTTCCGGTATAAACTGGTGTAGCCGAATTAATTTTTTCAGCGGAACTTACAGGATTTGATCCTCCTGATCCACCTGGAGGAGCTGTAGTTTCAGAGAACGATACATTTGTATTCATTCCAGCTGTTATGAAGTTATTTACCTTATGATTAATGCTTAATTTAGAAGTATATCTTTTAAAATCTGAACTCAATGTTGTTCCTGAATCACTGAAATACCCTAAAGAGAAAAATACTTTTGTGTCATCATTTCCACCAGCAACACTTAGGTTGTGGTTATTAATAACACCTTGTTTATAAATCTCATCTCTCCAATTCGTATTTGTTTCTACTAAAGTTCCTGGAATTAATTTTCCGGTATCATCCAATGGGTTTTCAACTCCAAATGGGTTATGGCCAACAATGTCTTCAACTGTAGAATGAGCGTAAGCTCTTGCAACTTCTATATTGTTACCAGCAATGATAGATTGGTTGTAAAGCCCCATCCAACTTTGTTCATAAATCTGCGTAGAATTCATAAGTTGATATCCTTCAGAAATACGATTTGAAAACCCCATTTGAGAATCGAAAGAAATTCTAGTTTCTCCTGATTTTCCTTGTTTTGTAGTTACAATTATTACGCCATTTGCTGCCCTTGATCCATAAAGAGATGAAGCCGCGGCATCTTTTAATACTGTAATTTTTTCAATATCGTTTGGGTTAATGTCTGATAATCCACCAGACAATGGTACTCCATCTATAATATATAAAGGAGCGCTACTTGCACTTAAAGAGCCAATACCTCTAATTCGAACTTGACTGCCAGACCCTGGCTGTCCGGAACTACTTGTAACTTGTAAACCAGCAGTCGTTCCTTGAAGTGACTTTACAAATGAAGTTACAGGTCTATCTTGTATTACTTCGTTATCTACAACTTCTGCCGCACCAGTAAATGCCTCTTTTGTTGTAGTGCCATAGGCAACTACTATTACTTCATCTAGCATTTCCTTACTTTCTGCTAGTTCTACATTAATTACTGTTTGTGAACCTACAACAATAGATTGGTCTTCCATTCCGATGAATGAGAATTTTAAAACCGATTCTTGAGATGGAACGGTAATTACATAATTACCATCAAAATCGGTATTTGTTCCTATTGAGGTTCCTTCAACTATTACATTTACCCCTGGTATTACGTCACCAGTTGTAGCTTCTTTAACTATTCCTTTTACCGTAATATCTTGCCCAAAACTTTGAACAGCAAACAGTACACTAAAAAGGAAACTCCAAGTAAAAATTTTCATTCTAATAAATAATATTGTTTAATAACACTTAATTTAATTGCGCCTTGATCTTAAGTTAGTTTTACCTTTTAAAGTGGAAACAGATTCTTAATTCAAATACACTATAATGCTGTCTTTTGCTTTAGGGATAGCACTATACTATAGATGAATATTTTTCTGTTGTTCTCTATAGGAACGAACTAATCAAGGAGTTGGGCTTTATTTTGAAGTGTTATAAAAAGTACGGCTCCAAATAAATTGGAACCATACTTTTCTGGGAAAATTCAAATAAATTTTTCTTTAATTACTGACAAGCACTAGAGATTCCAGTAATCGCTTCTGTCCAAAATTCGTCAGATTGCGTTTCATCATATTTCCAACCTCCATCATAATGTCTCACATAAGGTGCAACATTTGAAGTTCTCTTAAGTAGTTGGAAAGTACCACCGTTAGTCTTTTGTGTTGTACCGTTTTGTAGGTAAGTATACTTAGAAGTTACTGAACTCATATCGCTTGCAAGAGTATGATCAAGACTATTAATCATATCACAGAAAGGCGTGTAAACATCTGCATTGGTAGCAAAATGCGCAGCCATATCATCTTGACTATAAGGCATACAGATGATTAATGTAGATCTCCATCCAGTAAAGTGCTTAAATTTAGTTAATGAATTAACTGTTCCAGCAACTCCAGTAAAGTCCATCTTTAATTCGTAAGAAACTGTTTCTAAATTTTCAAAAATTGATACGTTATCAGCTGAAGTGATGTGCAATTGATCAAAATTATTAACGTGTGTAATCTTGCTAAACGCTGTAATGTTACCAGACTTAATTCTTACTTCAATCTTACCGCTATATGCACTATCTTCGATGTCGGTTAATTCATTAAACCCGTTAAATTTAGCACTATTAGGTCCACCGTCGTTAATTTCTAACGCCCAAGTGTTCGAAGGAAGGTTTTCAGCTTTAATAGTAGTTAAAGCATTGAAAGTATCAAATTCTTGTAAGTTATTGTTTCCTGCTATCTTCACATAACTATTTACAGTTTCAACTTTGTCGAAACTCATTGTGTACAATCCGTGCTCATTCACTGGGTCTCTAAAGTTTTCAAAGTTTGAAGAAACATTAATAGAATTTGCAGTAGTTAATTCTGGTGCCTCAATAGAAACAATATTTGTAACACCACTAACTTTAAAATCACCAACTGTTTCAGCAGTGTAAGTAATTTTTGCGGCTCTACCATTTTCAAACCTAAACATTCCTGAAACCTCACCAATAACTAAATCGCTTCCAGATTTAACATTTACTAATTCTAAGTTTTCAACTACTGAAATTCCATCAGCAACTTTAAAATCAGAAATAACAAGTGTGTTACCATTTAATCCATAAACAGATTCTCCTTGAATGAAGATAGAATTTGCGAAACCTAATTTAGGAGCCATGAATTTTTCAACTTCCATTTGTCTGAATGAATAAATGTCTCCAGTAACTGCTGTTAATTCAGGTGCTTCAAAATTTGCATTAAATTCTAAGTCTCCAATACTCATTAATTTATTGGCCATTACAACACCATTAGTGGTCATTGTACCAACAACTACTTCAAGAGCGTCTAATGTAACGTCATCGTTAATTTCTATATCTCCACCTATTAATTTTACATTAACTAATTTATCTAGCATAGCAGCAGTAAGCACTACATCACCAGTAATTACTGTTGCTCCTTGTGCAAGTACAGCATCGAATTGCTCAGGAGAAATAACATTACCATAGTAAATATCATTTGCACTGTTTTCTACCAATTGTTGCAGTGCTTCTAATTCAGCCATTTGAGCGGCTAAAGCTGCTGCTTGTGCTGCATCATTTGCATCAATCGCATTTTGTAAAGTTGCGATTACTGCTTGT
This sequence comes from Bacteroidetes bacterium MedPE-SWsnd-G1, assembly GCA_001874265.1. Classification (GTDB taxonomy): domain Bacteria; phylum Bacteroidota; class Bacteroidia; order Flavobacteriales; family Flavobacteriaceae; genus Urechidicola. The sequence goes on along the minus strand of MPDD01000002.1, from coordinate 64,475 downwards.
AAATCTCCAATTTGAGATAATAAGTTAGCTTGTAATGCAGCTTCACTTTGTGACAATCTATTTTCAAGATTTTGTAGCTGATCTTGCAAATCGTCAATGTCACTATTTTTTGCACACCCTATAGAGAAAAGTAATACAGCTGACATTAAATAAGAAATAATTTTTTTAACCATAATTTTAGTTTTTGTTTAAATTGTTGAATATTTTATTTTCAATATTTGAGGCTAATTCCAAACATCGAATTCCGCAAAATTATGGGTGAGACCCGCCTAAAACTAAAATACTGGGCTCAACTCTATAGTTTTAGGACGGATGAGTCTTCTCAATAAAATAAATTATTAAAAACCAGTCATTTAAGTCTGTTTTCTCATTTAAAGAAAAAGTATTTTTCGGCGTATTGAGACTGAATATTTTAGATGTAATATAAGTTTATACCTTATTCTTTGATTTTTTGGATGGAATTAAACACTTCTAAAACAGTGATTTAATTAAATCTTGTAGGCGATTGAAAATTGGTTGGCGATAGTTTTTATTAAAACAATTAGAATCGACTTCTTAATAAACTAATTGAAGTTAAAAAGAGTATCATTTAAAAGGATAGAATAAAAACGCGATAATTTAAAGTAAAACTTAGACTTCGATAGATTGAATATAATTATTTGGAGTGTTTCCTGTAACTTTCTTAAAAACTCTGTAGAAAGTTGCTTTTGAATTAAAACCTGCTTTTTCGGCCAAATGTGCCAGGGTAAATTCTTTATGCTTTCCTGAATCAATTAGTCTTATTACTTCATTAATTCTATATTCATTAATTACATCGTAAAATGATTTGGATAATTCCTTATTAAGTAATTCAGATATTCTGTGCTTTGTTAATCCTGTTCCATCTGCAAGATCTCTCAAATTTAAATCATTTTTTAAGTAGGGCCTTTCATTTTTAATATAGTTGGTTATTACCTTTAAATCAGCCTTGTCAGCACTATTAGTAACATTATTTTCATTTCTTTCTTTTTGAAAGACAGGGTTTAATGTGCCAGAAGCCTCCATGGAAATAACGTATGGGTGTCTTATAGAAAAGTATCCAAGTACAATCATTAATATTGTTATTCCTAAATAATAAATTTTAAACGGGTTTATAGGAGTAGATATATTTAACATATCCATGATTGCACCAGTAGTGCCTATTGCCCAAAGAACAATATTTATAAGTACAAACTGTAAAATCCATTTAATAGAGGACAATTGTTTGTTTGACAACCTTTTACCTCTAAAATATTGAAAATGCTGGAGCATATTTATAGAAAGGATAGAATAGATAATACCTTGAGCAATTACAACTAAACTTCCATAAGAGAATATCATATTTAGCCATTCTATATTTCTATTTTTAATGAAATCTGCTTTTATTTCTCCACTTTGAAAATAAAAGGGACTAATACTTAATGCAAACGCTAAAAAGGGTATAAAATGCCACCAATAATGTGATGCTTTGCGAGCATCGTCATATAAATATGATTTGATATACATATAAAATGCCGGGAAGAATAAATATGCTGTGGCTGAGCCTAAACCATATGCATGAGGAAATCTTCTAAAAAAATCAGGCGAACCAAGGGCAAAACTAACAACAGTAATAGACCAACATATGGTTAAAAAACTTAAGGCTCTATTTGAAAAAAACTTTGGAGGTGTAAGCCATAAGTAAATTGATATTAATAGCGAAATCGCTGCCCCTATTAAAAGGAATAAATTAAAATAATCACTGATTAACATAAAACTTTAATATTTAAACAAATATCTTGCATTTTAAATGAATCTAATATATGAAAAATTGTAATAATGTTTAAGCAAATGTATTGATGGTTCAACGTTGTCAACACGACATTTAATGTCTAAAGATGTACATTTAAGTTGAGATAGTGGTTTTTTAGAATCAATTTTTTTACTAATTTATTAAGATTTAATTTAATTGATTGACCCAATTTACTTTAATTCATTTATTTTTCCTTCGCCATTAATTTTAAATCGGTGATACTTTTTTTTATCTCTTACAAGAAGTAATAATTCAGTGGCAGCATCATTTAAATCTGTCGTTAACAATTTTCCTTTATACCTTTCTGTAATAGTTTCCTGAGGTGTGTGAGCGACCACATGTAGCTTTGCATTATATTTTCTTAGCATGGCATTTAGTTGTGGAGCTAAAGTATCTTGATACACATATCCTCTAAACCAAAATGGACTATCTGGATGGTAAAAATGATTTTGGATAGTTGCCCATTCATTCGCATCATATTTTGTGCTATCAGCATGCTCCTTCATTAAATCTAAAAAGGCCTCTTTCTGCATATATTCTGTTGTTGTCTTGTTAAAGTCGTTTATAGAAGGGGTTCCAAGATCTACGACACCACCATGGGCCAATATTGCATTGTCAATTTTAATAACGGAAGCTTTCTTGCTAAGCCATGCCCCTAAAAGAGACTTGTTTGGATGAAAAAGATAATCGTAAGTTACACCATGTGCAAAGGGTATTGAAGCTTCCTTTCTGCTGAGATATCTCAAGTCTTTACTCATTACCATTATTTCGTGGTTTCCTAAAACAACATGAACTTTTCCGCCTTTTAATCGTGCTTTTTCTTCTAACTCATAAATAAACCATAGCACCTTTGTTACGTCATCTCCTCGATCGAAAAGATCGCCTAAAAATACGAGATGCGCTTTACCTCCAATCCATTCTAAATCGGAATTTATGAGATTCGATTTATGAAGCAAATTGGTTAGTTGATTATATCTACCATGTACATCTCCAACGACATAAATTGAATCTACATTTCTATAAATAGCATTTTCTAATTTGCTTTTTGGTCTAAGTTTAATCGTTTTTTTTTCAGAATTTTCACCGCCTATTTCCAAGAATATCGGTTCATCTATGGTGTGGTTTACATTAAATGAATGCGAACGCGAACTTGATGTTCGTCCTTTCTTAATTACCGTATTGTCTAAGGTGCGCAGAGTTATCAGCCCAGAATCCTCTTTATTGGTAATCCATTTTATTTGAAGCCCGTCTTTATATTCAATAAAAAGACCATTGCTTCCAGAATAGTCAAGTTTATTTTGAATAGGTTTAGTATTTGTAAAACTGATAAGTCCAATAGCCACTAAACAGGTAATTAATAAAGCAATTCTCTGTGGGTATTGCATATTTTTTTATTTAGAATAGGTGTGCTTATGCTCTGCTCTACAAGCAGTAATAATTTCATTCTTAACCTTAGTTGGGTTGTTTAGTATGTCGTAAAAATTATTCAAATATTTCTTAATGTAATTTCTGCTTTTGTCTGTTAGAAAAGGAATATCTATTAGTGCTTTTTCTAATTGAGGTCTAATTTTTTTGTAAAATTCAATTGTTTCTGAATAATTATTTACCCTGCAGATACCTCTAAAAACTCTGGTTCTTACACTAGAAATATTAACAGCATCTGGAGGCGTTGCGTACGACGTATTTACCCACCCTGAATAATCAAAATCATAAGGGATCCCAATAGGTAATTCCTTTGCAGAACCTGCCAGAACTTTCATGTTATGCCTGTTCGGAACGGCCCAGTCTAGATTGCCAATTAAATATTGAAAAAAAACCATTTTATCTAAGGTTTTTTGTTGCAGGGCTTCTTGATTTACGATTCTTCCATCAAATTCTTTTAAACCATTTCTTTTGGCAACGTCATCTACGTCTTCTATTAAAAACCCGAGTTGCTGAATAGTTCGGTTATTTCTTAAAGTATCTATATAGGTTATTTCACAAAGTCTAGTTTTGAAGCTATATGAGGTAACGACCTCGTATAATTTGTATGCCAAATATTCTTTTAATGTGTTTTGGCTGTAGTTGTTAGAGTTGATACAATGTGTTACTAATTTTAATTTATCTTGCTCTGCAAAAACAGTATTCTTAGTCTGTTTCTTTTTAAAATTTAGCCGTAACGGTGGAAATTGGCACACTTCTTTTTTAGCCCTTGTTACACCGCGCACTCTAATTTTAATTTGATGTATTTCTTCCGTGCCATTTTCATTATTAACAACTAATTTTGCTGATCTCTGCTCTCTTTCTTTAAGGTCATTGGTTATTTCTCTTAACGAAGTGCTGATGACTATTTTTAACGGTGAATTAGACTCAAATAAAGGTGCATTGTTCTGACCAATCATTTGAAAAACTGAAATGGAAAATAAAATTAAAACTGTATGAGTTTTGAGTGATTTCATGTTATTTCTTTGCTTGATCAACCCCTTTAGATTTGATTATTTCAAATGAATCATGGTCCATTTTTAAATTACCCACCAAAGGATTACTCATCATAAAAATAAAATAAATCAATACCGCTACAAATACATTGTACAAGGATAGAAAACTAAGTGAGATACCATTTAGATTATAAACAGAATAAAATATCCATAAAAAGAACATACCAAAACATAATATATAAATGAGATATGGAGTCATTGTTTGTTGTGAATATATCCTAACCTGCATTAATTGGGTAATATGATTAATGTCTTTAATTACATCCATTTTAATAGTTGAACTAATCGAATCATTTTCAGGTAATTTATATGCCATGCCAAGTGCATCTACCATAGCATCTGAAGATTTTGAATGAAATGGATTGGCCTTTAGTTCTACCCAATCATCGTTTAAAGTGTATTTTATATAATCCACTAATTTGGTTTTTATACGCTCCGATTGAACCGACGGATTTATATTTAATTTTATGATTACATTGATGATTAGAGAAGCCTCTAATTCCATAGAATCTCGTAACTTGTTTTGTTCGATCCGTTCATTTGCATAACTTAAAGAAAGCAACAAGGCAATTAATCCTGCTGTCACTCTAAATAATAGCCTTCCAATTCGTTCATGTTGTTTAGTTAGTTGTTTTGCAATAATTTTTTTTGATATGATTACTGTAAGTAACCCGATTGCAACAGTAAAAAGTGAAACAATACATATTCCGAACCACGTGGGTAACTGAAATAGAAAATCCATACTTCAAAATTAAATTTTGCTAATTGAAGTAAATATAAGAATAATTGGATAGATAAGGAAGATTCTATTTTTGAGGTAAAAGATCGCTTTTACAATGATTTAATATAAAGAGATGAAAGATAAAGGAGTATTATTAATATTCCGTTTTTCCTTCTTTTGTATCCCATTCATTAAAAACTTCTATGGCTTCAGATTGTAATATTTGAACAAATTTGATGCGTCTATCTCCAATTTTCTTGTCCAATTCTTCATAAATAAATTGATCATCGAAATCTATTTTAGCTGCATCTGCCTTATCGCAGCCATAAAATACTGCTTTCGGTCGTGCCCAATAAATAGCGCCTAAGCACATAGGGCAAGGTTCACAAGATGTATAAATAATACAATCATCTAATTGAAACGTGCCAAGTTTTTTACAAGCAGCTCTTATTGCTGTAACTTCGGCATGTGCGGTTGGATCATTTGTAGAGGTAACTTTATTAAAGCCTTCTGCAATAATTTCTCCGTTTTTAACAACAACGGCTCCGAAAGGTCCCCCTGCGTTAGAGTTCATTCCTTCTTGAGCCAAGTTAATTGCTCTTTTCATAAATTGAATGTCTTCCGTCGTCATAATCTTAAATTTATTGCGAAAGCAAAGATAGGAATCACTTTTTAAATTAATTATACGTTGAATTTTCTTTTACTTGAAAATTATTGTATTGTTGTATTTGATCACATTAACATTTGTTTTCTAGTTGTAATTATGATAACCAAAAATCTGGTTAAAATCATGGTATGTTATTATGCCCTATTTGGGGCATTGACTTTTTATGCACAAGATTTTGAGCGAATTGAAAGTGTGGTTGGATTCGAAAACCTAAGAGAAAATAATGGGATAGCAGTTGCAGATTATGATTTAGATGGAGATTTGGATGTATTTGTTGTTGCGAAGGCGAAAGATATTGAAGGAGTAGAAGAAACAGAAAGCAAATTATTTAGAAATAATAATAACGGTTCATTTACTGATGTTACAAAAATATCGGGGCTGTCTAACCTATTTCCAAATTCTGAATTTAGTAATGAAAACCCTGCATTGGATGGTGTTAAATATGGTGTTTCTTGGGGTGATTACGACAACGATGGATATTCTGACATATTTTTCACGAATCAATACAAATTGTTGTTATTTCATAATGAAGGAGATGGGACTTTTGTTGAAACCACTGTTGAAGCAGGGATAGAAAGAGAAAATACATGTTGGAATACTTGCGCAACATGGTTCGATTTTAACAACGATGGATTCTTGGATTTATATATTGCCGATTGGTTGAATTGCGATTATAATAGTTTTTATTTAAACAATGGAGATGGAACGTTTGACAATGCATCAGGCATTTTTAATTCAATAGAAAAAAATATAAGATCTTATATGGCGTTCCCATTTGATTTTAATGAAGATGGTTTTATGGATCTCTATGTTGCAAACGATATAAAAGCTCCGAACGAATTATTTATAAATAACAATGGCGTAAATGTTACTGAAAATGCTATTGCTTATGGAATGGGGAATGATGGTGATGATATGGGGATTGGCATTGGTGATTATGACAATAATGGAAAATTTGATTTTTTTGTAACAAACATTAGTAACAATATTTTTCTAGAGAATAATGGTGATAATACCTTTAATGAAGTTGCTTCAGACCTATTTTTAAATGATACAGGTTGGGCATGGGATACAATTTTTACAGATTTTGATTTAGATAGGGACGAAGATTTATTTGTTGTAAATGGATTTAATTTAACAGGCCCGCAGAAGAATGTATATTTCGAGAATCTTTTAGATCAAGGAAGAACTTCATTTGCAGACAGTTCTATTGGAAAAGGTCTAGACGCAGAAACAATTAGTGTTGGATCTACTCCTTTTGACTATGATAATGATGGTGACTTAGATTTATTTGTTTCAAATAACAACACCAATTCTTATTTTTATGAGAATAAAACTATTGATAATTCAATTTCAGAGAGTCCTAATTGGTTCAAAGCAAGTTTAGAAGGAACTATTTCTAATAGAGATGGAATCGGAACTGAAATTAGTTTGTTAACTGATTCTGGTGAGTTAAAAAGGTATTATACGGGGTTAGGATTTTTATCTCAAAGTAAACAAGCGACTCATTTTGGTCTTAGTTCCGACAGTGAAGTTTTAAAAATTACCATAAAATGGCCGTCAGGAATTATTGATGAGTATGAAAATTTGGAAGTAAATTCTCATTACAAATTTAGTGAGAATGTTGACTTAGAGCTATTAAATCAAAATTTAAGCATTAAAATTTACGGTTGTTTAGATCCAAATTCATGTAATTACAATCCTCTTGCTAATTCTAATGATTATAGTTGCTCCTATTTACCGGCAATTGATATTTCAGGTGAAACGGTATCGGGTTTTAATAATATTGAATCATATAGTAGTTCTATTGATTCAAATTCTAATGCTATCTGGGAAATAGAAGGAGGGGAATTGATTTCTGGACAAGGAACAGATGAAATAGTTGTGAAATGGGGCTTAGAAGAAACAGGAATTGTAAGAGTAAAAGAAGATAACGGGATATGCGAAGGTGTGTGGAGTGAGATTGAAGTGTCATTAGTTTTAAACAATATATCCGAAGATATTTCAGTAGCAAGGATTTGGAACGAAGCCTTATTAGAAGCAATTAGAAATGACTTTGCCAGACCTAATGTGCATGCAAGAAATCTTTTTCATACATCAATTGCTTTGTTTGATTCATGGGCAATTTATGATGAGAATGCGCATCCTTATTTAATAGGGAATGAGGTGAATGGATTTTTAAGTGAATTGGAAGATTTCCAATCGGTTAAAACAACTGAAGAATCGCAAAAGGAAGCGATGAGCTATGCGGCCTATAATTTGTTGAAATACAGATTTCAAAATTCACCTGGAGCAGATAAAAGCCATTCCAGATTTAATTTGATCATGGAACAATTAGGATATGATACATCCTATTCTAGTTCAAATTATAAAGAAGGAAATCCGGCAGATTTAGGAAACTACATAGCAGAAACAATAATAAGTTATGGGTTTACGGATGGGTCTAATGAGAATAACGATTATGACTATTCATATTACCAGCCAATCAATCCTCCGTTGGATTTAACAAGTAGCACATCAGAAATCGGTTTAATTGACCCGAATAGATGGCAGCCTCTAACATTCAACACTTTTATAGATCAAAGTGGTAATTTAATTGAAGGAGACACACCGAGATTTTTAGGTCCTGAATGGGGTAATGTAAAGACATTTGCCTTATCTGATTCTGATAAATTTATATTTACTAGAGATGGAAGTTCATACAATGTTTTTCATGATCCTGGGGAGCCACCTCAATTAAATACAAACAATGTTGATGAATCAAGCAGTTTGTTTAAATGGAATTTTTCACTAGTCTCAATTTGGAGTTCACACTTAGATCCTTCAGATGGCGTAGTTTGGGATATTTCACCTAATAAAATTGGCAATATAGATATTGCAGATTTTCCAAATTCATTCGGAACTTATTCAGAGTTTTATAATGAAATCGAAGGGGGTGATATAAGTAAAGGACATACTATTAATCCTATTACAGGAAGTCCATATGAAAATCAAATGGTACCAAGAGGGGATTATGCACGTGTTTTAGCTGAATTTTGGGCAGATGGTCCAGATTCAGAAACCCCTCCTGGACATTGGTTTACAATACTAAATTACGTTTCAGATCATCCAATGATTGAGAGAAAATTCAATGGAGAAGGAGAAGAGTTGTCTAGTTTAGAATGGGATGTTAAATCGTATTTCATTTTAGGAGGAGCAATGCACGATGCAGCAATTTCTGCCTGGGGAATTAAAGGATGGTATGATTATGCCAGGCCAATTTCAAGTATTCGATATATGAGTGAATTAGGGCAAAGTTCTGATCAAAATTTACCAAATTATCATGTAGGTGGTATTCCATTGCAAACGGGATATGTAGAATTAGTGGAAGAAGGAGACCCGTTAAGCGGATTTAATAATGAGAATCTAGGGAAGGTAAAGTTATATGCATGGAAAGGACACGACTTTATAAGTGATGCCGAAACCGATTTAGCCGGTGTTGGTTGGATTTTAGCAGAGAATTGGTGGCCCTATCAAAGGCCCTCATTTGTAACTCCGCCATTTGCAGGTTATGTATCTGGACATTCTACTTTTTCTAGAGCGGCGGCAGAGGTAATGACATTAATTACTGGTGATGAGTTTTTTCCAGGGGGTATGGGAGAGTTTTTAGCAAAAAAAGATGAGTTTTTAGTATTTGAAAAAGGACCTTCGGTAGATGTGAAACTGCAATGGGCAACCTACAGAGATGCATCGGATCAAACAAGTTTATCTAGAATATGGGGAGGTATTCATCCTCCAGCAGATGATATTTTAGGAAGACTTATTGGAGAAAAAGTTGGGATTGATGCATTTGATTTTGCTATTCCTTATTTCACGTCAGAGATAGAAAATGATGGTATTGAAGATGAAATTATTGTTTATCCGAATCCAACAAGTTCGGATGTTGTTTATGTTAAAAATACAAAAGCATTAGATTCGTTTTTATTATTTGACTCCTTAGGTCGTTCACTTCCAATCTCCAAAACACGGTATGTTGAGGCATCTGGTTTGTCTGTTTTAAAAATACCACATTTAGTAAATTCGGGTGTTTATTTTTTAAGAGTTAATGAAACATCAAAAGTTCTAATGATTCGTAAAACTAAATAATGAAGTTAGCCAAACAACGAATAGGTCTTTTATTAGGTCCAATAGTCTTTATTTTAACTATTTTATTTTTTAACCCTGAAGGATTATCAAAAGAAGGTATTGCAGTATTGGCAGGTGCGCTTTGGGTAGCCATATGGTGGATTTCAGAAGCCTTGCCAATTGCCGTAACAGCTTTGTTGCCCATAGTTTTGTTTCCGTTAACAGGAGCCGTTTCCCTAAACCAAGTTACTGCTTCGTATGGACATAAATATATTTTTTTATTCATAGGAGGGTTTATTCTTGCAATAGCAATTGAAAAATGGAACTTACACAAAAGAATAGCCTTAACTATTATAAAAATAGTAGGAACCAATGTAAAGCAGATTATTCTTGGCTTTATGGTTGCAACCGCATTTTTATCAATGTGGATTTCGAATACTGCAACAGCGGTCATGATTTTACCGGTTGGTTTGGCTATTGTTTCTCAGTTAAAGGATAATCCTGAAACAATAGAAGATGAAAATGAAGTATTTGGAAAGGCATTAATGCTGGCTATTGCTTATAGTGCATCAATTGGTGGAATTGCAACTCTAATTGGAACTCCTCCAAATCTAGTCTTAGCAGGTGTTATCCAAGAAAACTATGGAATTGAAATTTCTTTTGCCCAATGGTTTTCATTTGGGTTTCCAATAAGTATTTTTTTACTGATTTTATGTTGGGTGTACCTCACTAATTTTGCCTTTAAGTTTAATCAGAAAGGATTTCCAGGAGGTAAAAAAGAAGTCGAGAAGCAAATACACAATTTAGGAAAAGTGTCGTTTGAAGAGAAATTAGTGTTAATTGTTTTTGGTACAACTGCAATTTGTTGGATTAGTCGCTCTTTCTTTTTAGTAGAACTTGTTCCTTTTATAGACGATACTATTATAGCAATTATGGCGGCAACTGTGCTTTTTATACTTCCTTCAAAAAACAAGAAACAGCGGTTGTTACATTGGGAAGATGCCGTAAAACTACCTTGGGGTATTTTGTTGCTTTTCGGAGGAGGCATGGCATTGGCAAAAGGTTTTGAGATAAGTGGATTGTCTATTTGGATGGGGGGTAAAATGGCCTCCTTAGAAGGAGTGCCGCTATTCGTGTTAATTCTCGTCATTGTATCTGTAGTCAATTTTTTAACTGAAATAACTACTAATTTGGCCACTACAGCCATGTTATTGCCAGTTTTGGTTTCATTGGCAGTGGCGATTCAAGTGCACCCTTATTTTTTGGTTGTATCGGCAACATTAGCGGCTTCTTGTGCCTTTATGTTACCAGTTGCAACACCACCAAATGCAGTAGTTTTTGGATCGGGATATTTAAAAATAAAGGATATGGTAAAGAAGGGCGTTTGGCTAAACTTAATTTCTATTATTCTTATTTCTGGAGTTATCTATTATTTATTGCCGATTATTTGGGACTTTTAACTTTGTTCAACTATAAATATGTTAAAGTTGAACAAAAAAATGTAAAAAAGGCTTGTTTTTGTAATTCATTTTATATATTTGTTGCTCCCAAATACCAATTACTTGCTTTTTTTTAGCAAGTTTATTTTCAAATATTTCCCCACTTTAATAACTATAACCTGTATGAGATATTTTATACTACTATTCATTCTTGTGCTCAATTTTAAGAGTTTTGGTCAGGAAATAGGATCTATCAAAGATGGAGATCATATTATTGAATTGCATCAATTCGAAAACCAGTTTTCTTGGTTTTATTCAGATATAAACTCAAATACAGTTTCAAATTTAAAATCATTTCAGTTCCCTAATATTGAAAAGGTTTATGGAATAATTATAAGTGGTTTCGAAAGGGAAAAGAACCACAAAACATATGTGCTAACAAATCAAGATACTATAGTAAAATTTGAGTTTAGCAGGGTTAATGGTGAGGTACAATTAAAAGTGAAACACAATAACTTACTAGACAATACTATTGGGTCTACACCAGCCTTAAATAAGAAGCAAATCCAAGAACTATTTGGAGACTCTATTCCTTATTAAGATAGATCATAGTTTTTACACACATATAGGAGTTTGGAATAATTGTTTTAAATTAATTTGAATTTGAATTGAGTATATTTGTGTTTGTCACAAATACAGCAATTCTCATGAAAGACTTCTTCAAATTCGATTTCTCAAATTTTAAAGGTGATTTATTTGGTGGGTTTACCGCAGGTATTGTTGCTTTACCCTTGGCTTTAGCCTTTGGAGTAAGTTCAGGTTTAGGACCAATAGCAGGTTTAATTGGTGCTATTTTTGTTTCGTTTTTTGCAGCAATGTTCGGAGGTACCAGTACTCAGATTTCTGGACCAACGGCACCAATGACAGCAGTCAGTATCGTAATGATTGCGGGTTTAGTCGCCGTAAATGATGGAGATTTAAATAAAGCATTACCTGCTATTTTATCCGTATTTATTTTAGCTGGTATCTTTCAAATTTTATTAGGAATCTCTGGTTTAGGTAAATACATAAAATATATTCCTTATCCCGTTGTTTCAGGTTTTATGACCGCAATTGGAGTTATAATTTTAATTACTCAAATCTTGCCATCTGTTGGTTATTATCCAGATGAGGATCTTGAATATGTGAATAGTTTTAAGCCTCAAGCAGAAGAATTAATTCTTGAGAACATACTTAGAGAGGAAGCCGGAGAAGGAGTCCTTGTTTTAGAGCATTTTGAAGGAACAATAAAGCGATCAAAAGAAGTAAGTCAAGAAAAAATTTTAAAAGAATCTAAAACGCTTGCAAATGCAGAAGCATCTGGTGTGATAGGTGCATTAAAGTTAATGCCAAGAGCGTTTAAAAATATAAGTTGGCTCGAATTTTTATTGGCCTTAGGAACAATTATTATTATTTATGGGTTTAAAAAAATTACGACTTCAATTCCAAGTACTTTAGTGGCTTTAATTGTAATGACTGCAGTAGCGGTTGGCTTTGGGTTTGATTACAGACCCATAGATGAAATACCAAGTGGGTTGCCTATACCACATTTCGAAGTTTTTACACAGTTTGATTTTGCAGCTATAACTCCGTATATCTTTACGGCCTTTACATTGGCGCTTCTTGGATCTATTGATTCCTTATTAACTTCTGTGGTTGCAGACAATATGACAAAAACGAAACATAACCCTAATAAAGAATTAATTGGGCAGGGTGTCGGAAATGGCATCGCTGGTTTGTTTGGTGGTATCCCTGGAGCAGGAGCAACAATTAGAACTGTCGTAAATATAAACGCTGGAGGAAAAACTCGTTTGTCTGGAATGTTGGCGGGTGTTCTTTTAATGATAGTATTGCTTGCTTTAGGGCCAATTGCTTCAAAAATTCCGGCAGCTGTTTTGGCAGGAATTTTAATTACAGTTGGAATTGGAGTAATGGATTATAAAGGATTAAAGGCAGTACCATTTACGCCAAAATTTGAAGTTGTTATAATGACAATTGTACTTGTGTTAGCTTCGGTTTGGAATTTGGTATATGCAGTAGGAATTGGATTAACATTAGCTTCTCTAGGATTTATGAAAAAAATGGGAGATTTAACTGCAGAACGATCCGATATTAAACCTTTAAAGGAAGAAAAAGCTTGGGCTGATGAACATAATTTCCCAGAGAATTTAAAGGAGGAAGTTTTTGTAAAACATATTAAAGGACCATTATTTTTCGGTTCGACAAGTGAATTTCAACAATTAGCAGATCAGATTCCAGAAAACGCGTCAACTGTAATCATTAGAATGGATAGAATGCAGTATGTAGATCAATCTGGCCTATATACGTTAGAAGATGTTTTGATAGACTTGGTGAAAAAAGATGTTTTAATAGTGTTAGTTGATGTTTTAAAACAACCTAAATATATGTTAGAAAGCGTTGATATAATTCCTAAATTGATTCCAGAAACGCAAATTTTTAAAACCTTTGATGAATGTATATCTTGGCTAAAAACTAATTCTTTGTAATTAAACGAAAAGGGGAAATTAGTTATATGCGAGTTTTTTTTATATAAATCATAAAAAACTTGATTTTGTAGTGGACTATAGCCTAGTAATAGGTGACTTTTGAGAAATGAATTATTTAATGAAGATAATTTCTAAAGGTTTGTCTCTTTAAAAATTAGTTATATTAGCACTTTAACTATTTAAATATTTTCAAATGCTTACTTTTTTTTCCTTCTTGGGCTTCACGTTATTGGTTGCCATAATTGCTTATATAGCTACTAGAAAAACAGATGAGAAATCTTCTGATGGTTATTTCTTAGGAGGTAGAAGTTTAACAGCAGGAGTTATTGCAGGTTCATTATTATTAACGAACTTATCTACAGAGCAAATAGTTGGATTAAATGGCTCTGCCTACGCAAATGGTCTTTCAGTAATGGCTTGGGAAACTTTAGCAGCTATGGCAATGGTTGTTACAGCGTTATTTTTGTTGCCAAGATATTTAAAAGGAGGATTAACAACCGTACCGCAATTCTTATCAAGACGTTTCGATGTTATGACCAAAACCTTAACTTCAGGATTATTTCTAACAGGTTATGTTGTTGTTTTACTTCCAGTAATTTTGTATTCTGGTTCCGTTGCAATTAGCGGAATGTTTGATGTGCCAGAGATGCTTGGTGTAAGCAAGACGCAATCTATTTGGATTTGCGTTTGGGGAATTGGCATCGTGGGTTCAATTTATGCGGTATTTGGGGGTTTAAAAGCGGTAGCAGTTTCAGACTCTATAAATGCAATTGGATTGTTAATTGGAGGGATTTTAATTCCGGTTTTTGGATTGGTTATGATTGGAGACGGAAGCATGTTAGATGGAATTTCAGTTTTAACCAATGACAACCCAGAGATGTTCAAATCTATGGGTGATGAATCAGACCCTGTGCCATTCCATACTATATTTACTGGAATGATGTTGGTGCAATTATTTTATTGGGGTACAAATCAACAAATTATTCAAAGAGCCCTAGCAGCTAAAAATTTAGAAGAAGGTCAAAAAGGGGTGCTTTTAGCATCTTTCATAAAAATATTAGGACCACTTATTGTGGTTTTGCCCGGTATTATTGCATATCACATGTTTCAAGGAAATTTGGAGGTTGTAGATGATGCATATCCTATGTTGGTGAAGAAGGTTTTACCAGCTTCGTTTGTTGGATTTTTTGCAGCGGTTCTATTTGGTGCTATTTTAAGTTCATTTAATAGTGTTTTAAATAGTTCGGTTACCTTGTTTGGAATAGATATCTATAAACAACATATCAACCCTGAAGCAGATGAAAAAACGGTAGTTAAATACGGAAAGCGGTTTGGAGTTATTCTTGCAATTGCTGCTATGTTTATCGCTCCGTTAATTGCGAATGCTGGAAGTTTATTCGATTATTTACAAGAGATCAATGGTATTTATAGTATACCTATATTAACCATTATTGTAGTAGGTTACTTAACAAAAAGAGTTCCTGCAATGGCAGCGAAAATTGGATTGTTATCAGGTTCATTATTATATATTCTAAGTCAATTTATATTGCAGCCTTATTTTCAAGAAAAAGCGGTTGCGGTTGCAAAGGCTTCTGGAATAACAGAAGTTACAGAATTGGCATTAATCGAGGCAAGTGCATATCCTCATTACTTAGATGTAATGGCTATCTTGTTTGTTTTAAATGTTGGAATTATGTTAATTATTGGTAAATTGAAACCAAGAGAGACAGACTTTGTTCAACAATATACAGAGCAAGTCGATATTACTCCATGGAAGTACGTAAAACAAGTAGGGGCTATTATTACTTTTATTGTTATAAGCGTCTATGTTTACTTTGCTTAGGGACTAAAAAAAACATTTTTAATATTCAAAATTGAATGATTCAATTGAAGAGGGTAAGATTCATATTATCAATTCTAAGTGTATTGGTATCGCATATTTTGATGGCTCAAGAATTGCCTCCAATCCAGAACTATACACCCAATGATTACTTAGCCGAGAATCAGAACTGGTCAATCTCTCAGTCTGAAGATGGATATATTTATGTTGCCAATAATAGAGGGTTACTTGAGTTTAATGGTGCGGATTGGACATTATATCCATCTCCAAACAATTCTACATTAAGAAGCGTTAAGGTTGTTGGAGATAGGATTTATACAGGTTGTTATAGAGAATTTGGATATTGGATTCGTAATGAATTTGGGAAATTAGAATATACTTCGTTAAGTAATTTACTTGGTGGTCTTAACTCACAAGACCAACATTTTTGGAATATTGAACATTTTGAGGATGGTATATTATTTCAATCATTAAAGAATATTTACATATTAAACACTTTAACAGAAGATTTTCAAATTATAAATTCGGACACTCAGATTCCAAAAGTTTTTGTTTTAGATAATGGGGTCTATTACCAAAGGTTAAAGTATGGAATTTATAAATTAACCAAAGGGATACCCCAGTTAATTTCTAGTAATCAGGTTTTTAAAGATAATATTGTCGTAAATATTTCAAGGGAGGACGATGCTTTATTATTTCAAACTAAAGAGACGGGTTTCTACTTTCTTCGAGATAAACTACTTTCTAAATGGAATATTGAGGCGGATAACGAACTTTCAACAATAAGTGTTTATAACAGTGAGCGCTTAAATGACGGTAGTTTTGTTGTGGGTTCAATTTCTAACGGTGTATATCATATAAATTCTGAAGGGGAAGTAGTTTTACATGTCAATCGTAAAAAAGGGATTAATAATAATACTGTTTTATCACAATTCATTGATAAGGATGACAATTTATGGCTTGGACTTGATATTGGAATAAGTGTTCTAAACTTGAAATCTCCATATAGAGTGTATAATGATGTTAATGGTGTATTAGGTTCTGTGTATGCCTCCGAAATGTATAATGGAAATCTGTATTTAGGTACAAATCAAGGTTTGTTTTTTAAAGAATACGATTCCGATGATGATTTTAAGTTTATTGAAGGAACCGAAGGTCAAGTTTGGTGCTTAAAACAATTTGAGGGAACTCTGTTTTGCGGTCATAATAATGGTACCTATGTAGTAAGTGGAAATGAAGCAGATTTAATAGTTGATTTTATGGGTACATGGGATATAAAGAAGATTCCAGGAGTTGATAATTTATTGTTACAAGGACATTATGGTGGTTTGTCGCTTTTAGAAAAAAGAAATGAAAATTGGGTGCAAAGAAATTTAATAGAAGGGTACAGTTTTTCTAGCCGATATTTTGTTTCAGTTTCGAATAAGGAAATACTAGTAAATAGTGAATTGAGTGGAATTGACAGATTGCTTTTAAGCAATGATTATACGGAAGTTAAGGTTAAGGAAAAGCTAAATGATATTTCACCCAGTGCGAAATCTGGATTGGTTAATTATAACGATTTATTATTATATGCTTCAAGTGAAGGTTTATTTGAATATAGTAATGATCATAAAAAATTTCTAAGAGATTCATTATTAACTGATAGACTTTTTGGTGAGGATAAGTATGTTTCAGGAAGATTGATTGCAGATAGTAATAATAAGTTATGGGGGTTTACAGATAAGAATATAGTATATTTTTTCCCTGGTACTTTTGATAGACATTTAAGGCCTGTAAGAATACCTCTAACTTCTACTGAACGAAGATTTATCTCAGATTTTGAAAATATAACACGCTTAAAGGAGCGAACCTATTTATTTGGTTCTTCGGGAGGGTATTTTATAGTGGACTTGGACGATTTTCCAACGGAGTACCAAAAATTTGAAGTTATAATAAATTCAATTCAAAATAGTACTTTAAATGGGGCAAGTTCAAATGTTAAACTTCAAGATGAATTGGATTTTAATCATACAGAGAATAATTTTATATTTAAATATAATGTACCTCAGTTCGACAAGTTTAATGAGATCAATTACCAATATAAATTAGAAGGTTATATTGATAATTGGAGTTCATGGTCTTCGAATGCTGAGGTGAGTTTTGATAATTTACCTTATGGTAAGTATGTTTTTAGAGTAAGGGCTAGAGTAAGTGGTGAAATTTCCGATAATGAAGCGTCCTACCAATTTAAAATTTCAAGCCCTTGGTATTTGACATATACTGCACTTGTTTTTTACGCATCAGGAATGTTTGTTTTAATGTTTACATTGTTAAAGATGTCCGGAAGGTATTATAAAAAAGAGCGCGAAATATTATTGGAGAAACAGGAAAAAGAAATTGCATTAAAGGAGTTGGAGAGTAGTCAACAATTAATGAAGATCCGAAATGATAGTTTAAGAATGGATATAGAAAGTAAAAACAGAGAGTTGGCTATTTCTACAATGAGTTTGATAAAAAAGAATGAATTTTTAAGCGATATAAAAACTGAGTTAGATAAACCTGGGAGTAACTCAAATTTGAAATCAGTTATGAACATAATTGATAAAAATTTGAATAGTAATGATGATTGGAATTTGTTTAAAGAAGCTTTCAATAATGCAGATAGAGAGTTTTTTAAGAAGATAAAGGATATGCATCCGGCCTTAACCCCTAATGATTTGAAATTGTGTGCTTTTTTGCGTTTAAATTTATCTTCAAAAGAGATTGCACCTTTACTTAATATCTCAACTAGAAGTGTAGAGATTAAAAGGTATAGATTGAGAAAGAAAATGGATTTACCGCATGAAACTAACCTTGTTCAGCATATTTTAGCCGTTTAACAACCTGTTTTACTCATTAATTCTTCCTGAAAAAAACTATACATTACCTCAACATTTTTGTAAACGCACCTTTACAAATGTTAAATTTTGAATTTTTAAGCACTTGTTTTTTGTCTTCTTAAATGTAGTTATAATACCATATAAATAAGGTAATATAGGCTATTTTGATATTCATTTCTTTTAGGCCTCTGGCGTTATGCTTAATGCTATGTATAATTTTTGTATAGGCAACATTTAAGTATTATTTAACATTTTGCTTTAATATTGAGGTAAACTAAATTTTAAGTATGAAAACATTTTTATTATCAATCTTTTTAAGTTTTGGAATACTCTTTTCGTATTCGCAGAACATAGAAGTTAAGGGTACTGTTTCCGATGCGGACGGAATGCCTTTACCAGGAGTATCTGTAGTCGTAAAAAACACGGCCATTGGAGCAGATACAGATTTTGACGGAAACTTTACGCTGTCAAATGTAGAAGTAGGATCAACAATTGTTTTTTCCTTTGTTGGTTTTATCACTCAAGAAGTAGTGATCGAAAATCAAAACGACTTATCAATTACACTTGTAGGTGATGTAGAAAGCCTTGAGGAAATTGTAGTTGTGGGTTATGGGGTTCAGAAACGAGGACTAGTAACAGGTGCAAATGTTAACGTTAAAGGTGAAGACATTAGGGCTTTAAATACTGCTTCTGCAATGGAAGCGCTTCAAGGTGTTACGCCTGGGGTTAGTATTACAAGAAATAATGGTGCGCCTGGAGCTGGAACGAAAGTTACAATTAGGGGTCTTGGAACAATAGGTAATTCTGCGCCATTATACATTGTAGATGGAGTTGCAGTTGGGAACATTGATTATTTAGGACCATCGGATATTGAATCTATAGATGTATTAAAAGATGCGGCTTCGGCGGCAATCTATGGTTCAAGGGCAGCCAATGGTGTTGTTTTAGTGACAACGGTTAAAGGTCGAGCGAACAGTCCTGCAAAAATTACTTATGATGGATATTTTGGTATTCAGAATATTTACAAAAATCTTGATCCTTTAAATGCACAAGAATACATGTACATTATGGATGAGGGTAGATTAAATGATGGTTTGGCTCCTACAGATTGGGAAGCTGTTCTTAAGAATAATAGTTGGCTAAACCTAAATTATCCAGGATTGGATCAACAGTTAGGTGAAGAAATTTGGACGAATTTGCAAAACGGTTGGACAGGAACAAATTGGATCAATGAAATAAACAATGAAGATGCCATTGTTCAAAACCACTCGGTGAATATTACCGGAGGTAGTGAAGATATAAGTTATGCTTTAGGAGCTTCTTATTTTGATCAAGAAGGAATGTTAGGAGGAGATATTATTGGAGCAGGTTATAAAAGATTTACAACTAGATTGAATACAACATTTGTATTAAAGAAAAATGAAATTCACGACATTTTAACTATTGGAGAGAATTTCACATATACAAATGAAGAAAATAGAGCTGTAGCAACTGGAAACATTTATTGGAATGATTTACATGATGCTTTAGTTCAAAATCCATTAATGCCTGCATATTGGCAACCGTCGATGGACAATAATATAAGCCCATATGGGTTTACACCTACTTTAGAAGGATTGGCTAATGATCAGCATAATCCAATTGCTAATATGTTTTATAGAAATAACTATAATTATGGTAAAGGAAATAAAATTATTGGGAATGTTTATGTAGAATTACAACCTATTGAGAATTTAAAAATTAGAAGTTCTTATGGTATTGATTCTTGGTTTGGTCATGGAAGATCAATGAGGCCAACATATCAATTAGCAACTTTGTTTTCTAATTTGAATGATGGTGTTAGTCAGAATCAATATTTTGGAAACAATTGGACATGGACAAATACAGCTTCATATGATTTCGAAATTGGAGATCATCAAATCAATGCATTAGTGGGTACAGAATTATTGCAAAACCAAATCAACACTAATGTTGGTGGAAGCAGAAATAATTTATTATTTCCAAATGATCCAAAATATGCTTATTTAAATAATACAACTGCACCAGAATCAATTAGTGATATTGGAAATTATGGTGCAGATTGGGCTGCCGGTGGAGGTGGACTTATGTCTTACATGGCAAGAGCACAATATAATTATAAAGAAAAATACTTATTATCTTTAACTTTCCGTGCGGATGGATCTTCGAATTTTGCTGAAGACAATAGATGGGGATACTTCCCATCAGTTTCTGCAGGTTGGGTAATTACCGAAGAAGACTTTACAGAATCATTAGACTTTTTAGATTATGCAAAGTTTAGAGCAAGTTGGGGACAGAATGGAAATCAATCGATTCCTAACTTCATTTACTCATCACAAATTACGTATGCATTCCCAGGGTATTACTTTGGAGATTCTAAACCGTTACCAGGAACAACTGCTTATCCGGCAAAAGTTGTAAATCCTGACGTAACATGGGAAACTTCAGAACAATTGAACTTTGGTTTAGATTTGAGAATGTTAGATTCTAGATTAGGAGTTACTTTAGATTGGTATCAAAAAACAACTAAAGATTGGTTATTAGAAGCACCAATTTTAGGGACTTCTGGAGCAGGAGCACCTTTTATTAATGGTGGTGATATTCAAAACACAGGTATTGAATTTGCAGTGAACTGGAAAGACAATATTAATGATTTCAATTATGGTGTTACTTTGTCAGGAGCGCAAAATAAGAATGAGGTTACTAGAATTGCAAATACAGATGGTGTTATAAACGGAGGAGGTTCCGTATTATCTCAAGGTACTGCATCTATTTCTAGAGTTGAAGTTGGAAAGCCAATTGGATTTTTCTACGGTTATCGCGCAGATGGTATTTTGCAGAATCAGGCAGAAGTAGATGCTTATGTTACTCCAAGTGGTACACCTTATTTCAGCGATCAAAGACCTGGTGATGTACGTTTTGTAGATCAAAATCAAGATGGTGTTATTGATGAAAATGATAAAGTTATGTTAGGTGATCCAAATCCAGATTTTGAAATTGGTTTACAGTTAAATGCAGAGTATAAAGGTTTCTATGCGAACATGACATTGGCTGGTAAATTTGGAATGCAGGTAATGCAATCTTACCGTTCTTTTGCAGATAGATTTGACCAAAACTATACAACGGATATCTTTAATCGTTGGCATGGTGAAGGAACTTCTAATACAATGCCAAGGTTGACTTCAGGTTCTAATAGAAATACAAATTTTATTTCAGATATATTTATGCATGATGCAGACTATCTTAGAATAAACAATTTAACCGTTGGTTATAGCTTTGATAAATTGTTAGAGCAATATGAATTCGTGTCAAATGCAAAATTTTATATGGCAGTGAATAATTTATACACTTTTACCGACTATTCAGGTATGGATCCTGAAGTTGGATATGGAGGAGGAACATCTTGGGCCTCTGGAGTAGATCTTGGCTTATATCCACTACCAAGAACAGTTATGTTTGGAATAAACTTAGGTTTTTAATAAAAAATTATTAGACAATGAAAAAATTAAAATATTTATTAGCTCTTTCGGTTGTAGTAACTGTTGTGAGTTGTTCGGATAAATTAGATACCGAAAATCTCTATGGAAAGAGTTTAGAGACGTTTTATAGTACTCCTCAAGATATTGATGAGGCTATGGCGGGTGTTTACAATGCAATGTATACTTCTAGTGTGCATAGTAATGAAGCGATGGCAGCGAATTTGTTGTCAGATATGATGCTAGCAGGTGGTGGTCCTGATGATAAATCAGCCAAATGGGTTGATAATTTTGAAGACCCAGTAGAAGATACATATAGAGATTTATGGGTGCAGTCTTATAACGGTATTGCTAGAGCAAATGCTATTATAGAAAAGACTCCGGATAATGATTTTTCGTCATTCTTTGATTCTCCAGAAGAAGCAGAAGCTTTTAAAACAGAAGCAATAGGTGAAGCTACTTTTATGAGAGGGTTTTACTATTTCAGAATGGCAAAGTTTTTTGGAGGAGTACCATTGATTGCATCTTTAGAAGATCCTAAGGATGCTCCTAGAGCGACATTATCGGAGACATACGCTCGTATAGCATCTGATTTTAAGGCAGCAGCAGATATGCTTTCTGACACACCGTTTACTGGAATTTCATCAGATAGGTATGGTCACGCAAATAAATGGGTTGCACAAGCATATATTGCTAGAGCTTACCTTTACTATACGGGATATATGACCAATATTGAGGGACAAGCAACTACAGATTTGCCTTTGGCAGACGGAGGTTCTTTATCTAAAAACGATGTGCTAACATATTTAAATGATATAACTGCAAACAGCGGTCATGCTTTAGCAAGCGACTTTAGAAATATTTGGCCTTATTCTTATGTTAACCAAGCTTCTGGAAATGATGTATTGCCTTGGGCGACAACTGAAGGTTTAAGCTGGATCGGACAACAAGGTCATTCACCAACTTATGGAACTGGTAATTACGAATCTATGTTTGTACAGAGATATTCATTTGGTGATTGGGGCTGGGGCTCTATAGGTAATGCAGTAACAAATAGATTGTGTCTTTTCCAAGGGATTAGAGACAACTCTATGGAACCATTTGGTCAAGGATGGGGTTGGTGTACAATTAATACAAATCTTTGGAATGATTGGGACGATGCTGATCTTAGAAAAGTTGGATCTATTTTAGAAATGGGTAATGCTGATCAGGGAACTGGATCATATCAAGCAGATAAAGGAGATCATGAAACCGGCCTATTTAATAAGAAATATTCAGCAATTCAGCATAACGATGGAACAGGAGCCATAAGAGGTATGTTTGTTCAGATGTATGGATGGGGTAATGATGACATGCAGTTGATGCATGCTCAGGATTTCATTTATATGAGATATGCAGACGTTCTTTTAATGCATTCAGAAATTTCTGAAACGGCAGATGGAATGAACGCGGTAAGAGCAAGAGCAGGAATGCCTGCAGTCGGTTATTCTTTAGACGCGCTTAAACAAGAGCGTATGCACGAATTGGCTTTTGAAGGATTAAGATGGTTCGATTTAGTTCGATGGGGAGATGTTGATACTGCTTTTGCTTATGTATTAAATGTAAGAAATTCTGGTGTAGATGCTACCTATAATGTAAATTATAGACCAGAAACGAAAGGGTTAATTCCGATTCCTGAAACGGAAATAAGATTATCTAATGGGGTGTATGAGCAAAACCCAGGGTGGTAAAATTTTAATTAAAAAAACTTATAAATATGAAAGTTAAAAATATTAGAAATTTAATTATTGCTTCCTTAGTGGTTATTTTTTCCGCTTGCGAGCCAATAGTTGATGAAATGGAGCTGGCTAATAATGTTACAGTCGATGAAGTAGAACTACTTGCTACTCAGAATACCGCAGGAGGAAATCAAATTACATTAAAAATGAATACACCAGGTGTAACGGGGTATTGGGATTACGTTCTGGGTCAAGGACTAACAGACGAGGTAACATTTACTTTTCCAGTTACTGGTACCTTCGATTTTAAATACGTTGGTACTCTTGGAGCTGAATTCTTTGAAAAAACGATATCGGTAACGGTTGAAAACTTAGATACACCAGTTGCTCCGGAATGGAGATTGCTTTTAGGTGATGATGCCGTTGCTGGAAAGACATGGGTTTATAGTGGTACTGCTGGAACATCGGATTTAATGTGGTATATGTCTCCGCCAGATAGTCCAGATTCTTGGGCAAGTGTTTGGTGGAATGCGAACGAATGTTGTAACCCTGACGGTAATGGTAAAATGCATTTTAATTTAGATGGAGGTCCGAATTATACTTATTATGCCGACGCATCGGGAGGCCCTACTAGTACGGATGCATTTTATGGTCTAAATACAGACGCTGGAACTATTAGATTTATTGGATCTAATACGCTTGGTGGAAATGCAGAAAGAGGTGACCCTAACGGGGAGTATATTATAATTTCATTAACAGCAGATGAAATGGTTCTATATACACCAAAAACTGCAGCAGGAGATTCTGGTTGGACATACATATACAAAGCAGAATAAGGGCGTTTAAGATTTTTGAGTTAATTTTTAGTAAATTGTGAATTATATAATCCATACTATTCACCATCATGTTTAGTATGGGTTATTAATTTTAATGAATTAGTTTATTCGTTATTATGAAAGATTTTATTGGAAAAATGAATTTTGTTTTAATTTTATGTTTGTTTATTTCATGTGGTGGAAGTGGTGATGACGGTGAATTTGAGCCGCCAACAACTCCAGAAGATATTATCCCGTCAAATTTAGAAGTGGTAATTGAAGTTATAGGAGTAGATGCTAGCAATCCTAATGGAGATGGATCTGGTAAAATTGAAGTGACAGCATCAGCAGATGATGCTATTAATTATGAATTTACATTCGGCTATAACGATGTTGTAGAGAGTTCAAGTGGATTAATTAATTATGAATACATAGATAAAGGCCTCAATAATTTCATTATAAAAGTTTCTGCAATAAGTGTAGATGATAAATCTATTTCTACTTCAAAATCGATTCAAGTTTTTGTAAATGATGATATGGAATTGGTATGGTCCGATGAATTTGATGTTGCTGGTGTACCAAATGATTCTAATTGGGATTATAATATTGGAACCGGTTCTGGCGGATGGGGTAATAGTGAAAGCCAGTATTATACAGATAGGTCGGACAATGTAAAAATTGAAGATGGTTTACTAAAAATAATAGCGAAGAAAGAGAGTTTTTCCGGAGCAAGTTATACTTCGGCAAGATTGTTAACTCAAGATAAATATGAATTTACATATGGTAAAGTTGAAGTAAAAGCAAAATTACCTGAAGGTGGAGGTACTTGGCCGGCAATTTGGATGTTGGGAGCAAATATCGACGCTGTTAGTTGGCCTGCTTGTGGAGAAATTGATATTATGGAACATGTCGGAAATAATCAAAACGTAGTTTCTAGTGCATTACACAACCCTTCAAGTTTTGGAAATACAACTAATAAAGGAGAAAAAACAATAGCTACTGCTTCATCTGAGTTTCATGTGTATGCAGTGGATTGGATGCCAAAAAAAATGGTATTCTCAGTAGATGGGATTCCATTTTACACTTATAGTCCAGGTTCAAAGAATACTGAGAACTGGCCTTATACGGAAGATCAATTTATTATACTAAATGTTGCTATGGGAGGCTCCTTTGGAGGAGCAATTGATCCCTCTTTTATAGAATCTACTATGGAAGTAGATTATGTAAGAGTATATCAAAAGTAATCTAAGAAAAAATATCGATGACATTAAAGAAAAGCAGTTTTCTCGGGATTTTATTGGCCATTTTTTGCCTAAATTCTTGCTCCGACTTCAATTCAGAATCTACAGATAATCAATCTTCTAGTGATGATTATACTCATGAAATTGATTCGATAATTTCGTTAATGACTTTAAAAGAAAAAATTGGACAGTTGGTTCAATACAATGGAAGTTGGGACCTTACCGGACCACCATCCGATATGGGCAGCCAACAAAAATTAGAAAAAATTAAAAAAGGTGAAGTTGGCTCAATGCTAAACGTATTGTCCGTAAAAGCAACTAGAGAAGCGCAAAAGGTTGCAGTCGAACATTCAAGACTTGGCATTCCGTTAATTTTCGGGTATGATGTTATTCACGGATATAAAACAATGTTTCCAATTCCGCTTGGTGAAGCAGCGAGTTGGGATTTAAAACTTATGGAGGAATCTGCAAGAATATCAGCAGTTGAAACAGCCGCTTCTGGTGTCCATTGGACATTTGCTCCAATGTTAGACGTTTCTAGAGATGCAAGATGGGGACGTATAATGGAAGGGGCAGGAGAAGATCCATATCTAACATCACAAGTTGGTGTTGCAAAAATTAAAGGGTATCAAGGGAATGATTTATCAAATGAATTTACCATTGCTGCGTGTGCGAAGCATTTTGCTGGTTATGGATTCGGAGAAGCGGGAAGAGATTATAATACTGTAAATATTGGAATAAGAGAATTACAAAATAGTATTTTACCTCCTTTTAAAGCGGCCGCAGATGCAGAAGTTGCGACTTTTATGAATGCATTCAATGATATTGATGGTATACCGGCTACAGGTTCAAAAATGCTTCAAAGAGAAATTTTAAAAGGAAATTGGAATTGGGATGGTTTTGTAGTTTCCGATTGGGGATCTATTTCAGAAATGCAAGAACATGGTTTTGCCAAAGATTTAAACCATGCTGCCGAGATTGCAATACATGCCGGCAGTGATATGGATATGGAAAGCTATGCCTATGAAGATCATTTAGAATCTTTAATAAAAAACGATAAAGTTGATGTTGCATATATAGAAGATGCGGTTAGACGTGTATTAAGAATTAAATTTAGGTTAGGGTTGTTTGATGATCCCTATAAATATTGTAATGAAGAAAGAGAAAAGGAAAATATTTATACAGATGCTCATTTAGAAAGTTCTAGAAATATTGCGAAGAGATCTATAGTTTTATTAAAGAACTCAAATCACCTATTACCATTAAAGAAAGAAATAAACGGATTGGCCGTAATTGGTCCATTGGGAGATGATAAAGATAGTCCAATTGGTAATTGGAGAGCACAAGGGGAATCCAATTCTGCAGTTTCATTTTTAGAAGGAGTTGAAAACGCATTGAATGCAAAAGTTCCATTTCAAAAAGGAGTTGAACTAAGTATAGGAAAAAGAAATTTTTTGGAGGCATCTACATTTAATACTACAGATGCATCAGGAATTCCGGCAGCAGTAGATTTAGCAAAAAAATCTAAAGTTGTTTTATTGGTTGTAGGAGAAGATGCTTTTCAATCAGGAGAGGGACGAAGCCAGGCGAGTATTAGCCTAGCTGGATTACAGCATCAATTAATAGAAGAAATTTATAAGGTAAATAAAAACATTGTTCTTGTATTAATGAATGGTCGTCCTTTAGATCTTTCATTATATGTGGATAGAATTCCGGTAATACTTGAAACATGGCACTTAGGTTCTGAAGCCGGAAATGCCATTGCAGATGTAATATTTGGTGATTACAACCCTTCGGGTAAATTACCAGTGTCATTTCCACATGCCGTAGGGCAGGAACCATTTTATTACAATCAAAAAAATACAGGACGTCCATCTAACGATTCACATGTTACATATTCACATCATAATGATGTTCCAAAGCAAGCATTATTTCCATTTGGTTATGGATTGAGTTATACCACATTTGAATACGATAATTTAAAATTGTCGCATGACGTATTTGATAGCTCTAGTTCAATTAGTGTTTCTGTTGACATTAAAAATACAGGAGATAGAGCAGGAGAGGAAGTAATTCAATTGTATATTAGAGATATGGTAGGTAGTATTACGAGACCTATTAAGGAATTAAAAGGCTTTGAGAAAATAAACATTGCTTCAGGAGAAACACAAACAGTTTCGTTCACAATTGATGAAGAAATGATAGAATTTTATACTGTTAACAATAAATGGGAAGCCGAGTCAGGTGAATTTAAAGTTTTTGTAGGTAGTAATTCTGAAGATTTATTAGAAAGCACATTTACATTTAAAAACTAATCGAATGTTGAAATTCCAACAATTTATTATACTGTTGTTTATTGTTTTTTTTTCATGTAATGGTTCTTCAAATTCTAATGAATTCATTTCCACAAAGTCTTCAGGTTCGAGCATTATTAGTTTGGAATTAGTATATAAAAATTCCATTTTTTCAACAACAATATCAGGAAATGAGATCATTTTAAATAGAAAATTACCTTATGGAGTAAAGGAATATATAATTGGGAAAATGTCTATTTCTGAAAAGGCAAAATCAGATAGAAAAGTTGGAGATAAAATAACGCTAGATACAACAGAACGAAAGATTAAGATAACATCAGAGGATGGGCAAAGTATAAAAGAATATGTTTTTAAATTCGATCAAATCGATTATGCTTCTATTGTTGCAAAGCATGGAAATCTGAGGGCTATCGGAAATAAAATTGTCGATAAAAATGATGAAGCAGTTAGTTTAGCAGGAAATAGTTTTTTCTGGTCAAACGATAATTGGGGAGGTGAAAGGTTTTATAAATCCAGTACTCTTGAATGGTTAAAGTTAGATTGGGAAACAACTATTGTTAGAGCAGCCTTGGGTGTTGACGAAACAGGAGGATACTTAGATAACAAAACATCGAATAAGAATAGGCTTAAAACAATTGTTGATGCCGCAATTGAGAATGATGTTTATGTAATTATCGATTGGCATTCACATCATGCGGAAAATTACCAAGAAGAAGCGATTACATTTTTTAGAGAAATGGCAACTACTTATGGCGACTTTGATAATGTGATATATGAAATTTACAATGAACCATTGAATGTGTCATGGTCAGAAACCATTAAACCTTATGCTGAGGCTGTTATTAAAGCCATAAGGGAAATAGATCCAGATAATATGATTGTTGTTGGAACTCCTGAATGGTCACAAAGAGTTGATTTGGCTGCGAAGGATCCAATTATAGGGTATGAAAACATAGCGTATGTTTTACATTTTTACACAGTACATCATCAGCAATGGCTTAGAGATATTGCAAATGAAGCTTTAAACTCTGGAATACCAATATTTATTACTGAATGGGGGTCTATCGGTTACAAGGAAAATGATCCTGAAACGGATAAATGGATGGAGTGGTGTAAAACCAATAATATTAGCCATTTAAATTGGGCCGTGAACAGTAAAGAGGAAGAATGGTCAATAGTTAAGCCGAATTCAAATGTTAATGGAAATTGGTCTGATGATGATTTGACGGCCGCAGGTAAATTGACTAGGAGAATCATTCGAAATTGGAATGATTAAAAATTAAAAATTAATGAATTTAGAATTGATAATGCAGCAAGAAACTTTGAATATAGGAAATTCCAAAATAGATAATTCGGGTAAAGAAATTAAAGGCGAATTATTGCGATTTGAAAAAGAAAGTTTTTACAAAATAAGTAATTACGATACAATGAGACCTTTTTTTATGAGTATCGTTAGTGACTCGGATCATTGGATGTTCATTTCGAGTAAAGGAGGGCTATCAGCCGGTAGAAAAAACAGCGAATCTTCCTTATTTCCATACTATACGGATGACAAAATTACAGAATCCTCTGAAGTAACAGGGAACAAAACGATTATAAGAATCTTAATAAAAGATGAAACCTATTTGTGGGAACCTTTCTCTGATTATTATGAAGGGATCTATAAAGTTGAAAGAAATTTATACAAGAATAGTTTTGGAAATAAAGTAATTTTTGAAGAGGTAAATCTTGATTTAGGAGTAACCTTTCGGTACCAATGGAATTCTAGTGATACATATGGATTTGTTAAAAAGTCAATGCTAATTAATAACTCAGACACACCTTTACATATTGAGTTTTTGGATGGGCTTCAAAACATTTTGCCTTCAGGTGTATCTTCTGCATTGCAGAATGCCTCAAGTAATTTGGTGGATGCCTATAAGCGAAGTGAATTACAATCGGAAGTTGGGTTGGGTATTTTTGCATTAAGTGCCATAATTGTAGATAGAGCTGAACCAAGTGAAGCTCTGAAAGCAAGTATAGTTTGGTCCGCAGGGCTTTCTAAAGCAAAGTATTTAGTTTCTTCTTTACAACTTAATAATTTTAGAAAAGGATTTACAATTGAACAAGAGACGGATGTAAAGGCGGAAAAAGGAGGGTATTTTGTTAATGCTCAAATTAATTTGGATGCAGCTGAAAATAAGGAGTGGATTACCGTTGCAAATGTAAATCAGTCTGTATCTGAAGTTAATGAAATCATAGCCTTACTGAAATCAGAAACAGATATTGAGGCTTTATTGCAAAAAGAAATAGATGAAGGAACTAAAAATCTAGTAGCTTTAAACGCGGCCTCAGATGGATTGCAATTGTCTGCAGATAAAATGCGTGATGCGCGACATTTTTCAAACACATTATTCAATATCATGCGTGGGGGTATTTTTGATTGCAATTATCAAATAGAAAAAAATGATTTTGTAAAATATCTTTACAATGCCAATATAGAAGTATATCAGAACGCGGAGAAAACGCTAACAACGTTTAATGAATTTTTTGATTTAGGATTCTTAATTAACACTGCGAGAAAGTCAAATGATTTAGATTTTAAAAGACTGTGTTTTGAATATTTACCTTTAAAATTCAGTCGACGACATGGTGATCCCAGTAGGCCTTGGAATCGTTTTTCTATTAACACCAAAAACGAAATTGATGGTTCGAAAATATTAGATTATCAAGGAAATTGGAGGGATATTTTTCAGAATTGGGAAGCATTGGCTCATTCCTATCCAGATTTTATCGATAGTATGATTCATAAATTTTTAAATGCGTCTACATTCGAAGGATACAACCCATATAGAGTAACAAAAGATGGTTTTGACTGGGAGGTTGAAGATCCACATGATCCCTGGGCGTATATCGGGTATTGGGGAGATCATCAAATTATATACCTTTTAAAGTTTTTAGAATTTATAGAGAATCATTATCCGAATAAATTGGCAGCATATTTTTCAGAGAATATCTTTGTGTATGCTAATGTTCCCTATAAAATAAAGTCATATCAAGAGATTTTAAGAAACCCTAAAGACACCATTGTATTTGATCAAAATTTACACGATAAAATAGCATCATTAAAAGCAGAAAAAGGAGCCGATGGGGCATTATTGTTAAATATTGAGGGGCAAGTTGCAAGAGCAACAATGATGGAGAAGTTATTAGCAACTGTGCTTGCAAAACTGAGTAATTTTATTCCAGAAGCTGGTATTTGGATGAACACACAAAGACCAGAATGGAATGATGCAAATAATGCGTTGGTTGGAAATGGTGTGTCTATGGTAACGCTCTATTATTTAAGAAGATTTTTAAGTTTTTTTGAAAATATAGTAGCGAAATCGGAAACAAGTAATTATGAAGTCTCAATAGAATTACAAGAGTTTTTCTTAGCAATTTATAAAACGTTCGAATCTAGTCAAGAATTATTACGAAACGATATTTCTGATTCCGATAGAAAGACCATTTTAGATGGTTTAGGTAACGCAGGTAGTGAGTTTAGGGAGAGTGTTTATTCCAGTGGTTTCTCAAATAATAAAATCTCGATTTCTAAAAATGAAATTCTAGATTTCGTTAAAATTTCGAATAGTTTTTTAGAACACAGTATTAGAGCAAACAAAAGAAAGGATAATTTATACCATGCCTATAATTTAATGACTGTTTCAAGTTCTTCAACAGTTTCTGTTTCCTATTTAGATGAAATGTTAGAAGGCCAAGTTGCGGTATTGAGTTCTAAATATCTTAAATCAGAAGAAGTCTTAGATGTTTTAAATGGATTAAAGAATAGCGCATTGTTTAGACCAGATCAATACAGTTATATTTTATATCCAAATAAACAATTACCTGGATTTTTCGAGAAAAATTGCATTCCTGAAAAAAGGGTTAAAGATTCAGAATTGTTACAAAAATTATTAGCAGATAAGAACCTCCAAATAATTCAAAAAGATGTTGAAGGCACCTATCATTTTAATGGGTCATTTAACAATGCCAATAGTCTAAAAGAAGCACTCGAACAATTAGATTCTTCTTTATACGGTTCACTTAAATCTAAGGATCGAGAATTATTGTTGGAGATTTTTGAAGAGGTTTTTAATCATAAAGCATTTACTGGTCGTTCGGGTACATTTTATGGATATGAAGGATTAGGTTCTATCTATTGGCATATGGTTTCTAAATTGGTTTTAGCAATTCAAGAAACCTGTTTAACGGCGATCGAAACGAATGCAGATGAAGTTGTTTTAGGAAAGTTGCTTGAGCATTATTATGAAGCAAATGAAGGTATTGGTGTGCATAAATCTCCAGAATTATATGGAGCATTTCCTACAGATCCATATTCTCATACACCAGGTGGTAAAGGAGCGCAGCAACCAGGAATGACAGGTCAAGTAAAAGAGGATATTTTAAGCCGTTTTGGAGAATTAGGAATAGGTGTAAAAAACGGTCGATTGTATTTTGATCCAAGGTTATTGCGCAGAAGTGAACTATTAAAAGAATCTAAAAAATTCTATTTTTTAAATGTAAAAGGAGAAGAGCAGCAATTAGAATTAGATAAAAAATCACTTTGTTTTACTTATTGTCAGGTACCAATAATTTATAAACAAAGTCAAGACCTAGGCGCTAAAGTTTATCTGACTTCAGGAGAAGTAATTTCATATGAATACCCAGTTTTAGATGAATTAGTAACAAAGAAAATGTTTGAAAGAACTGGTGAAGTAGAAAAAATAGAAGTGTCAATTAACTAAATTTAAAAGCAACTATCATGAAAAAAATACTAGCTGTACCTTATGTTTTACTGTTTATATTTTCATTGATTGGTTGCTCTAATAATCCTAAAAAAATCAATACTGTGAAAGACAAAACCGCACAGGAAATTCTTGGAAACCCAAACTATTTAGCCATGTCATATGGAGGCTATAGACATTCAGATCATGGAATAGAACCTTCTATAGATGAGTTGAAAGAAGATATGAAATTATTAAGTGCAATTGGAGTAGGAATTTTAAGAACATATAAACTGCACTTACCACATGCAAGTAATCTTGTCAAGGCTATAGAGCAATTAAAAAAAGAAGACCCTTCTTTTGAAATGTACGTGATGCTCGGGATTTGGATAGATTGTAAAAATGCTTGGACGGATCAACCACTTAATCATAATGAGGAAAGCCCACGAAATGCTGTTGAAGTTTCAAAAGCCGTTGAACTAGCAAATAGTTATCCTGATATTATTAAAGTATTAGCAGTAGGTAATGAGGCCATGGTTAAATGGCAATCTGGTTATTATGTGGAGCCATGGATTATATTAAAATGGGTTAAACATTTACAATCCTTAAAAAGTAATGGAGAATTATCAAATGATTTATGGATCACAAGTTCTGATAATTTTGCGTCATGGGGTGGTGGAGAAGGGCAATACCACGTTCCAGATTTAGATACTCTAATTAAAGAAGTTGATTTTATATCAATGCATACGTATCCAATGCATGATACACATTATAATCCTCAATTTTGGGGAGTATTAGAAGAGGAGGATGGTTTTTCTGAATTAGCAAAGGTAGATGCAGCAATGCAACGCTCTTTAGAATATGCAAAAAACCAATATGACGGCGTAAAAAATTATATGCAAAATTTAGGAGTCGACAAGCCAATTCATATTGGAGAAACCGGTTGGGCAACTGTGTGTAATAATTTATATGGACAAAATGGAGCAAAAGCAACAGATGAATACAAAGAAGCGGTTTTTCATAATTTAATGAGAGCGTGGACCAATATAAATAATATTGGATGCTTTTATTTTGAAGGGTTTGATGAACCTTGGAAAGATGCTAATAATCCTGAAGGATCTGAAAATCATTTCGGATTATTTACCGTTGAAGGAAAAGCAAAGTTCGCCCTATGGGATGCTGTAGATAAAGGTGTTTTTGAAGGACTTACACGAAATGGAAATCCAATAACAAAAACATTTAATGGTGATATGGACGCTTTATTGGAAACGGTTCATGTTCCTGGAATTATTCAGTTACATAGCCAACATTAAAAATGATTGTTGAGATGAAAAAACAAATATACATAGTAGGATTAATTTTGTTTGGGCTTTTGTCTTGTGTTCAAAAACATACAAAAGATAAAATAGAAAGTAATCAAAGTAGGATTTTTCACTACAACAATGAGCCATATTTAATAAAAGGAATTTGTTACCACCCTGTACCAAAAGGTTCAGATCAACGAAGTTTCGAAACAATCGATCAAGATTTAGAATTGATGGTAGAGGCAGGTATAAATACGATAAGGGTTTACGAGCCAATTGATGATATCGATGTTTTAGATAAAATAAATAGTGCAGGTCTCAAAGTGATTATAGGTTTTGGTTATAATCAAAATGGGAATTATGATATCTTATCAGGCTCTTTTATTGATTATGTAAAAAAATATATAGATCATCCTTCCATTTTAATGTGGGAATTGGGAAATGAATACAATTATCATCCAGAATGGTTTAATGATGATATCACAAACTGGTACAAAGCATTAAATGAAAGTGCAGCCTTGATTCAAGAAATTGATAAAAAGCATAAAGTAACCACTGCTCACGGAGAATTACCTGACGCGCTAGCTTTAAAAATGACGGACAGAATTGACGTTTGGGGGTTAAATATTTATAGATGGGACAATCCGTCTGAACTCTTTGAACAATGGGAAAAAGTAAGCGAAAAACCAATGTATCTATCTGAAGCCGGAGGCGACAGTTATATGACAATTACTAAGCAAGGATATGAGGAAGGATTTAATGAAAAAGCACAAGCCGATGCAAATGCAAAAATCTTAGAAAGTATTTTTAATAACAGAGAAGTTTGCTCTGGAGTAACGATGTTCTCTTTTACAGATGGATGGTGGAAAGCAGGTGATACAGACACCCAAGATATTGGTGGGTGGGCTCCGAATAGTTCCGGAGTACCTTATGACGGAACTCCTAACGAGGAATTTTGGGGAATAGTAGATATAGACAGGAATAAAAAAGAAACATATGTTGTAATTAAGAATAAATACAAACAGACGTTAACGGAATACTAATTAACTAACAATAGAACTTATGGATAAACATGTAATAGAAAAAAATAGTCGGGTGCCATTTGGACAAAAAGTAGCATTCGGAATAGGAATGTTTGCCAACCAAATGTTTCCCGCAATATTGGGTATTTTTATGGTAGTCTTGATACAAGATCTAAAGTTTTCAGGGCTCATGTGGGGAATGATATATCTTTTTCCAAGGTTATTTGACGCCATTTCAGATCCAATCATGGGATTCATTTCAGATAATACTAAATCTAAATGGGGAAGAAGAAGACAATATGTACTCATGGGAGGAATTTTAATGGGGATTGCCTATATTTTTATGTGGCAACTATTTAAAGAAAACACAGTTCAATACAACTTCTGGTATTTCTTTCTTTGGTCTATCGTTTTTTATTTAGGATTAACACTTTTCAGTGTTCCATATGTGGCAATGGGCTATGAGATGAGTGACGATTTTCACGAGCGGACCAGTATTATGGCTATTGCTCAATGGATAGGTCAATGGGCTTGGGTTATTGCTCCATGGTTTTGGGTTATTATGTACGATCCAGAATGGTTTCCATCAGCAGATGTAGCGGTAAGAGAGTTGGCAATATGGGTAGCGATTCCCTGTGCTGTTTGCGCTATTGTTCCTGCCCTTTTTATCAAAAGTAAATCTACTATAAATGAAGATTACGAGCCTTTAAGTTTTGGGAATATTAAAGGAAGTTTGAATAAAATATTTGAAAGTTTTGTAGAGGCATTTAGGATAAAAGAATTTAGAAAATTATGTATTTCAACATTCCTTATTTATAACGCTTTTATGGCGGTTTCATCATTAACACTTTTCGTGATTGTTTATAAATTATTTAATGGTGATACAGAGGCATCTGGTATTTGGGTGTCTTTATTTGGGTGTTTAGGTGCGCTAGGGACTACTTTTATTGTAATTCCAATTGTTGCATGGCTCTCAAAAAAAATAGGAAAGAAAAAAGCGTTTATGCTTTCCCAGGCTATTTCAATAATTGGGTACGCGATGCTATACTTTCTTTTTGTTCCTGGAAAACCTTGGATGTACATTATTGCATTACCTTTTTTCTCATTTGGAATTGGCAGTTTATTTACAATCATGATGTCTATGACTGCTGATGTTATAGATATTGACGAATTAAATTCAGGAAAACGTAGAGAAGGAATTTTTGGAGCTATTTATTGGTGGATGGTAAAAGTAGGCTTTGCTATTGCTGGAGCACTAGGAGGAGTTATTATTTGGTTTGTAGGTTTCGAAGCTGGGGTTCCAACTACTGAACAATCTGAAGCTATAAACGGTTTGCATTTATTCTTTTGCTTTTTCCCTGTTCTGGGAACCATTGGAGCAATGTGGGTGATGAAAGATTATGATGTTGATGAAAAACGTAGTTCAGAAGTTAGATCGGCTTTGACAAAGAGAAAAGAGTTAAATAAAAAATAAAAAGATTAATGTCGTACAGAGCAGAAAAGATATTATCCTTATCAGGAATTAAAACGAAAGAAACTTCAGAAGAAGAATTAAAATCAATTTTTCAGAAAGTATTAGATAATGGAATGCATGGTTTATGCTTTAGCCCATATGAAGAAGGGCAAGAGCCAGGAGATCTAATCACGGAAGAGCAGATTAGACGACGCATGGAAATTATAAGCCCATATACTAAATGGATACGCTCATTTTCTTGTACAGATGGAAATGAAATGATACCGGTAATAGCAAAAGAATTTGGTATTAAAACAATGGTAGGTGCTTGGCTAGGAAATGATTTGAGTATAAATAAGAAAGAAATATCAGGTCTTATTAAACTTGCCAAAGAAGGTTATGTAGATATTGCAGCAGTTGGTAACGAAGTTATGTATAGAGGCGATCTAACAGAAGAAGAATTACTTGCATATATACATGGAGTTAAAAAAGAAATACCAGATGTTACAGTTGGATATGTAGATGCCTACTATGAATTCTCTAAAAGACCAAAAATTACAGAAGTTTGTGATGTTGTCTTAGCTAATTGTTATCCATATTGGGAGGGATGTAGTCTTGAATATTCTTTGGTGTATATGAAAGATATGTTCCAACAGGCCAAGAAAGCTGGAAACGGTAAAAAAGTGATTATTACTGAAACCGGTTGGCCTTTTAAAGGTGAAAACTTTGAAGGAGCTATTCCTTCTTATCAAAATGCATTAATTTATTTTATTAATTCGATTAACTGGAGTGTTCAAGATGATATTGATTTATTTTATTTCTCATCTTTTGACGAATCTTGGAAAGTTGGAGATGAAGGAGAAGTTGGCGCGTATTGGGGAATTTGGGATAAAATAGAAAGGCTTAAAGTATAATTTATTTAGACTTATTTCTCTGCAATTAGTTGTAGTTATTCTTACTTTTGAAATTTGACAATTCTTATATTTTTTAAGTTACATGAAACACTACTTTTTGCTATTTTTTTTATTGCTAGGAACTACACTTTTTGCTCAAAAAATATCGGGTAAGGTAATATCTCAATCTGGGGACCCGTTGCAAGGTGCTTATATTAGTATTGAGAATTCTTCAGTTGCTACAATATCAGATATTGACGGTAATTTTTCATTAGAAAATGTTAATGAGAAAGGAGTGATGCAAGTTTCTTTTTTAGGATATAAATCATTTACAATTTTGGTGGCTGAAATTGGGGGAACTCTGCAGATTGTTTTAGATAAAGATTATTTAAATTTAGAAGAGGTTGTCGTTACAGGAACTCTAATTCCTATTTCAAATAAAAATTTGAGTGTGCCTATAAGTACAATTACTCCTAAGGGAATAAGGACATTCGGTGTTTCGGGAAGTGCAGCCTTACTAGCAAGAACACCCGGAGTTTACGTTGATGCTTCGGCAGGAGAGGTATTTACAAGAGTTTATACCCGTGGAATCTCCATTTCTGCAGAAGACGATTTAGGATGGTATTACGTAGGATTACAAGAAGATGGATTACCAGTTTCAGCGGTACAGTTTTCATCATTCTCACCTGATTTATTTCATAGAATAGACAATTCTATAAAAAGAGTAGAAGTGGTTCGCGGCGGTTCCGCGGCAATTTCAGGAATGAATTCACCGGGAGGGGTATTTAATTTCATTTCAAACCGAATAAGTAAAATTCAGCAAGGAGCAATTTCATTAAATACAGGCGTACATAATAATGGTAATTTTTACAATAAAATTGATGCCACAATTTCAGGACCTTTAAGCGAAAAGTTTGGATATAGCGTAGGAGTTTCTCATCGTTTAGATCAGGGAAACAAGAACATTGACTTTAACATGGCTAATGGAGGTCAATTAAAATTACGAACAAGTTACACATTTGTAAAAGGGAAAGTAGAGTTGTACGGAAAATATTTGGATGATCATGTGAATAGAACCACTGGTGTAACGGCAAATAATTGGAAAAATCCAGAAGCGGCTTATGACCAAGATTTTAAATCTACGGCACAATTAATATCAAATTCAAAGAGTATGATTCCTGATGGAGTTGGAGGATATTATGAATTTGACCCGTCAAACGGAATTCACACAAAAGATATTACGGGTGGGTTTTTATTTGAATCTGAGGTTTCGGAAAATTGGAAAGTAGTAAATCATATGCGGTATTCTTCAAAGTCCGCTAATTGGCAAACGAGTTTGTCCAGCGCAAAATTACCTTTAAATGGCTTCCTGCCATATTTTATTAGTGGGGCTGGATTTCCAGTGGGTCAAGTAATTTTTGACAATGCAAAAACAGGCCAAGAAATGGCGAGAGTTAATAATGCTGGTATTTTTGGAGACCCACCAAGTTTTGATTATTTAACCGATGGAACAATAGCTAATGATGCTGTTTTAGGTGTAGGAGCATGGTATAAAGACGATCATAGCGATGAGTTTATGAATCAATTATCGTTTCAAGGTGACCTGAATGACCATATTTTGAACGGAGGTGTTTTTATTGCAAATACTAATATTTCGACATTAACCAGAGCAAGTTTTGCCTACGCTTCATATGCAGCAGAGCCAACAGCCATGACCGCTCGTATTGAAAATCCAGGAGCACCAATTGTTCAACTTTCGGATGAAAATGGATATAGTAATTATGGAGGATTATTTTATGGAAAAGGAGAAGCAAATGTAAATCAATTGCATTTGTTCGTTCAAGATCAATGGAAAGTAAATGATAAATTGATGATTGACGCTGGTCTTCGTTGGAACTCTATTGTTCATTTTGGCTCTAAGGATAGAGCGGCCCCGTTAATGAAAGATGGAGGTTATGATGGGAATCCGTTAACAGATTATGATAATGGAATTTTAATTTCGACTGGTGAAAAAGATGGATTCGATTATAGTTACAATAATTTTTCCTATTCGTTAGGAGTTAATTATGAGTTTAATCAAAATTTCAATCTATTTGGAAGATTCTCTAAGGGAGAAAAAGCGCCTGAACTCGATTATTATTTCGATAATTTTTCAAATGTTCCAATTAATGAAAAAGGACCAAGTCAACAAGTTACACAAGTAGAAGCAGGAATTAAATTTAACAGTAAGTCACTAACAATAATTCCTACACTTTTTTATAGTGAATTGAGTAATGTAGGGTTTAGTACCTTTGTTTTTGACGAGGATACCAATGCGATATTTTACACTCCAATGCAATTTAATAGTACTGAAACTTTTGGTCTAGAAATAGAAAGTATCTATCATCCTACAGCCGATTTTAATGTGCGATTCAACGGAACTTTGCAAAATGCAAAAGCGAAAGATTTTACAGTGTATAATGCGAATGGAACTATTGATACTGGTGACGATGAAATCATTGCTTATAACGGAAATAAATTGCCATTTAACCCAAGTGTTATGTTCAATTTAACTCCTGAGTATACTTGGAATAAAACAGCGGTTTATGCTGATTGGCGTTTTATGGGAGAGCGTGAAGGAAATATTGCGAATGCTTTTCAATTGCCTTCTTATAGTGTTTTTAATTTTGGTGCCGTATATAAATTTACTTCTCAATTTAATGTTGGGCTTCATGTAAAAAATGCTTTTGCATCAGAAGGTTTATTAAATTTTTACGGACCTAATTCCTTTGGAGCTAGTAAAGACGATGCAACTAAAGAGTATATTAGCAATAATCCAAACGCCGATTTTATTGTAACTCCAGTGCAAGCAAGATTGGTTCATTTAAATTTAAATTACACGTTTTAAGATGAAAAAGATAAGTTTAGTTATAGTTGTTTTTATGTTGGGAGTGCTCGGGTTCAGTCAAGAAGCAACCATTTCTGTAATGACGTATAATATTCGATTAGATGTTGCCTCAGATGGAGAAAATGCTTGGCCAAATAGAAAAGAAGGATTGGTAAAACAAATCCAATTTTATGAACCTTCAATATTCGGAATTCAAGAAGGACTGCCGCATCAAACAATATATTTGGATGAAGAATTAGCCGAGTATGAACATTTTGGAATTGGAAGATATGGAGAAGGAAAAGGAGAACAGTCGGCTATATTCTATAAAAAAAATGAATTTGAAGTTTTAGAATCTAGTACGTTTTGGCTGTCTTTAACTCCTAATGCCCCATCTAAGAATTGGGATGCTGCCTTGCCTAGAATTTGTACGTATGGCTTATTTAAAGAAAAAAAAACAGGCAATAAATTTTGGGTATTTAACACCCATTTTGATCATATAGGTGTAGAATCTAGATTAAAAGCAATTGACCTTGTTCAGGAAAAAATTGAAAGATTGAATGATGAAAACTTACCCGTTATTTTTATGGGTGATTTAAATGTAGAACCAGATAGTAAAGTGATTTCAAAATTAAAGAATTTCATGTTAGATGCTTATGAAGTGAGTAAAACTTCTGCTTTTGGGTCCTATGGTACTTTTAATGGTTTTAAGTTTAAAGAAGAAGTAGGCCCTAGAATTGATTATATTTTTGTTTCAAATACAGAGAACATAAAAGTTATGAAGCATGCTGTTTTAACGGATTCTAAAGATTTGAAATATTACTCCGATCATTTTGCTGTATTAGCCTTGTTATTAATAAATAACTAATCTTATTGTTATTAGCATTGGTATTATAATTTTATATTTGGGTCGAATAGAAGAATGTATTAGAAAGAATGACCCTAAAAAATAATTTAGAACATATAGCATTACATAAAAAACAAGTAAGTCTTTTTGGCTTACTTGTTTTTTTATTGATGTCTTGTGGCAAAAATGAAAAAACGGAGTACACCGAAATTAGAGATGGTAAAATTGTTGAAGCAAGTTTTGTAGGGTCAGAAACCTGTAAATCTTGTCATCAAGATACATTTAATAAATGGCAAGGATCACATCATGATTTGGCCATGGATGTAGCAAATGATTCTACAGTTTTAGCGAATTTTGACAACACTGAAATTACGCATCAAGATATAACCAGTACTTTTTTTAAAAAGGATGATGGCTATTATGTAAATACACAGGGTTTAGATGGTTCTTTTTCAGATTATAAAATTGAGTATGTTTTTGGAGTAACCCCCTTACAGCAATATTTAATAAAGTTCGAAAACGGAGAATACCAATGCTTAAGTACTGCATGGGATTCAGTTAAAAATGAATGGTTTACTCTGAACGATCAAGTAGATATCAATCATGGAGATAGACTGCATTGGACCGGTAGTGCTATGAGTTGGAACACCATGTGTGCCGATTGTCATTCCACAAATCTTCAGAAAAATTATTTGAGTAAAACGGATTCCTATAAAACTACTTTTAGCGAAATAGATGTTAGTTGTGAGGCTTGTCATGGCCCTTCAAGTTCGCATGTATCGTTTTATGAAAATCCGACAGACGAATACCATCCACCGAGCATGTATATGAATTCTGAAATGACTTCAACAGAACTCGTAGATAAATGTGCGCGATGCCATTCTAGAAGAAGTCAGTTAACAAAGTATTTTGATTATAAAGGGAAATTCGAAGACCATTATGCACAGAGCATGTTGATTGACCCGATATATGAATTGGACGGTCAAATACGTGATGAGGATTATGTATATGGCTCTTTTATTCAAAGTAAAATGTATCACAATGGGGTGTCTTGTAGAGATTGTCATGATGTACACACCTTAAAATTAAAGAAGCAGGGTAATGATTTATGTATGCAATGCCATACACCCAATTATAATGAACCTTCTCATCATTTTCATGGTGTAGGTTCAAATGGAGCTCAATGTATTAACTGTCATATGCCTGGTAAAACATATATGGGTAATGATTTTAGACGTGATCATAGTTTTAGAGTACCTAGACCAGATCAAACGGTAGCCTATGGAGTGCCAAACTCTTGTACCGGATGTCATGACGATAAAAGTGCACAATGGGCTGCTGATGTAATTG
The DNA here is from genome assembly GCA_001874265.1 of Bacteroidetes bacterium MedPE-SWsnd-G1. Lineage (GTDB taxonomy): Bacteria > Bacteroidota > Bacteroidia > Flavobacteriales > Flavobacteriaceae > Urechidicola. Next base: position 21,947 of record MPDD01000002.1, on the reverse strand, counting down.
TCGAAAAATTTGGGACGGAAAGAGCAGATCATTTTTCAGATTATTTGGTAAAAGGGGCGCATGGAGATTTATCTGCGTATGAATATTTAATGGCAAATGGTAATTATCCAGATATTGCAAGAGCAACTGCAGTAAATAGGTATGCTAGTTACCCATTAAATACACAACAGATTCAAAATCTAATAGGGTATTTAAATGATTCTTCATCAACAGTAAGAAATGAAGTAGTTAGAGGAATGGAAGTATTGAATAATTCAGAAATGTCTCCAAATATAGCTGCGATGCTTCAAGATTCTGTACGGTTGGTTCGTATTTCTACAGCGCAATATTTTAACATGATGGGGATTGATATTAGTGCCAACCCAAATTTTAAAAAGGCAAACAAAGAATTTTTAGAATCGATGAATATTAATGCAGATTTTTCAACAGGTCAGCATCAAATAGGGTTGTATTATCAAGCAAAAGGTAAAGAAATAGAAGCGATTAAATCATACGAGAGAGCTATAAAAATTGACAGGTTTAACAATCGTTCTCGTATGAATTTAGCCTTGCTGTATTACCAACAAGGTAAAGTAAAAGAAAGTGAAACGTTGTATTTAAAAGTTGTTGAGCAAGAACCTGAATTTGGGTACTCTTATTATATGCTTGGCTTATTATATAATGAAACGGGTAATATTCAGAAATCTATGGAATACATGGAGCGAAGCCTAGGAAAACAACCTATAAATCCAAATGCATTTTACAATTACGCCTTGATGTTACAACAAGAAAACAAGTATAATAAATCTCTAGAAATTGTAGGAGACGGCTTGAATTTAATGCCAAATAATGAGCGCTTATTATACGTTAAATTGATTGCCGAAATGAATACGAACAATGCAAACGCAATTAAAACGTGTGAGTTATTATTAAGAATTGCGCCAAACAATCAGAACTACCAACAGATTTATACTAGATTACGAGGAACTAATTAGAGACTTCTTTGGTAATTATTTTACCTGCTCTTAAATATTTTACAGCATAAGAACTCCCTTCCTTTAGTGTCACTATTTTTTCACGCAAAGAAATTATAGCTTCCTCACTATCTAGTTTCACCCCTGCAATTTCTAATAAAATATCTCCACCAACCAATATTGGTTTTCCTTCAATTGTAGCATTTATATAACCCCCATTTAATCCTAATTTATCTCCCAGACCATTAGAAGCAACTGATTGAACTAAAATACCAGCATCTTGAGGGATATTAAAAATACTTGCCAATTCATTTTGTAAGAAAACAAATTCCATTCCAGACCAAATATTTGGTTGATCCATTAAAATTGTTTGAGCTACATTAGAAGAGGCTCCAAAACCAATACCATCAAAACCGCCCGATTGCGACATGATAAAACTAGCAATAGCGATAACCTCACCTTTCATATTAAACATTGGCCCACCTGAATTACCAGGGTTAATAGCAGCATCTGTTTGAATAAATTCTACGGGCAAAAAATCATCCTTTAATCCTTCCTTTGCCATTTTACCACTTACGATTCCTCTAGAAAGTGTTTGTTCAATCCCTAATGGAGTTCCTATAACAAAAACATCTTCGCCAATTTTCACATCATCAGAATTACCAATTTGAGCGATGTGCTTTTTCTTTAAATCGAATAAAGAATTAATTTTAATCAACGCCACATCTGCCATTGGACTAGAACTTAATACATCTGCTTCATAGACATCTCCATCGGGAAACTTTACCATCACCTTTTCAGCATTGTGTACTACGTGTGATGCAGTCCAAATAAGTCCATTATAAGAAACCAAAACTCCTGAACCTAATCCTTCAGATGTTTTTACTTTTTGTTTATCTCCTAATCCTGCACTTTCTGAACTAATTGTTTTTATAACAACAACAGAAGAATGCACTAAATCGTACAATTCTGTTAATGATTGAGAATAAGTATGTGCGCCAATAAAAAAGGCAATAAATAGGATGGTGATTTTTTTCATAATAATGTTGTTGATTTTGAAGGAGCGAAATTAAAATTTATTTACCTAAGCCAAAAATTAAACCGCCAGTAAAATTCAGTTGCAATAGACTTCCACCAGTCGAAACAGCACCCCCTCCTGGACCAATATAAATACTACCCCATTGAATAGGCATAAGCAACTGTCCTTGTAATCTAAACCCTAGTCTTTTTGAGAAATAATAACGTAACCCGCCAGAAATACCAATAGTAAATTTGGTATTAGAACTATAAGACGAGTCATCTGGATTGAAAGATGTCCATCCCAATGATGCTCCTGCAAAAGGCTTTGCATCACCATATCCGAAAGAATGTATAGCACCTAGTTGAAAGTGATTTGCTTGGATATCTGTAATATGAACTTCTATTGGAAAATATTGATAATCTTCAGTTCTAATACTTGCATTTTGCTGTGCCCAAAAGAATTCAGCTTCAACATCTGGACTTATTTCCATATTTAATGTAATACCATACTGGTCTGAATCGGTCATCTTCACATAACCTCCATAATAATGGTATTTGGCTCCAACTTGATACCCATATTGCGGTGTAATTTCAAATTTTTGTGCTTGTACAGAAAAGGAAATTAGAAATAGACCGGCGATAAATAAGTAGATTGATTTTTTCATAGTTTTAGTTTTTAGTAGTACAAAAATATTGATTTTAAAATTGGTTATTTCAAATCATGCGGATATATCACTTTCCAATCATTTTTCATGTCAATAACGGTCCATCCTTTTTCTTGTGCTTCGTCCAAACCTTTATCTAAACGGCCAATGTGTGAATCTCTATCGTAAGCCCATTCGCGCTCCGAGTCTGTATGATGCAGATATAATTGGAAACTTTTATAAGAATTAGAATCCGTCCATTGTAGCATTTGTAAATCACCATCCGAGTTACCAGAAGCAAAAACAGGTTTACGACCAATATATCTGTTAATTCCAACTGGTTTCCCGCCTTTGTCATCAATAAAGTTCATTTTTGGCAAACGTCTAATTACAGGGTTTCCGTTGTTGTAATCAAACTCGGTTATAATGCTTGATCCCACAACCTGATCTTTTGGTATGCCATAAACTTCTTCAGACCAAGGACGCATAAATTCAATTCCTCCACCAGAAACGATAAAACATTTAAAATCATTGGCACGCAAATAATCTAACAATTCCAACATTGGTTGATATACCAACGCATTGTAAGGTTTGTCAAATCTCGGATGCTTGGCAGTTGCCAGCCATTGTTTTACATCTTCTTCAAACTCATCTGTGGTAATTCCTCCATGAGTTGCCATAACCAATTCAATCAATCCATGTTCACCTTGTTTTAATAAAGTTGCCATATCTCCTTCTATAACAGCTTTAAAAGGTTGTTGATCTTTCCATTCTGGATGTTCTGATGCCATAGCTTTTACTCTGTCTATTGCAAAGAACAATTGAAAATAGGCAGGTTGCTCTGACCAAAGATTTCCATCATTGTCGAAGGTTGCAATTCTATCTACAACTGGAATAAAATTTTTGCTATCTCTGTTTGTAACATCTTCTACATAAGCAAGTATCGCTTGTTTTGAAGCAGCATCATTCCAACTTGGTAATGGAGTTATTGATTTCGAATCAATATCAGGGTTTACACTTGTTGTGCAAGAAGTGATGCTAATAAAAAGGATGGCGAATGATGAGTAAATTATATTTTTCATATCAATTGAAATTAAAAACCAGTTATCTAAATTAATAAATAACTGGTTTTGATGAAATTATGTCAGAATTAATTCTTTTTAGCACTTTGCATTTGCTCTAAAACTTTATCTAAACTGAAACTTCCGACCTCTTGTCGTTGGGGAAACTCCTTAAATGTTGATAAAAACTCGGCAATTTTTGCTTGAGCAGGAACTAACATAAACATACGTTCTGCCAACCAATGATTATAATCTTCAGAATCGTGTTGTGCTCTTTCAAAAGGGTCACCATATAAATCCATAAGCATTGGGAACCTTAATTCGGTATATTTTTTTTGCCATACATTAAATCCATGATTTTCTTGAATTTTAAAGTGCATTTTCCATCTTTTATATCTGAATGCATTTAAACTTCCATCATCGTCAAAATAAAAAATTTCGTTTCGGGGACTTTCATCAGTTTCCCCTGTTAAATACGGTAAGAAATTATAACCATCTAGGTGTACTTTATAATCTCTTCCCATTGCAGAATGCCCTGTTAATAATTTCTCTTTCACATCAGATTCTCCAGCTGCGGCTAAAAAAGTAGGTAGCCAATCTTCTCCAGAAATAATAGCATTACTAACTTGTCCTGGTTTAATTTTTGCTGGCCATTTAATTAAACAAGGTGCTCTAAATCCACCTTCCCAAGTAGTTGCTTTTTCACCTCTAAAAGGTGTCATCCCTCCATCCGGCCAAAAAATAATTTCTGCACCATTGTCTGTTCCGAAAATTACTATCGTATTTTCTTCAATGCCTAATTCATCTAAAGTGGCCGTTAATTCTCCTACGATATCATCCAATTCGACCATACCGTCAGCATAAACACCTAGTCCAGTTTTTTCCTTGTACTTGTCTTGTAAATGTGTCCAAACGTGCATTCTTGTGGAATTATACCATGTAAAAAATGGTTTTCCTTCTCCAGCAGATTTTTTCATAAATGCAATCGCGGCATCTTTCGTTTCATGATCTACAGTTTCCATTCTTTTCTTAGTCAATGGCCCTGTATCTTCAATTTTACCATCTGATGACGATTTAATCACGCCCCTCGGACCGAATTTTTTCTTAAATTCCGCTCCTTCAGGATAATCTGGATGCTCAGGTTCTTCTTCTGCATTTAAATGGTATAGGTTCCCTAAAAACTCATCAAAACCATGATTGGTAGGTAAATGCTCGTCCAAATCACCTAAATGATTTTTTCCAAATTGACCCGTTGCATAACCATGATTTTTAAGTAGCCCCGCAATTGTCGGGTCTAAAATATTTAATCCCTCTTTAGCACCAGGTAAACCAACTTTGGTTAATCCAGTTCTATAAGGAGATTGTCCCGTTATAAATGCAGACCTACCTGCGGTACAAGATTGTTGGGAATAGTAATCGGTAAATACAATACCGTCTTTTCCAATTTTATCGATATTCGGAGTTTTATAACCCATCATTCCCATATTGTAAATACTTGGGTTAGACCATCCAATATCATCTCCCCATATCACAAGGATGTTTGGTTTGTCTTGTGCAAAGACAGAGATGCTTAATAAAAGAAGCATTCCTAAAATTGATATTTGTTTTATATGTTTCATAGTTTTTGATTTATATTTTAATGTTCACCGGGGCTAGCTAATTTTTCCATTACTTTTTCCAAACTAAAACTTGCCGCCTTCATTCTTGGAGGGTAGTCTTTAAAAGTCATTAAAAATTGACCAACAATATCTTGTGCCGGTACTAATAAATAGGCCCTGTCCAACAACCAGTCATAATAGGTGTTAGAAGTTATAGGTGCAATTTCATAAGGGTCTCTTCTTAAATTAAGAATTAAAGGAATTCTTAAAGGAGTGAATGGGTTAGCCCATAACCCTAGGGTTCCATCCATTCTTTGCTCCATGAAAATTAATTTCCAATCGTCATATCGCATAGCAGTTAAATCACCATCATCAGAAAAATAAAAGATTTCGTGTCTTCTGCCTTCTTTTTCTTTACCCGTAATATGCGGTAACATATTGTAACCGTCTAAATGTACTTTAAATGTTTTCCCATCAATCGTTTTTCCTTTAAGCAATTCATCCTTTACATTTTCATTTCCGGCGGCAGCCAAAAATGTTGGCAACCAATCCATACCAGATATGATAGTGTTAGAAACTGATCCCGCCTCAATTTGTCCAGGCCAACGAATCATAGATGGCGTTCTCCAGCCACCTTCCCAGTTGGTGTTTTTTTCACTTCTAAAAGGAGAAGATGCAGCATCTGGCCAAGTGTTTTTATGTGGCCCGTTATCTGTTCCGTACTGTACAATTGTATTATCGGTAACACCTAATTCATCTAATAAATCCAATAATTCTCCAACATGCATGTCATGCTCAACCATCCCGTCTCCATAAACGTCTTGACCAGATATTCCCTTATGTTCTTCTTTTACATGTGTTCTAAAATGCATTCTAGTTCCGTTCCACCAAACAAAAAATGGCTCTCCAGATTTAACAGCATTTCTTATAAATACTTTTGCTGCAGCAATAGTTTCATCATCTACAGTTTCCATTCTCTTTTTAGTCAAAGGTCCTGTATCTTCAATTTTTCCATCCGAATAAGAGTGAATTACCCCTCTTGGTCCATATTTTTTTCTGAAGTCTGGATATTTTGCTGGATCTGGATAATCTTCATTTTCTGGCTCCTCTTCAGCATTTAAGTGGTATAGATTTCCAAAGAACTCATCAAATCCATGATTGGTTGGTAAGTGCTCATCACGATCACCTAAATGGTTTTTTCCGAATTGTCCTGTTCTATAGCCTAATGGTTTTAGTAATTCTGCAATAGTTGGGTCCTCTGAAGAAATACCTTCTTTTGCTCCTGGTAAACCAACTTTGCTTAATCCTGTTCTAAAAACACTTTGACCCATAATAAATGAAGAACGACCTGCAGTACAAGATTGCTCAGAATAATAATCTGTAAATATCATACCTTCTTTAGCAACACGATCAATATTTGGAGTTTGGTACCCCATCAACCCCATTGTGTAGGCACTGATATTAGACTGCCCAATATCGTCTCCCCATATGACGAGGATGTTAGGTTTGTCTTGTGCAAAAATTGAAATACTTAACAACATAAGTATTCCTAAAATAGAAGTCTTTTTCATAGTAGCGTTTTTTAGATTAAAAAAGAAGCCGCAGTCTGCGGCTTCTAAAGTTACAATTTATTTTTTAATTTTGCGGCTTAACACTTAGAGATTCGACAACTTTGTCGATGCCCAGAGAAGATCCTTGAACAGGAGGAAACTCCTTAAAAGTGGCTAAAAATTTTCCTGTAATTTGCTGTGCTGGAACAAATGTCCACATGTTGTCAGCAAACCAACGAATGTACATGGCAGATTCTTTCCATGCTGTTTCGTATGGGTCTGCTCTTAGATTTATTAAAATTGGCCAAGCTGGTGTTTTTCTATATGCAGTATTAATTGCACCTTCAAGTATGGTAAAATGTAATTTCCAATCTTGATATCTAATTGCATTTAAATTTCCTCCTTGATCAAAATAGAATATCTCTTTACGAGGAGCTTCTGCTGCTTCTCCTTTCCAAAAAGGCATTAAATTGTAGCCATCTAAATGAACCTTAAAATTTTTGTTTCCAACTTGATAGCCAGTTAATAATTTTTCTTTTACATCATTAACTCCAGCAGCGGCAAGAATTGTCGGGAGCATATCTTCATGAGAATAGATGTTGTTATCGATGGTTCCAGGTTTAATTACACCAGGCCAACGAATGGCACAAGGAGCTCTAAATCCGCCCTCCCATGTGGTTCCTTTCTCGCCATAAAAAGGAGTAGTTCCTCCATCAGGCCATGTGAATTTTTCAGCTCCATTATCCGTAGAATACATAATAATAGTATTATCTATAATCCCAAGGTCTTCTAATCTTTTTAAAACACGTCCAATAGATTTATCGTGCTCTACCATTCCATCAGGATACAATCCAATGCCAGTAACTCCTCGACTTTCTTCCTTTAATCGGGTCCAAACATGCATTCTTGTTGCACTTAACCATACAAAGAAAGGTTGCTTGTTTGCATGTGCTTTCTCAATAAACGCGATTGCCGCATCTGTAAATTCATCATCTGCAGTCTCCATACGTTTTCTTGTTAATGGTCCTGTATCTTCAATTTTACCATCAGAGTAAGAATGAATCACACCTCTTGGACCATAATTTTTATGAAACTCTTTGTCCTTTGGATAATAATATGTTTCAGGTTCTTCTTCGGCATTTAGATGATACAAATTACCGAAAAACTCATCAAATCCATGATTCGTAGGTAAATGTTCATCCTGATCACCAAGATGATTTTTTCCAAATTGGCCAGAAGTATATCCTTGTGGCTTCAGTAATTCTGCTATTGTTGGTTGATTGTCTTGAATTCCTTGTTTAGAGCCTGGCATTCCAATAGTTAGTAGCCCCGTTCTAAACGGATGCTGCCCTAAAATAAAGGCGGCTCTTCCTGCAGTACAAGATTGCTGTGAGTACCAGTCCGTAAACATCGCACCTTCATTAGCTATACGGTCAATGTTCGGTGTTTGATATCCCATTATTCCATGGTTGTATTTACTTATATTAGCCCAGCCAATATCATCTCCCCAAATCACTAAAATATTTGGTTTTTCGGTTTGGGCATTTGCAATTGCTCCTATTAAAAAGAGTAAGGAAGCAAATACAATAGATTTTAGACTCTGTGTAAATTTTGTTTTCATAAATAAGCATTAAAGTTAATAATCTGCAATACTCAATAACCTTATAACAGGAAATTGATCTAAGAAAAAGTCATAGAAGTTTGCAATTTTTTTCTAACTCAAAAATAATGAAAATAAAATGGAACTACAATTAGTCTATTTTAATTTATAGTTATGGATTGATCCAATTGGGTTGTATTTCTTTTTTATTCATAGAACTTTTGTCTAAAACCTGCTTTCTAATTTGCTTCCAATTAGATTTTTGTAGTGTAAGTGAATCTGTAGTACTAGAAATTTTTTCAAACTCAGAATCCAAATTCTTATTGTTAACACGAACTTTTAATTCAGATACCATAGAATTTTCAAGTGGTAGTTCATCAATCCATCTGTATAGTTTTGGTAAAATTTCTTTTGCTGAATTTGACGGAATTGACTTTATAAATAAATCGAAAAAATATTTTTCAGATTCTAAATAATCTGCTTTTCTTTTGTTGTAAATCTTGAGTAAAACTTTGATTAGTTTTATTGAAACGTACACTAAAATAATTCCAATGAGTAGATACAAAGAGAATTGTTTCAATGATAATCCCAAAACAGTAATAGAGCTCTGCTCTTCCGATTCAGCAGTAGTTTTATTCTTTTCTAATTGCTCCTTCACAGAAGCCAACATCCCTAGATCGGGGTTTGGTTGTACATTGATAACAACTTCTGGTAGCGTTTTTTTATAAAGTTTCTTTTTATACGGATTGTACCAAGTCAATTCCTTTTTTGGAATTATAATTTCACCTTCTTTTTCAAATAGATATCGAACACCTTCAGTTCGAGTTGCGCTGATAGCTGTTTTTGTTTTATTATTTGCAACTTCAGACCGGGTTGGATACAAACTCACGTTTGCGATGGTATCCCATTTTACTGGCGGAATCAATTCTGAAACCGTATTTGAGGCATTTCTATAAATGGAGCGTTCCAATACATCTCCTACCTTTACGTTTTTTAAATCTCCTTTCCAATTTTCAGATGCCGACATCCATGAGGTAACCAACCAACTATCTGCATCAAAATTTGGAGGGATTGATTTTACGTTAATCGTTCTTGGATTTGTTTTTACAACATGACGTATGCCTTTGTAACCTCCAGGATCTGGAGTTTCAACTTCAATTTCTAACGACGGAAATTCGATCGGTTCATTTTCATGAGGAAATACGTTGAAATACAACTGAACACCAGCATAAGTTTTTCCATTTACTTGTTTAGAAGTACTTAAAGATCTGAAATAAACTGTAAAGGCACCATTTACTTTTATATTCCCAGGGTTTACCCCTTTTGTAAACCAAGTAGAAGTAAAAACCGAAACAGTTACTTGAACGGGTTCGCCAACATACACTGAGTTTTTACTTAATGAAACAGAACTAGATAAATGCCCTTGAGCAAAAGTGCCGATTCCAATTAAGAAGATTAATAACGCCGTATATTTTCTAAAACCTTTTACCATTGTTTTATGTTTTTAGGTTGTTTTAGATTTTTCTCTTTGGCTTGATGTTTAAATTTTCGCTTTAAGAAAAGAGAAGGATCATCATCTACTTTTCGCATCAATACTTTTTGTGAATTGTCTTGTTTTCCTGTTTCAAAATTATCCGGTACTTCGTCTAATTCCTTTCCTTTTCTAACATCTGTATTTACGGTTTCCTCTAAGCGTTCTTTTTCCATTTGCTCTTTGGTGGCTTCTTGTCCGCCGCCGCTCAAATCTTCAGGGCTTTTATTTTGCTCATTTTGCGCTTGCCCTTTTTCAGTGGCTTCTTCTGCATCTTCTGGATTTACCTCATTTTCACCCCCTGACAAATGTTGAGAAACCTGCATATTACTTTTTGCATTCTCCATATCAGGATCTAATTCAACGGCATTTCCAAAAGCAATTTCTGCAGCAGCATAATCGCCATTGGCAAAATAGGCAACACCTAAATTATAAGCACCCATAGCGGTGGTATCCTTACTAAACGCGGTAATGGCAGCGTCGTAATCATTCGCTTTATAGTACGCAACTCCTTTTTGGAGAGGGTCGTCAAAAGTGTCTCCCGCCAAGGCGTATTCTTCTTTGTCGATTAATTGCTGACCTTGATAGTCCTTCGTAAACCAAAAGTCTTTAAAAGAAGTATCTGAGGAACAAGAAGAAAATGTCATCATAAATACTAAGGAATAAAGTACCCATCCTTTTCTGAAAGAGAGAAAGACCATAAAAACAAAAGGAATGATCAATACCAATCCATGGTCTTCCCAGTCGTCTTCTTTTTCTTCGTCTTGTTCTTTAAATTCTATGTTGTCGGCAATTTTTTTCGCTAACAATTCCATATCAGAATTATCTAAAGTTAAAGCATGCACCGTAATGTTTTCAATGGCATCCAATCTATTTAGAATATCAGTATTTAAGGAGGAATGCACGTTTTTACCTTGCTCTTTCAGAAATCCGCGACCATTAAAATTAGGAACATCAGCCCCTGTTGTTGTATTAAAAGGTACAATTTCTATCTGCGTATTTCCGGTTGTAGCGAAATTTTGTAAAAGATTAAAGGTTTCTTCATCAAAGTCGTCAGAAAATAAAATCAGCGTTGCAGGCGCAGTAGTTACATTTATAATAGTGTCTGTTACCTCCAAGGCTGCTTGTAAATTGGAGCCTCCAAACGGCATTACATTAGGAGATAATGTACTGATATGAGATTTTATAATTCGGTAATCGTTGGTTAACGGAACAATGGTGTGTGCCGATCCAGCAAAGCCCACTAAGGAGATTCTCGCTCGTGGATTTGCATCTATTAAATCTGATATTTTAAATTTAGCGCGTTCCAATCTGTTGGGTTGAATGTCCGTAGCCAACATGCTTTGCGATAAGTCCAAGGCAATTACCACAGGAGTTTCTAATATTTTACCCGGAACTTCAACTTCTTTCCAAGTTGGACCTGCCAAACCTAGAATTGCCAAAGCCAAAGTGAGCATGGTGAAAAACTGCATCCATTTTTTAAGATGTTCACTCCCTTTTTGAATTACATATTTTCTAAGATGAGGAGCAATGGTACTTTTCCATTTAATACTATTTCTATTGGTGATTAAATTCAATATAAGAATGATGACAACTGGAATTAGAAGCCACAGAAAGACAGGTCTCAAAAAATGAAACTGCTCCCAATCGATATGTGTAAATTCCTTAATTGAGTTCATCTTTTTTGAATTGTTTTCCAAATGCAAAGGCACTTGCTAAGAAGGAATGTATCAGCGCCAAGCCAATGGCTAACCCTAACGGGTAATGATATAAAAACGTCGTGGGTTTGTATGATTCCTCTTCGTATTCTATAGGTTCTAATTTGTCTAATTCTTCATAAATTTCATTCAATCTATCCGTATCTATAGCTCTGAAATATTGCGCATCGGTGAGTTCTGATATTTCTTCTAGTGTTTTTTCATCTAAATCGGAACCTGGAGCATTTGGGTCACCTATTCCGATGGTATATACTTTTATAGAATCTTTTTTAGCCATATCCGCGGCGTCTAACGGAAGTATATCGGTACCGGCATCTACACCGTCAGAAAGCAAAAGCATTACTTTAGACTGAATGGTGTCTTGTTCAAATAAGTCAATTCCTTTTACAATTGCTTTTCCAATATTTGTCATTTGGCCTGCCATACCAACATCGGCTTCTTCTAATAATTGATCAACTGTTGCCAATTCTGATGTAAATGGTGCTTGTACATAAGCGCTTGATCCAAAGAAAATAAGACCCATTCGGTCACCTTCTCTTTTTTTGATAAAATCGTGCATTACATGTTTAACGGCTTCCCAACGTCGTACACGCTTACCATCAATTTGCCAATCGGTTTGTGCCATGCTAAACGAGATGTCAGCTACGACTAAAAAACTACGAGAGGTTTTTACTTTTAATTCTGGTTTACCTACAATTTGTGGTGATGACAACGCCGCTAATACCGAAATCCAAATCAATATTAAAAATAACCAAGAAATAATATTTCGTCTTTTAATTTCGGCCGATTTTCGCGCTTTTTCACCTGTGTATTTTTGAGCCTTATCAAAATCTGGTAGTAATAATGAAGCGCTTTTAAGGCGCAATGGTGGTAATAACCAATACAGTAAAAATGGCAATGGAAAGAGCCAAAAAACAAACTTGTATGCTATTTCAAAATTTTCAGGCATGCGTTTTAATCCATTTTTTTGAAAAGGTTAAAAATTGTTTGGTTTGCGCTGAATCAGTATTGTTTTTATATAAGCACTCCATTAAAAAAGAATCTAGTTCCTCAAATTGTGTATGCTTTGTTTTGGACTGTAAAAATGACGTCCAATCCTCACCTGATAAATGCGCAACTGTACCTCGGCCATAGGACTGAATTGCTACTATTTTTAATTGGGTGGCAATTTGTAGATTGATATCCTGAGCATTTAGAGATAATTTATCTAATACTTTTAATGCTGTTCTTTTGTATTTGTTCTTGCGATACAGTAGCATACTGCGAATTACAATTACAAGAATTGAAATTATAAGAACCCATAACAAAACAGTCCATCCGACCGTTTCAAAAGAAAATTCAATTGGGTCTGGTTCCATAATTGGTTTCAATTCTGGAGTTTCTTGCATAAGTTTCGATATGGAATTTGTCAATATCATTTTTTGTTAGAAAGCATGTTTTTTAGTTGGTCATCTACCGGCTGAACAGTATCAAACTTTAAAACTGGAATGCGATGCTTTTTCATTTCATTCTCGAAATTTTGAAAATCTGTATCAAACCCTTTGCTAAACTCTTGTTGAATACTTCGGTTCTTACCGTCAACATTTAATTGTTTTTTAGTATCTCCAATAACCAATTTCGTTTTAGGAATATCACGCTCCATTGGGTCGAATACTTTTGCTAAAATCACGTCGTTGTTTTGAGCCATCTGCGCTATGTTTTTTATGACATCCTTAGAGTATCTTCTAAAGTCACTAATCACCACAATTAGAAAATCATGCGTAACAATATTTCTAATTTTTTTGAAAACGACTGAAGATGCTTCTGCGTGATTCACAGATTCGGAATCGATCAATTCGTGATTACGTTGAACAATATGTTCAAAAAATCGAAGTATGTTTTTTCTATTTCTTTTAGGAGAAATAATGTCAATACCGTTATCTGCAAAAACGACACCGCCAACTCTGTCTCCTTCTTTTAAAATTCTAAATGCAGTCAACGCAGCTAATTCTGCCGCAACTACAGATTTCATTTTATTTTGTGTGCCAAAGAACATAGATTTAGATTGATCAACGACTATCAATGTTGGTTTTTCTTTTTCTTCGCTATAGACTCTTGAGTGTGTTTTTTGAGTTCTTGCTGTTACCTTCCAATCAATATTTCTGATGTCATCACCAGCGACATAGTTTCTAACTTCTTCAAAATCCAATCCGCGACCGCGTAATTTAGAGGCGTGTTTACCTCCTAAAATACTGCGTACTTTTTGTTTTTTTGCTAAAAAACTAAACCCTTGAGCGCTGTGTTCTTTAGCCAACAAGTCTTGTAGCGATACAAAAATAGGATTGCTATTTTCAGGTGATTTTTTCATAAGCAAATTATAGAATTATGCAATTACCGCCACTTGTTTCAATAGTGCGTCAATCACTTCATCGGCAGAAACACCTTCGGCGTTGGCTTCATAACTCAACATAATTCTATGTCGTAAACAGTCATGTACAACTGCTCTAACATCATCTGGGCTCACAAAATTATTTCCGCTCATCCATGCATGGGTTCTAGAGGCTCTGTCAATGGCTATTGTGGCTCTAGGACTGCCTCCAAAATCTAACCAACTATCTAATTGTTCGCTGTATTTCGAAGGATATCGAGTTGCAGAGATAATATCTACAATGTACTTCTCCATATTTTCTGAGATAGTCACTTTGTTAATTTCTTCTCTGGCATCAAAAATAATTTGAGGAGACAATTTTTCTACCTTCTCTTTTTTCTTTTTAGTTGGCATTTGCTCTCCACGATTCAATCGCATGATAGCTAATTCGGAAGTGTCATCTGGATAATCGATTGTAACGTGCATTAAGAATCGATCCATTTGAGCCTCTGGCAGAGGATATGTTCCTTCTTGTTCAACTGGGTTCTGTGTTGCCATGACCATAAATAGAGGCTCCATTTTGTAGGTCTTTCCAGCAACAGAAACTTGCCGCTCTTCCATAGCTTCTAGCAAAGCCGATTGCACCTTAGCAGGAGAACGATTGATCTCATCGGCTAAAATCAAATTGTTAAAAATAGGTCCTTGTTGAAAGATAAATTTGTCTTCAGTTTCAGGTTGGTAAATTTCTGTTCCCGTAATATCAGAAGGTAGTAAGTCGGGCGTAAATTGAATTCTACTTAATCCGCAATCTAATTCTTTTGCCAAGGATTTTATGGCCCTTGTCTTGGCTAAACCTGGTAACCCCTCTAGCAACACATTTCCATTCGCTAAAAGAATTAGAATTAATCTGCTTACTAATTTATTTTGACCAATAATGGATTGAGACATACGCTCTTTAAGCGTATTTATTTGTTGAAGTGTATTCATTGCAATTGTTTTAGTGCATTAAATATAGGTAAATTAATCTTACTATTTTAGAGTATATTTTCCAATTCAAAGGTTAAATAGAAAATTCCCTTTTCAATCAGATAAATACCGATTTATACTAATTAGTTAAATAACCTAGACAACATTGATCTTTAATATACTAATGACAGAGTTGTTTTATTAAAAGTTGATGAAATAAACTATATTAGCATTTATAACTACCTAAATTTAATATTATGAAAAAGAAGGTAATACTCCTTTGTTTTGTGTTATTTGGAGTCACTATGCATTCTCAAGTACTTATCTCGTTGCTTTTAGGAGATAAATTAAATTCTGACGGACTTGAGTTTGGATTAGAGGGTGGGTTTAATTTTTCTTCGATAAGTGGTTTAGAGACCAAACAAATGACTTCAGATTTGAATCTTGGTTTTTATTTTGATATTAGGGTTAAGAATAATTGGTATTTAGATACAGGAGTATTGGTAAAATCACAAATTGGAGTGGGAGATTTAACTACTAATGATTTGAATTTTATTGGGGCAACAATTCATGAAGGTTTGGAAGGGCAATATGATCAAGTTGTTCGTGGATTTTTGGTTCCAGCACAAATGAAATATGAATTTGAAGACCATATTTATGTTGAAGGAGGATTGCAATTTGGGTTAGTAACTAAGGCTTATGTTGAATTTAATGGAATTCAAGACGAATTGGAGGTTCGAATTCAAGAGGACAATAGAGACGCTATGAATAGAATAGATGTGGGAGCCATTGCTGGATTTGGATATCAATTAAAGAAAGGAGAAGGAATGACTATTGGAGCAAAATACTCCTATGGATTCGTAAACGCCTATAAAGATAAGGATGGAACGAAGCACAATTCTATTTTTGTAAAAGTGAACATTCCAATAGGGAAAAATAAGGCAAAAGAGAAGCGAGCGGAAAAAGAACGATTGAAAAAAGAAGAAGAAAAGAACTTAAAAGAAAAGAATGAAAAAGATTCCATTTAAATTATTAGTATTTGGCTTATTGTTATTCTTTGCAACGTACTCGACTGTTGCGCAATATTCATCAATTGATGTTGGGAAAAAGCATCAAGAATACAGAGATAGTATAAAGAACACGAAATATGATTATATCTTTCCTATTTGGGGTCAGAAGGTCTATGAAAAAGGGTTCGATATTCCATTCCCTGCCGGTCTAATGGCCAATTTTGTTTGGATGGATCAGAATATTACCATTGATAACATGCAATTAGGGTTTAAAAGCGACAATCATGATGTCCCTCTAACTCCTGTTGATTTTATCGAGTTTGGAGAAAACTCGAATACGTCTTATGCTTATAACGTAAGACCTGATTTATGGGTATTGCCATTTTTTAACGTTTATGGTTTGTTCGGTGGAGGTTCTTCAAATACAAAAGTGAATTTAGTAGCACCAATTGAATTAGGCTCAGAAGTTGAACAGAATATTACTACAAAAGGGTTTGGAGTAATGTTTGCTGGTGGCGTTCGGAAAATGTGGTTTTCTGTAGATGCAAACTGGACTTGGAATAAACCGGAATTATTAGACGATCCTGTTCGAGTAAAAGTTTTAGGAGTGCGCGTTGGTAAAACGTTTAAGTTTAAAAACAGACCCCAAAGTAATTTTGCCTTTTGGATTGGAGGAATGCGTACTAAAATGGACGCTGAAACAAGAGGTCAAATTTCGCTAGGAGAGGCATTGCCAGGATTAGAAGATAGGGCAGACCAAATTGTTTCCGATTATAATGATTGGTATGCTTCCAATTATGATGATTTAAACTTTGCTCAGAAAAAAGTAGTAGACGAGGTCTTTGACCCAATAGTTGATGCTATTGATCAGGTTGATGGTACCAGTATTATTCGTTATGGAATGGATAAACAAGTACAACAACTTTGGAATGGTGTTGTTGGTGGACAGTATCAATTGAATAAAAGATGGCAATTTAGAGCAGAAGGTGGAATTATTGGAAATAGAAAATCATTCCTAGTATCTGCAAACTATAGGTTTTTATTGTAATCGATTCACTACTTATTTTCTTCCAATTAAATTGATAATATAGCATATTGCGAAAAAAGTAAAAGCAACTAAACTAATTGGAGGCATTCCTCCATGCCAATCTGATAGTTTCAACCATCCCTCATATCCCATAAAGAATATATGAGCTAACGAGAATAACAAGGCTACAAGCAAGAATTTTCGAGAGGTAATAAACCGCATGAATTTTGCATCTTCTTTCATTGTTGTTTTAAAGGATAAATTATACGCCCACAACACTACAAAAGCAAAAATACCTCCTAACATACTTAATCCTGCAAACAGCGTAAGGCTGCCATCTTCTTCAAAAAATTTTCCGAAAATCTCAGGTTTGAAAATCATAAAACTCATAAGTACATGAACTAGTACATATAAGAAACCTGTCATTCCAAGTGTCTGACGAGCGTTTAACCAACCTTCGCTAACATTTAGTCCTAAATTTTTTAAAGGCCCAATGGAAAAGTTAAATGTTAACATGATAAATGCAGCCAAGGAAATTGCTTTATTTAGAATAAAAAAAGGAAAGTCATTCCAAGGAACATTACCAAAAACATGATAACGCGTAATTGCATAAAGTAATGAAAAAATACTAGTAATTAGAATTATTTTTCCAGCGAAATTCTGTTCTTGAGGTAGCGAAGTTTTCATAAATTATCGAATTCGTAGTCGTTTTTCGAACTTAATTTTAATTACGGACAATCTTTTCATAATTGCCATTAATTTTTCATCTCTATTTTTTTTATATACTTCATTGATAGCAAGGATCATTCTCTTAGCTTCTCTTACCGCAATAATTCTTTCATTTCTAGATTTGAATTGGCTTTCATTTTTTTCAAATTCTAATGCTTGTGTTATTAATTCTAACGTACTCATATAGTTCGATTTGCAATTTTGTACATTAAAAGTATCGAAAAAAATGAACAATAAAAAATGTCGCTCTAAAAATAACAATTTGGTAAAGTGCAAGAAGGACTTACGAAGCTAGAACCAAAATCCAAAAACACGCTCAATCATCCAAAAAACGGTTCCGTTGCCAAGTACACTCGCGATAAAATTGCAAATAAATTAAACAATACTATAAAATTCAGAGATCCAAAATATTGTAAGATAATTACGTCAATTGTAATTAACTATTAAAAACTAGGAATAATATTATCTGATTCGTAATCTTTTTTCGAACTTAATTTTAATTACGGACAATCTTTTCATAATTGTCATTAACTTTTCATCTCTGTTTTTCTTGTAAATTTCGTTGATAGCAAGTATCATTCTCTTAGCTTCCCTAACAGCAATAATTTTGTCATTTCTAGATTTGAATTGACTTTCTTTTTGTTCAAATTCTAAGGCTTGTGATATTAGTTCTAATGTGCTCATAATGTTTGATTTATAACTTTTGTTCAACAAATGTAGTAAAAAAGTTAAACAAAACAAAAATATGTTTTATCTTTGTAACTCATTAAAACTTATTCATTATGAAAAATTTAGTATTTATTCTTACAGTTGTTTTTGCATTATCATTTACTCAAAGTGCCATTGCACAGGGAACAATTGTAGATGCGGCAAGTGGAAATAAAGATTTTAGTACACTTGTAACTGCTCTAAAAGCGGCAGATTTAGTAGAAGCCTTGCAAGGTGATGGACCTTTCACGGTGTTTGCACCTACAAATTCAGCTTTTGCTAAAATTGATGCAGCAACGTTAAATTCATTGCTTGAGCCTGCAAACAAAGATGCACTTAGTAACATTTTAACGTATCATGTTGTATCTGGTAAATTAGTAGCAGAAGATGTTGTGGCGGCATTGAAAAAAGGTAATGGATCTGTAGATCTCGAAGCTCTAAATGGTCAAAAAATTACGGTTCTTAGTAAGGATGGTAAAATTTGGTTAAAGGATGCAAAGGGCAACTACAGTGAAATTATTGCAACAGATGTAATGGGCAGCAACGGTGTTATTCACGTTATTAATTCAGTTGTAATGCCTAATTAAAATCATTTTAATTAGAAAATTTAAAGAGTTCTAATGAAAATTTCATTAGAACTCTTTTTTAATTCTATTAACTCCAAAACCCAACAACGCGCTCAATCAACCAAAAAGCAGCAACGCTACCTATGGCATAAGGCGTAACTTGTTGAATCCAATTGGGCCAAGATTTTTTTAATTTTTTCAAGATGAAAATAAACCCAAGAACAGCAAGTATAAATAGTATTTGTCCTACTTCAACACCTACATTGAAAAATAAAAGTGCTAACGGAATTTCTGCCTGAGGAAGACCAATATCGGCTAAGGCGCCTGCAAATCCAAATCCATGTAATAAGCCAAAAGTAAAGGCAACAACCCAAGGGTATTTCATGGTTAATCCTGTTTCACCTTTATAATGTTTTATTAACTCTACGGCTAGAAAAACGATACTTAAGGCAATTACGGCTTCAACGGGTGGTCCAGGTAATCCTACGACTCCCAATGCAGATAACGATAGCGTAATACTATGCGCAATTGTAAAAGCAGTAACGGTTTTTATCAGTTTTCTAAATCCAACAGTAATTAGTAACAATGCCAAAACAAAAAATAGATGGTCAATTCCAATTAAAATATGTTCAACACCCAAAATGAGATAAGTAGTTACTACTTCATATTTTGAAGGTTCTTTAGGGATGGTATACCTCGGGTTAGAAGGTTTGATCATGACTGAATATTGATTGCCATTTTGCAATCGAATCGTCAATAAAATATCTATCAAGGTTTTTTCTTGCCCATCAAATCGAATAAGTCCACCTTCTATAGGTTCTGTAATTTTAAAATCAAAAGTTCTTCTAAGATTACCGGACATTAAGTTCTGTTGCTCCCCTAATTTTTCCCAAGTTTCTGGAACTCTAGGATAAATTTTTGGAATAGCATCTCCCATCGCGGGTACTTTCCAAGTAACCTGATATATAGAGTCGTTTACCTGAAGTACGCTAAAATAGCCGGGTCTAACTTCATGTGCACTTACCGTTAGGCCAATGAATAAGAAAAGAAATATTAATCTAGTTTTCATCCATCAATTCTTTTGATTCCAAATCATAAACAACCTCATAATTCTCTAATAGGGAGTTTAATAATTGATTTTTGAATTTATTATTCGCTTCAAAGTTATAATCCAATACTACATTACGCTGTGTTTCTTCAAATGAATAATATCCAGCAGGTATTTTTTCATGGACTTTTACCAAGTGCACTCCAAAACCAGAATTAATTGGCCCTTGCCAAGTTCCAATTTTTAACGTGTCTATTGTATTTGCAAATCGAGTTCCAAAATCGATGGCAATTTTAGTCCCTGAAGTGTTCTCATATTTTTTTGGCAGAGAAAGCCCATCTGCTTTTTCAGGAATATTATTTGAGGCTATTATTTTTTTAGCATCCGCAGTTGCATCATCTCGTTTATCGGGACTAAAATAGAGTTGTTCTAATGTGAAGATTGCAGGTTTTTTATAATCATCTTTATTTTCTTCATAGAAATCTCTTAGCATTTTTTCAGTAGGTTGAAGGGTCTCGGCCAATTCATCCGAAATAAATTGCATTTTCTGAGCCAAACGTCTCTTTACAATTTCATCATTATGATCTAGATTCATTTTTAAAGCCTCTCTATAAAAAATCTCTTGCTCTAAATATTCACTTATTAACCCTTTTACTTCGTTTAAAGAAGGTTCTCTATTTCGTTTTTGGCCCCATTTTGCGACCAATTCATTTACCAAATCGGTATCAATAATAATTTCTTCTTTGTCCTCTGAAGGATTGATGATATAGAACAATCCGAATAATAAGGTTCCTATTAGTAGAAAGTGGAATAAGGGTTCTTTTAAAAACTTTTTCATGTAAAGGTTGATTTTTAGTCAAAATTATAGGGACAATTTACAAGAAATTATCCCTAGTATAAAAGTAGTTTATTTTTTTATTTTGGCGTATACCAAATTGGAGAAGTATAGGCTCTTTCCTGTGCCATCATTTCAACGGTATCTGGCATTTTTACTCCAAATCTTTTGGCATCATAGGCTTGCCAAGTAGGAGTTGGAATTTCCAATACTCTAACATAATAAAAAGCTCTAAGACTTGGATCAAAATCCGGATCTGACCAAAGTGTTTCTAATTCAACATCTCCAATTGAATTTGTATATGTTGCATTGGTAACATCTACAGTATTCCCGACTGGAGTGCTACATTTTCCTGCTTTGTCAATAATTCTATCATCGGATACGGCCACGTCGTAAACTTTTTCTTTTCGCTCGCCGTTTTTATCTACCCAACCCTTTACTACTTGAACTCTATCAAGGTTGGCACCATCAATATCTTTTGAAGATTTAATCATAAATATAGGAGTCTTTCCTTTAGGGGCAGTAGTTAAATCACCACCCATTGGTACTCCTTTTTCATAACCTGTATTTACGTAGTTTTCATCCATATCTGATTCCGTGAAATCCCATCCACCGAACATTCTAACAATGATTCTTGTACCGGTAGTTGCATAAGTCTCTTTTCGAGTCATTGCATCAAAAATCCCAGTACGACTATTCTCTTCCGACCAAACTGCCGCAAGCCCTGCTCCAATTGATTCGTAAGAATAACTGGATAATTCTGGATTACCGCTAAGGGAACCAATAATTACATGTTCCCAGCGATCTCCTTCTGGTTCCAAGTGAGATGCTTTTCCGTAATAATTTTCTTCTCTGGTAGTTGCAAGTGAGGTATGCGCATCGGTACTTCCAATCATTCCAAATTTGTACGGGTTGGTTCCAAACTTTTCTTCCAATATTAATCCATTCTGTAAAGCCGACCTCGCATACTCATATTCTAACATCCAATCTTCTTTTGGGTTCATTCCAACAATATCCGACTTATCCCAGGTACCAT
>MPDD01000019.1 GCA_001874265.1 Bacteroidetes bacterium MedPE-SWsnd-G1 | reverse complement strand
ATATTATAAAAATCACTTAAATTGATTATTTAATATGTTTTAATTCTGCTAAAATTATTGCTTTTAGTCTACTGAAATACTAAATTTGCATTGTATTACATTTGTAACACCACTCTTGCACTATGGTTAACAACTTAGAATTTTCTGATAGACTTAAAATCGTAATGGAATACTATGATTTAACTTCTACCGCATTGGCAGATTCTATTTCGGTGCAACGATCTAGTATTTCACATCTACTTTCAGGTCGAAATAAACCAAGTTTAGATTTTGTTTTAAAAATATTACAGAAATATCCAGAAGTCGAATTATATTGGTTAATGAACGGAAAAGGTGATTTTCCAAAGAAGGAGATTTTAAGATCTGAGCCTACTCCACTCCTTTCTAATGTAATTGAGAATATTTCAAAACCGATCACGTCA
This sequence comes from Bacteroidetes bacterium MedPE-SWsnd-G1, assembly GCA_001874265.1. Taxonomy (GTDB): domain Bacteria; phylum Bacteroidota; class Bacteroidia; order Flavobacteriales; family Flavobacteriaceae; genus Urechidicola. The sequence continues at coordinate 48,627 of MPDD01000019.1, read as the reverse complement.
ATAGAAAAGATCGAAGAGAATAAAACGGAAGAAATTGAAAAAATAGTGATTTTTTATAAAAATGGTACTTTCAAAAGTTACCTTCCTTAATTTACCAATTTAGACATTCCTATTCTAATAATATTTTCTAATTCTTTTTTGTTGGAATGATTCTCTTCTTTTTGTAAATACTGCATTTGTCTTAAGAAGTTAATCGAGGCTTGGTCCCCACCTTCTTCTTTGTATTGTCTTCCAATTGTTACAAACCCATCAACAACATTTGTAATAGCTTCTACATTATTACTTCTAGCAATCCATTCGAATGCTTCCTTATAAGTGTCTGCAATTTTCGCATCTTGAATGAAAAAGATTCCACGCATTAAGTGTTTAGCAATAAAAGGCATGTTTTTTTCTTCTTTTTTTTCTAAATAATAACCTGTTAACAATGCCGACATATTATCTTTTACTTTTTCTGGTAACTCATCAGCCTTCTCTAATGCCAACTCTTTGTTTAAATGATAAACACCTACAATACCGCTTTCAATTATTGCATAAGACTCGCTTTCCATCATTTCTAAAAAATAATTCAAATATGAAGGCTCCACTAATTTCGCCAACGTAGTAATCGCAGCCGCTTGTACGAGTGTATTGGAATCATTCTTCGCAACCTGTTGCACTTTCTCAATCTCTGCTCCTTTGAGATGTTTATTAATGAAATTTATATTTTCTAATGCCAATATTCTTAAATGATGGGAATCATCGTTTAAAGCCTTGGTCACAGTTTTAAATGCCACTTTCTCATCTTGCTGTTTAACAACTATTTCTAGAGCCTCTTTTCTGGCCACATAATCCTTAGAGTTGTTATATTGAAAAACCGCTTCTTCCAGAGATTTTGTATGTGCAATTTCTGCCAATAGCCCCCCCTTTGGATTCACCAAAACTAAACTAGGCTTATCACTAGTAGAAAAAGAAAAACTGCTGTATTTATTATTTATCCACACGTCATATGAAGATTTTTGACCATTACTTTCAAATACTTCTATAGTTAATGGAAATTCAAATACTTTTCCAGCTTGACTAATATTAATAGTTACTTTATTATTAAAACCGCCAACCTCTTGCATTACTAGCAATTCCGGATGACCATTACCTAAAAACCATTGATTAAAAAACCAATTCAAATCTTTACCACTAATCTCTTCAAAAACCAATCTTAAATCATGTATTTCTGCTGTTCCAAATTTGAAATCGGACAAATACTTAGAAAGACCGGCGAAGAATTGATCATCACCCAAATAGTTTCTTAACATATGTAAAATCATTCCACCCTTTTCATAACTTACAGCATCAAACATATCATCTCTGTCTGCGTATTGAAAACGAACTAAATCCTTGTCCTTATGATTCTTTTCTTTATCCAAGTAAACCTCTCTATTTCTAAGCAACATTTCATCAGCATAATCCTTTCCATAAGCATGCTCAAACCACAAATATTCTCCATAATTAGCAAAGGCCTCGTTTAACGCTAAATTACTCCAACTTTCCGCTGTAACTATGTTTCCAAACCAATGATGAAAAATCTCATGCGCAATTGTTGCTTCCCAAATATTCTCATCAATAAGCTCTCCTTTTTCTTGATAAGCAGTTTTGTCGTGGGTTACTGCTGTAGTATTTTCCATTGCTCCACTAATATACTCCCTCACCACTATTTGACTGTATTTATCCCATGGGTACTCAACGTCTAAGAGTTCTTCATAGAAATTCAGCATTTCCGGAGTCTTTCCAAAAATCTCCTTCGCAACATCTTCATATTCTTTTTCTACATAGTACTCAATAGGTTTACCTTTCCATACCTCTTTTACAATGGCAAACTCACCAATACCCATAAAAACTAAATATGGAGCATGTTTTTGATCTTGTTTCCAATAATCTGTTCTCGTACCATCACTGTTTTCAACTTGATTAATTAAAGTACCATTAGACAATGAAACATACTTGTTAGGAATGGTTATATTAATCTCTTGTGACGTTTTTTGATTTGGAGCATCTATAGTTGGAAACCAAACACTATTACTTTCAGTTTCTCCCTCAGTCCATATTTGAGTTGGAGTATTCGGGTCTTGCCCTTTGGGATCTATAAAATAGATACCTTTTCGATCGCCATTTTTATCTTTATCTTCATTTGCGAATTTTTCAGGTCTAGCGGTATAACTAATGTAAATAGTAAATTCCTCTTCTTTAGCATACTCTCTATCAAGTTCTACAATAAGCTCTCTACTTTCAAAATAATTATATTCAATATCTCTCCCATTCAATTGCACACTATGAATAAGCATACTTTTTGCATCTAAAGTTAATTTTGAAGTTGGGTTAAAGTGCGGTTTAGCCGTAATCCAAGCCTCTCCCATAAGCAAGCTCTTCGGAATGTCAAAACTTATGTTTAATTTGGTATGAACAAGATTGTTTATTTTTTGCCTTTCCGCTCTATACCTATTTGATTGAGAATAAGAACATAATGAAAAACTTAAAAAAAGTAAAATTACGAGGTTTTTGATGCGCATAGTGTTGTGTTCTAAAAACAAAGAAACGCAAAAATATAAGAATTGACGATATCATGGGTTAATGTATCGTTAAAAAGAAAAGAGTACAAAACTTATGTTATGTACTCTTTTCTACAAAATTTGATTAATTCTAAATCTATTATTCACTCACATTTTTCATGAATGATGTTATTTGCTGAATAGATGCTGAATCATCATCTATATTCACTTGTTGTGCCAACTCCATCATTTTAGCAGGCTCCATATCGTCACCCAAAACTCTTACCAAGGCAAAACCTAATTCCTTATCCGCACCATAGAATATAACTTCATCAATAGCATCTTCCTCTCCTAAAAATTTCACTACTAAAGTTTTCCCTTCTCCTCCTAATCTTATTAAATCCTCATATTTTGGATTCTTTAAAATTTCTTTAACTTTTTGTTGTTCTGCTTTATAAGCTTCTGTATTTTCTTCAGTTATTTGATAACCCAAGAAATTAATTTTCTTAATAGACTTTAATGTTTCTATTGTTTCTTCTGAAGCATCTTCCTCTTTTAAACTAACAATACTAGCAGGAATATCTAACGCTATAAACTCTGAACTTCCCTGACTATCTACAAAGTATTTTTGCAATGAAGGGTATTGATCACAAGAAACGAAAATTAACGCCGTTAAAGCGATGCATATATATTTAAAACTTTTAATCATAATAGTTTATTTTAAAAGAAACCCACTAAAAAGTGGGTTTCGATATATTGTTTTACTTGTTTTCTTTCTTCACATCTTTTAAATGCTCCGATCCAGAAATATTCATTCCTTCAGTTAATTCTGCAATTTTATTCAAGTCAATATCTCCTGTTAAAGATACGATTACTGCTTCTGCACTGCGACCATTCATTCCTTCTACATGTTTCTCTATTCCGTTAACAAACATTAATAATTCTTCTACGTGGTCATCATCTCTTCCTTCTTTAATATAAATTCTCACATTTGCATCTTTATCATTAATTCTCATTAATTCAGATAACTTAGAAGATTTTAAATATTTATCTACAGTAGATTGCATATCGCTAGCGATGTCTGAATTTTCAGTAGTAAATACTTTCAATCCATCTAAACCACCAACCATATCTATATATTCTGAAGCTTCATCACTTCCGCCACCAAATTTGCCCATTAATTCGAACATTTTCTTGCTTACAACTACTGTTGTTACATCTTCTTCACCATCATACTTATCAAATACAGATGACTGTGCGTTACTAAATAATGGTGTTAATGCTATTGCTATTATTAAAATTACTTTTTTCATGATTCTCTAATTTTACTAAGGTTGTTTAAAAATTTTATTTGCTGTTGTTTCGTACTCTCCCAAATAAGTTACCGCTGTTGTTCCTTTATTTATGTTTTTAGACAATAACTGGAACGCCATTTGAGTTTGTGCTAAGGCTTCATTAGCCTGGTATGTTTGATACTGATTGTATCCTGTGTAAACGCTGAATAATAATACTACCGATGCTGCCACTGATAACCATTTCCAATTCGTCTTTTCAGTTTTTAATTGAATGGTTTTAGTATAACGTTCTGATTTATTCTCAGCAAAATATCCAAACAATGCTTTGTAACCTTCTAGGTGTGCAGGTATTTCTAGACCACTTGTAAAGTAATCACTTAAAACAGCCTCTTCCTTTATAGTTGTTTCAGCATTTAGATACTTTTCTAACAATTGTTCAATTTTGTTTGATTCCATAATTGTGTTGTTTTATCAATTGTTCTCTTATTGTTTTTCTTGCCCTAGACAAAGCCACCCTAACCGCAGTTGGCTTTAACTCAAGCATTTTTCCTATTTCTTCAAATTCGTATTGTTCTACATCTCTAAGTTGAATGATCATTCTTTGTTGGTCTGGCAAATTCTCTATTAGTTTATGCACTATAGAAACACTGTCTTGCAACTCTGTTTTTCGATCTAGAGAAGTTCCTTTTTCTCTATAATTGCTATGTACCAAAGACAAATTTGTTGCCTGTTTCGATTTTAATCGATCAAAACAATAATTTTTTGTCATGGTCATTGCAAACGCTTCAACATTTTTATAAGAACCTATTTTTTCTTTATTCCTCCATAACTTCAAAAACAACTCTTGTGTTGCATCTTCAGCCTCTTCACTAGAAACAAGCAATCTTTTTGCTAGTCTAAAAACCTTATCTTTAAAAGGCATTACAGTGTTTAAAAACTCCGCTTGTTTCATTATTCGTTTAGTCTTGTTAGTAGTTTTATTTGCTTTCTTATAATTACGACGACCTATTATCTATTTTGTTACATCGGAATTAAAATTTGTAAACTTTTTACTTAACTTGCGACTCCAATATATTAAAAACCCTAATGGTATGAAAAATATACAATATTACGTCTCAATACTTATTCTATCAATCTTTATAATTAGCTGTAGTAGTGATGACGATCCTCCTGTACCACCTATAATTGAAACTCCAGAAGTTGTTAATTTAGATATACAGGACTTTATATGGAAAGGTTTAAATCTTTATTACCTATGGCAGCAAGACGTGCCAGACCTGGCAGATGATAAATTTGCTACGCAAAGTGAATTAAACACCTATTTAGAACCTTATGCAGGAAGGCCAGATGATTTGTTCGATGATCTTCTTCATGCTGAAGATAGATATTCTTGGATAGTTGATGATTATGTTGCATTAGATCAACAATTGCAAGGTGGTATAAGTACAACAAGCGGAATGGATTGGAGATTATCTTATAAAAATTCTACTAGTGATGATCTTATTGCGTTTGTTCGATATGTCATGCCAGATTCAGACGCCTATGATAAAGGCATGAAAAGAGGTGATTTATTTCAAAAAGTTAATGGACAACAATTAAATATCAATAACTATCAACTATTATTATTAGACGCAGAATCTTTTACTCTAGAGTTAACTACTTATAATAATGGTACATTTAATGATACTGGTGAATTAATTAGTTTAACTAAAGAAGAATTCTCAGAGAACCCAATTCACCTTGTAAAAACAATTGATGATGACGGAAAAAAAATCGGATATATCATGTATAATCAGTTTTTAAATATTTCTGATGTAGAGTTAAATGATGCATTTGGTCAGTTAAAATCTGAAGGTATTGAAGATTTGGTTCTAGATTTACGCTACAATGGTGGAGGGCACAGTACGTCAGCAAAAGCTCTTGCATCAATGATAACAGGTCAATTTGAGGGAGATGTTTTCTTTTCGAGAAGATATAATGACAAATTGAACGCTTATTTCATTGAAGAGTATGGATTAAATTATCTTAAAAATTATTTTAGCAATACATTAGAATCTGGAGAAGCCATAAATAGTCTAAATCTTGATAGAGTAGTTATACTTTCTTCGTCTAGTACTGCATCTTCTAGTGAACTAATAATTAATGGATTGAGTCCTTATATAGATGTAACGCTAATAGGTGAAACGACATCTGGTAAAACATGGGGATCTATTACAATGTATGATTCACCTAATTTTTCTAAAGAGGAAATCAATCCTAATCACACCTGGGCAATGCAACCTCTAATTGTAGAATCTGTTAACAGTGTTGGATTCAATAATAAAACTGGATTTATTCCAGATTACGAATTACCTGAACGTGTAAGTACATTAGGAACATTAGGCGACCCTAATGAGCCTTTATTAGCAAAAGCTTTAGAGGTATTAAATCCAAGTACTAAACTTGGCCCTTCAAAATGGAACGAGGATTTTGAAGATGCGCTTGAATATTTTACAGATTCTAAAAAAGAATCACCAATGGGTAATATAATGATACTAGAAGAAAGAGAATTGCCAAAAGCAATTTTTGAATTAGAATTATTCTAAATCCATCTTTAATTCATTCATAATTTCATTATGCTGGTTTTTAGCATAATTGAATCCTTGAGCCCACCACAAACTCATTAGTTTTTTATCAAAAACTAATGAGTTTGTGGTTAATACAGTAGGCGTATAATATAAATTCAATTTTACATCGTGTTGTTTGGCATATAATTTACCGATAGTAATATTATGTTTTTCTACATGATCCATCATAAAATCATGCGTATTCATCAATACCGAAAAAGGACTTTTTGCAGGGATACGATTCATTGCAGTCATTTCTGTTTCTAAAATAATAACATCAACTTCTTTAGCCCCTCTTTTAATAGCTTCTCTAATGGGTACAAGACATCCAAAACCACCATCTGCGTAATGACATCCATTTTTACGCATTAAACTCATAAAAGGCACATAATTACAAGAAGCCCAAATCCAATCTCTAAAGTCTTCATAAGAGTTTTCTTCAATCGATTTGTACTCAATTGAATTTGAAGAAATATTAGAAACTGTCACAACAGCATCTTTACTCGATTTCTTCACTTCGTCAAAATATTCTTTTGTAATTTTTTGTCGAATTAACCTGCGTAAATTTTTACTTTCTCCAAACGTCTTCCTACCTCTAATAAAATTCCAAATAACATTTAAATGATTAATTCCTACAACTGTATTTCCATTTACTTTTTTTACTGTTATTGGGCAATTACTAAAAATTGTACGCTGAGAAACGTTTGTATAGATTTCTTTTAATTCATCCAATTTTTCCAACGCCAAATGAACAACCATTAAACTTCCAGTTGAGGTACCTAGTAATAAATCATACTTCTTTTTTTGATGTTTTATTAAATACTCAGCTACACCTCCTGCAAAGGCTCCTTTACTACCTCCACCTGAAATTACTAATGCTTTTTTATCGTCCATTTAAATGTTTTAAAAAACTATTTTAAATTTATAAAACAAATTCATCATTAACAAAACTAAACAATTAAATTAGTGGCTTAAATTTCAACTATGCATAAACTAACTACTTTATTTATTTGCTTTACAATTCTTATTTCTTGTGCAAAAGAATATTCTCCGCGTGAAATTGATACGATTTCTATTAATGAAATTAAAATGGACAGTACTAGCATACGAGCCATTCATCCCATAAGTAAACATGAAGTTGTTTTTGCGGGTTCTAAAGGTGATATAGGGTTTACAGAGGATGGTGGAGAAACATGGAATTTCATAAATATAAAATACCAAGACAGTATAATTCCACATTTCAGGAGCATTGCAAAAACAAAAACAAGTCTTTTTGTATTTTCTGTTGCAAATCCTGCTTTACTTTATAAAATCGAAAATGGAGCAACTTCTTTAGTCTATAAAGAAGAGCATCCAAAAGTGTTTTATGACGCTATGACTTTTGTAAGTGACAAAGTTGGGATTGCCATTGGGGACCCTATTGATGGCTGTACTTCTATCATTATGACCACAGACGGAGGTAATAATTGGAATAAAATTGACTGCTCTGTCTTACCACAAGTGAGCGAAGGTGAAGCTTCATTTGCTGCTAGCAACACCAATATTGCTTATGTAAACAATACGATTTGGGTTGTAACAGGTGGAGAAAAAGCAAGAGTTTTAAAATCGGAGGACTTAGGAAAGACTTGGAATATTTATGACACTCCAATTGTCCAAGGCAATGGACCTCAAGGAATTTATTCCGTTGATTTTTATGATGAAAATAATGGAATTGTTATAGGTGGAGACTATTCCAAACCAGAAGAAAACAAGGCAAATGTTGCTATAACAGAAGATGGTGGAAAAACATGGACGCTTGTTGCTGATGGCATAAATCCTAATTATAAAAGCTGTGTGCAGTATATTCCAGGAACACATGGTAACGAAGTCATTGCCGTCGGTAAAACAGGAGTTTCTTTTTCTAATGATGGCGGCCAAACGTGGAAAGACGTAAGTTCTGATGGTTATTATGCTATTCAATTTGTAGATAAAAATACGGCTTGGTTATCTGGGCATGAGAAAATAGGTAAACTAGAATTGAAGTAATAGAAATGAAAAACTTCCTTTTGCTTGTTATTTTGGTTTCAGTTTTTTCAACTAGCTGTACAAAACGTCTTTCTCTGGCGGATGAATTGGCATGTAAAACAATTCCTAGCTTACAAGGTACAATTGAAAAGAAAGATTTCAAGAATAAATTTTCGATAGACATTCCTAAAACTTGGAAACACAAAGGATATTATGACGATTATCAATCTTCCATTTTTGCGGCCGATACGATTAGGGAATTGACAAAATCATTTATTTTAGATATTGCATATAAGTACAGTGCCATTAACATTGATAAAGAATTTTCAAAAGAAATCAATAAGTCAAACTCTTTAAATGTTCTTAAATTTAATATGGAAATATTTAAGGAAAAACCAAGTTATTGGCAAGTATCCAAAGGAATTAAAAATGGCTACGTTTTACATGAATTTCAGCATTTTATTCAAGATAAAACTTTTGGATACATAGAAGTTAAAGCAGAATTTTACGGTGAAGAAATGGTTGACGAGCGATTATGTGAAGCACTAGAAATAATTAACACCATTGAACTTAATTAAAAAGCAAGCAATACCTACTTTTACAGACAAAATTTATCATTCAAATGCAACACATCATAGATCGTTTTATCAGTTATGTAACAATAGATACCCAATCTGACCCCAATAACCCAGCATTTCCCAGTACTGAAAAGCAATGGGATTTAGCACATTTGCTCGTAGATGAATTAAAACAGATAGGATTAAGTGATATAACCTTAGATGATAACTGTTACATTATGGCAACATTACCAAGTAATGTAAACCACCAAGTGCCTACCATTGGTTTTGTTGCACATATAGATACGAGTCCAGATTATACTGGAACCAATATAAAGCCACAAATCCACCCAAATTATGATGGAAAGGATATTATTTTAAATGCTGAAGAAAACATTGTTTTATCACCAAGTTATTTTGAGGACTTACTTTTATATAAGGGGCAGACTTTAATAACTACCGATGGTACTACTCTATTGGGTGCAGATGACAAAGCAGGTGTTACTGAAATTGTTTCGGCAATGGAATATTTGATTCAGCATCCTGAAATAAAACATGGAGAAATTAGAATTTGTTTTACTCCTGATGAAGAAGTTGGAAAAGGGGCGCATAAATTTGATGTTGCCAAATTTGGAGCTGAATGGGCTTATACCATGGATGGTAGCCAAGTTGGTGAATTGGAATATGAAAATTTCAATGCTGCTGGCGCAGTAGTTACGATAAACGGGAAAATTGTACACCCAGGTTATGCCAAGGGTAAAATGATCAATTCAATGCTTATAGCAAAAGATTTTATTGCTGCTTTGCCTCAGAATGAAATACCACAGGAGACCACTGGTTACGAAGGTTTTTTTCATTTATGTGATATACAAGGTGAAGTTGAAAAAACCACTTTAGAATACATCATTCGAGACCATGATATGGAATTGTTTGAAAACAGAAAGAATCAATTTATACAAGTTGCCAAAGACTTGAACAAACATTTAGGTCAAGAATTGGTTCAAATAGAAATCAAAGACCAATACTATAACATGCGTAAAAAGGTAGAGCCTGTTATGCATATTGTAGATATTGCAGAAGAAGCAATGAAAGAATTAGACATTAAGCCATTAATTAAAGCAATTCGTGGAGGTACCGATGGCTCTCAACTATCGTATATGGGGCTACCATGCCCTAATATTTTTGCTGGCGGCCATAATTTTCATGGACGTTATGAATATGTTCCCGTAGAATCTATAATTAAAGCAACAAATGTAATTGTTAGGATTGCAGAATTAACTGCAAAGAAATACAAGTAAAAATTACTTTATCGTATCACTCAAAGTACCACTCATGGCTGCAGGATATGCTACAATTACAATTCTTCTTATTGCCAAGGCATTATCTATACCCCAAGGGCATTTCTCAAGAAGCGTAAGTATCACACCTGATATTATCAAAGAAATTAAATAAGTCCCAATAATTCTCTTGATAAATTCAGAAATGTAGCCTTTTAAAGTGACCTTATAAAAATTAAAATAAACAAAAACCGAAATCATTAAGATTGAAAATAAAGCTACCAATGCAATGTTCAAATTTGGTAAGAATTCACCTAAGTTCCACGCCTCTTCAGTTAAAGCTACAGGTACAGTTAAAATAGTACAACCAACCGCAACTTGCATAATATCACGTGGTTTAAACTCAAGCATTAATGGCTTAAGGGCGTAACTAATAATGTCACCAGATTTATCTGCAATAGGAACTACTCTATGAAGGTAACCTCCTATCCTATTAATCGTAGTTTTTTTAATCTCAACTTTTGGCTCCATAACTATTTCTTTATTTTTTAGAAATAGCTTTTGAAAATGTCATCTTTAATCTTTGATTTATCAACTGTTGAGGTTTTGTAGAGGTTCCATAATATAACTCTGCAAAATCTACAATATCATTAAAAGCAACATTTACTTCTCCGGAATCATCTTCATAAACCAATAATTTCTGACAAAAGGCATCAAGTCCAATTTTTGGTGTTGATATCATTGCTTTTCCTCCTGGTGCAGGCCCTCCAAAAAGTAATAAAGTTGTAGGATTTAACTCTACTTCCAAAACTTTTGCTTCTTTCTGAAAATCTATATTGCCAAACCACTTTGTATCAGATTGGGCCAAAACTATATTTCTAAGATTATTAATTGTGGTTTCAAAATCAAAATCAGACTTCATATTAAAAATGCCAAAACCTACTTCTACTGATTTTAAATCACTTTCTGATATTTCATAATTTGACAACCCTGAAATAACCTCCAATATGTTCGCGTTATAGGCATTCAAAAATTCATTTGAAACCCCATGTCTCTTTGCAATAAAATCTGCTGAAGTATAAGCAATACTAACCTTTGTTGTATCAGGTTCTGTGTAACATAAAACTTTAAAAGGAAGGTCAATACCTATAAGTTGACCATGCATTAGTAAGTCTGTATTTATTTTAGAATCTGAATATATTAGCGCAACAGAAGGAGGCGTATACACACCTTCTTCTAAAGCCATTCTATGATGATCAAGACTTACAACAATATTATTTGAAATATTAGAATTTAATTTTTTTACTGCATCATCTACTTTTGATACAATGGAAGAGTTAGATAAAATTTCTTCCTTTTTATTTACCTTATCCTTACACGCAACAAAGAAAATAAATACTAAAACTATTCCAATTTGTTCTACTCTTTTCATAAAATCAAGAATTCAATTAATTATTCACTTGCCGCTTTAAATGGATTCCACGCCGCATCTACTTCCATTATATTATTTTCTTTAGCGTAACCTGCATATAAATTTTTCATTTCCTCAAACAATTCAGGCATATCACTTTCTAATGGATTCATTTCTGAAGGATCTGAAACTACATTGAAGAGATGCCATTTACCATCACCAAACATTCCTTCTCGTACTTTCATTACTTTATATTCTCCTTTCATCAAATAGCCATTTCCAAACAATTCAAACGCATACCATTGTTCTTCAGATCTCACTAAATCAGATTTACCTTCTAAAAATGGTCTTGCAGAAATCCCCGAAGGCTTCATAACTTCACGGTCCTTATACTTAGTGCCTGGATGAGAAACACCTGCATAATCCAAAATAGTCATTGGTAAATCTTTAACTGACATAACAGCATTAGATATTAGACCTGCTTGACTATAATTTTCGCTGAAAGCACCGGGAGGCACAATCATCATTGGAACTCGAATTCCACCTTCACCAATAAACCATTTCCACCACTGTAAACCTCCAGTAGAAGCATCAGCCCAAGATACTCCAATCGTATGTTCAGAATTTGCCGTTCCTATTGCCTCAAAACTTTGATCAAATTGTGTTTCAATCCACTTTGCCATTTCCGGATTACCCGTTCTTGGATGTGTTGCCTCAAATCCTTCAGGACCATTATCAGTAACATAAATCACTAATGTATTATCTAATTGTCCAGATTCTTTTAAGTAATCTAGAATCTCACCTGTTCTATTATCTTGATCTTCAATCATGGCAGCATAAGTTGCCATTACTTTTGCTTGAATCTTTTGCTCATCTTCAGTTAAACTCTCCCATTTGTGTGTAATATCGTTAAATTCAGGTTCTATAGCAGTTTCAGTAATAAGTCCTTTCGATTTTAAACTTTTATATCTCGATTTTTTCAAGCCTGCAAAACCTAACTCCAAGTACTTTTGATAGTATTTATCTATTAATTCTGGAGGGGCTTGTATTGGAAAGTGCGCAGTTGTGAATGCCATATAAGCAAACCAAGGTTTCTTTTCAGAATGGCCCTCTTTGATGAAATTCAGCATATGATTGGTGTACAATTCACCAGAATATACACCATCAGGCCTGTCAAAATGTTCACCATTTAAAGTAAAATGCTCTTCTCTTTTTACATTTAAACCATTTGGGTCGCTAAAGTCAGGAGTCATTGCAATATTGTTCCAGTGGTTTGATCCACCTGAAAGTATTCCAAACTCTTTAGTAAACCCCCAGGAAAGAGGTCCTTCCCCTCCTGCTGCCTCACCTCCTAAATGCCATTTTCCAGACTTGTACGTTTCATAACCGGCATCCCTAAGAAGTTGTGCAATAGTTACAGCATTATTAGTTAAATACCCTTCGTAACCAGAAACACCTTTAGTGGGAGGATAAAAGGAATAATCAAAGGAGCCCAATCCAACTTCTATATTATTACAACCAGTCATTAGCATTGAACGCGTTACACTACAGACCGGTGAAGCATGAAAATTTGAAAAGCGAATCCCAGATTCGGCTAATCGATTCATATTTGGTGTTGGAATTTCCGAACCAAAAGCTTCTAAATCTCCAAATCCTATATCATCACCTACAAGTAATAGAATGTTCGGTTTACTCGACAATTGATTTTCAGATTTTTCATTTTTCTTTGTAGAATTCTGACTACATGAAATTAATAATGCAGTAATAATGAAGTAAGTAATTTTTCGCATAATCTTTTTTTTAGTAAATATAATGAACTTTTGTCAAGATGTCGTATCCACATTTATACAATCGAATTGTTAAATAATTAACAACTTGAACAAATTTGAATAATTTTTAAGATTCCTCTTGTTTTCCTCACGAATAATTGAATATTTGTCCTTCAAAATTTTAGTATAGAATGGAACAACAACATCTTTTAAATTTAGTCGAAGAACACGGCAGTCCTTTATATGTTTATGATGCCAATGTTATAGAAGCACAATACAATCGTATGGCGAATGCTTTTTCGTCTGTAGAAAATCTTAGAATAAACTACGCCGTAAAAGCAAATACCAATTTGGCTATTTTAAAAGTTTTAAAATCATTAGGATCTGGAGTAGATGCCGTATCAATTCAAGAGGTGCAATTGTGTTTAAAAGCGGGTTTTACTCATGAACAAATATTCTATACTCCAAGTGGAATATCATTTGAAGAGGTTGAAAAAGCAGTTGAATTAGGTGTTCAAATCACATTAGATAACCTTTCTATTTTAGAACGATTTGGAAAAACATATCCAGATATTCCAGTATGTCTACGTATCAATCCACACGTAATGGCGGGTGGAAATCATAAAATTTCTGTAGGCCATATAGATTCTAAATTTGGAATCTCTATTTATCAAATCAAAAATATAAAAGAGGTTATTGCCAAAACTGGAACTATTATTAATGGAATTCATATGCATACGGGTTCTGACATTTATAATATTGATGCTTTTGTACAAGCGACAGAGATTTTATTAGATGTTGTTAAAGAATTTGAGCATATAGAATTTGTTGACTTCGGAAGCGGATTCAAAGTACCATATAAAGAAGGTGACAACGAAACCAACATCGAACGTATGGGAGAACAAATCTCTGAAAGGTTTAATCAATTCTGTGTTGAGTACGGAAAAGATTTAACACTCATCTTTGAACCTGGAAAATTCTTGGTAAGTGCTTCAGGTAATTTATTAACTCAGGTAAATGTAGTTAAACCAACTCCAAACATTGTTTTTGTTGGTGTAGATAGCGGTCTTAATCATTTAATTAGACCGATGATGTATGACGCTTATCATCATATTACCAATGTAACAAATAGTAATGATAGCGAGCAAAAAGTTTATTCAGTAGTAGGCTATATTTGTGAAAATGACACCTTTGGTCACAATAGGAAAATGAACAAGGTATCGGAAGGTGATATTTTACGTATTCACAACGCTGGTGCTTATAGTTTTTCAATGTCTTCTAATTATAATTCGCGCTATAGAACGGCAGAAGTTATGACGTACAAAGGAAAAGACTATTTAATTAGAGAACGAGAAACTTTTGAAGATTTATTAAAAAATCAAGTAGAAATCACCTTATAATTTCTACTTGCATATAACAAAGAAAGTTTATCTTTATGGTAAACTTTTTTGCTATGGCTTTTTATCAATTCAAAAGAACGCAACAAATTAATGCATCCTTAGAAGACGTCTGGAATTTCATTTCAAATCCTGCGAACCTTAAAAAAATAACACCTGATTACATGGGCTTTGATATAACATCATCTGAGTTGCCTGAAAAAATGTATGAAGGTATGATTATCAGTTATAAAGTATCTCCCCTTCTTGGAATAAAAGCAACTTGGGTAACAGAGATTACTAAAGTAAAAGATAACGAATATTTTATAGATGAACAACGTGTTGGCCCTTATAAATTATGGCATCATCAACATAAAATCATTCAAAATTCAGGCGGAGTGCTCATGGAGGACATTGTTAGTTACGCCCCTCCTTTTGGATTTTTAGGCAAAATTGCAAATCATCTTATAATTCAGAAAAAACTGCAAGAAATTTTTAATTATAGAGAAAAAGCAATGATTAAAGAGTTCAGATAATCCTTACAATTCCGTTTTATTAAATTAGCGCTTGTTTTTAGTTTAAATCAACAATTGCAAAGCAACAATTTAACAATTCCACAAAAATTTTGAATTCCTATTAGATTACTAGAATTTATACTACATTTGTTGCCGATGTCAAACAACAATACAAATATAACTTCTTTTATGACCCGTTCTATGGGGCGTATTGCTATGACAACTATCACAACGATGACCCTTTAGGGTTATATTCATTTACATATCATCGCATAACGATTTTCCGTTTTTAAGGATTAAAAACGAAGGAATCAACAAAACATCATCGTTGAAAAACATTAAAAAAAACATCATGAAAATATTGAAATTTGGAGGTACATCCGTAGCAAATGCAGAGAGCATACAACAAGTTATTGCGATCTCCAAGAACAGTGCACAAAACGAAAAAGTAGCAGTCGTAGTTTCTGCGCTTGGTGGTACCACTGATATTTTATTAAAAGCCGGAATAAAAGCAGAAAATAAAGATCAAAGTTATTTAGAAGACCTCAATGCTCTAGAAATTAGACATATTAATACTGTAAAGGAATTAATTGTAGACAGTCATCAAGAAGAAGTTATTGATGAAGTTCAATCTCAGTTTAGTCAATTGGCAAGTATTCTAGAAGGAATTTATTTAATAAATGAATTCTCTAATAAAACAAAGGACAAGATTGCTTCATTTGGCGAATTGCTTTCATCCTACATCATTGCTGAAACTATGAAGAGTCAAGGTTTGGATGCTACAAGAAAGAACGCGCAAGAATTAATAACTACAGATGCAACATTTACAAATGCAAAAGTAAATTATAATATAACTGAGAAGAAAATTGCCGATTATTTCAACGTAAGCAATACTGCAATCACTGTTTTACCTGGATTTGTTGCAAATACAATAAACGGAGAAACGACTACACTTGGTCGTGGTGGTTCTGATTTTACAGCTTCCATTTTAGCGAAAGCATTAGAGGCTGAAGAATTAGAAATCTGGACAGATGTAAGCGGTATGTACACTGCAAATCCAAAGTTGGTGAAACATGCAAAACCGATTGAGCATATTTCATATCACGAGGCAATGGAATTATCTCATTTTGGCGCTAAAGTACTCTTCTCTCCTACTATTCAACCAGTTTTAGAAAAACAAATTCCAATTAGAATTAAAAACACTTTTGAGCCAGAAGCAAAAGGAACATTCATTACTCAAAACACCAATGGTGTTGCTGCTCCGGCAAAAGGCATAAGTCATGTTGAAAATGTCGCTTTAATTACTATTGAGGGTTCTGGAATGATTGGAATTCCTGGATTTACAAAAAGAATTCTAGAAGTATTATCAAGCGCCGGAATTAATGTTTCTTTGGTAACCCAAGCCTCTTCTGAACACTTTCTTTGCATGGGAATTGATAGTAAAGATGTTACTGAAGCCAAAGAATTGTTTGAAGATGCCTTTGCCTATGATTTAGCGCAAGGTATTGTTGATCCGTTAATTATTGAAGACGGCTTGGCTATTATTGCCTTAGTTGGTGATAATATGAAATCGCATCAAGGTATTAGTGGAAAAATGTTCTCTACATTGGGTAGAAACAATGTGAATATTCGTGCCATTGCTCAAGGTGCTTCCGAAAAAAATATAACCGCTGTAATAGAGCAAAAAGATGTTAAAAAAGCATTGAACACTTTACACAATGTATTTTTTGAAGGAGACACGAAACAATTAAATTTGTTTGTAGTTGGAGTTGGAAATGTCGGTGGAAAACTATTAGAACAAATTCAACAACAACAAAAATTCTTAGCAGAAGAACAACACTTAGAAGTAAGAGTAATTGCAGTTGCAAATTCAAAGAAAATGCATTTTAACCCAGAAGGAATTGATTTAGATTCTTGGAAGGACACGCTTGTAAATACTGGTGAAGTCTTAGATATGGATGCTTTTTTAAATAAGGTTAACGAATTGAATTATCGAAACTCAATTTTTGTTGATAATACGGCAAATGAATCTGTATCATTGCGTTATGCCGATTATTTAAAGAATAGTATTGCAGTTGTTGCATGCAACAAAATTGCATGTTCTTCGGATTATAACAATTATCAAAACTTAAAGTTTTTAGCAAAAAAATATAGCGCCCCTTTCCTTTTTGAAACAAACGTGGGTGCAGGATTACCAATTATAGATACCTTGAAAAACTTGGTAATGTCTGGAGACAGAGTAACGAAGATTCAAGCCGTATTATCCGGTAGTTTAAACTTTATATTCAACAACTTTGTAGGTGATGCTAAATTTGAAGATGTTGTTGATGAGGCCGGAAAGCAAGGTTACACCGAACCAGATCCAAGAATTGATTTAAGTGGGGTTGATGTAATGCGTAAAATTTTGATTTTAGCACGAGAAAGTGGTAATGTTTTGGAATTAAAGGATATTAAAAACGATTCGTTTTTACCTGCTTCTAGTTTGGCAGCGGATTCTGTTCAAGACTTTTTAGATACATTACCAAAAGAATCTGCTCATTTTAATGCTATAAGAGATGCAGCAGCAGTTAAAGGAGCCCGTTTAAAATATGTAGCAGAATTTGACAATGGAAAAGGAAAAGTGGGATTACAGCACATTCCTTCTGATCATCCTTTTTATAATTTAGATGGTTCTGATAACATTGTGTTATTCTTTACAGAACGATACAGTGAGCAACCTTTAATTATTAAAGGCGCAGGTGCTGGAGCAGCGGTAACAGCTTCTGGCTTGTTTGCAGATATAATTAGAATAGGAAATAAATAGCATTCTAAAATAAGGTTATGAAAGAAATAAAAATATTCTCACCAGCAACCGTTGCTAATGTATCCTGTGGTTTTGATGTTTTAGGGTTTTGTTTAGATACAGTAGGTGATGTAATGACGGTGCGTAAAACAGAAGCCAAGGGAATTGTAATCACTAAAATTGAAGGTGCATCATTACCTTATGAGCCTGAAAATAACGTGGCTGGTGTTGCGGCAAAAGCAATACTAGATGCAGCCGATAATCCATTTGGTGTAGAAATTGAAATATACAAAAACATAAAACCTGGAAGTGGTGTTGGTAGTTCATCTGCAAGTGCATCGGGTACCGTATGGGCCATAAATGAATTACTTGGTAGACCATTTAACAAACAAGAATTAACTGCGTTTGGAATGAAGGGTGAAGCCCTAGCGAGTGGTGCTGAACACGCAGATAATGTAGCTCCCGGAATTTTTGGAGGATTTACACTTGTAAAACAATTAAACCCTTTAAAAGTAGTTCAATTACCTACACCTTCAGAAATGTGGGCAACCATTATTCATCCTCAAATTGAAGTAAAAACGGCCGAGGCGCGCGCTATTTTGCCGAAAGAGGTTTCTTTACAAAAAGCCATTAAACAATGGGCTAATGTTGGTAGTTTTATCAGTGGCTTGTATGATGAAGATTATGAATTAATATCAGATTCACTTGTAGACAATATTGTTGAGCCACATCGCTCGCAATTAATTCCATATTTTGATGAAGTCAAAAAAGCAATGTTAGATAATGGTGCACTTGGTGCAGGAATTTCAGGATCAGGCCCCTCTATTTTCTCTTTATGTAAAGGTGAAGCCACAGCAATGAAGGTTGCCGAGGTAATTAATAAAGTATATGAAAGCACCGAAATTGAGTTTGATATTTATGTTTCTAAAATAAATACAAGCGGAGTTAAAGTTTTGAATTTAAAATAATTCTTTAAAAGAAAGAAGCACACATGAACTATTATAGTCTTAACAATAATGCCCCAAAATCATCTTTTAAAGATGCTGTAATTAAAGGGTTGGCTCCAGATAAAGGATTGTATTTTCCTGAGCAAATTTCAGCACTTCCAAAAAATTTCTTTGAGAATATTGAATCTTATACCAATAATGAAATTGCTTTTGAACTTATAAAACAATTTGTTGGGAACGAAATTCCAGAAGATGATTTAAAAGCAATTATTGCAGATGTATTACAATTTGATTTTCCTGTTGTTGAGGTAGAAAAGGATGTCTATTCACTAGAGTTGTTTCATGGACCTACCATGGCTTTTAAAGATGTCGGTGCACGCTTTATGGCGCGCTGTTTATCATATTTTAATAAGGAAAACACAAATCATGTAACTGTATTAGTTGCGACTTCTGGAGATACTGGTGGCGCGGTAGCAAGTGGATTTTTAGGTGTAAACGGTGTAGATGTTGTCATTTTATATCCGAGTGGAAAGGTAAGTGATATTCAAGAAAAGCAATTAACTACATTAGGACAAAATATAAGAGCCTTAGAAGTTCATGGTGTTTTTGATGATTGCCAAGCCATGGTGAAGAAAGCGTTTTTAGATGAATCTATAACTTCTAAAATGCAGTTGACTTCGGCCAACTCAATAAATATTGCACGTTGGTTACCACAAATGTTTTATTTCGTTTTTGCGTACAAACAATTAAAGTTAAAAAATAAAGATTGGCATTCTGAGCCTGTCGAAGAATCTCAAATAAAGAAATTAGTATTTTCCATCCCATCCGGAAACTATGGAAATATTTGTGCTGGGATGATGGCTCAAAAATTAGGTTTGCCAATTGATTTGTTTGTTGCAAGTACCAATGCCAATAAAGTTGTAACAGATTACTTAGAAACGGGCAGCTATGAACCGAAACCATCTGTGCAAACAATTTCTAACGCCATGGATGTTGGTGACCCTAGTAATTTTATAAGAATTGAAAAATTGCACAATAATAATTTTGAAACATTAAAGCGTAACCTGCACTCCTACTCTTATTCTGATGGTGAAACACACGCAGCTATGCTACATCTATTTAACAATTGTAAGTATACCGCTGATCCTCATGGGGCAGTTGGTTATTTGGGCTTAAAGAGAGAAATGGAGCAATTAGAAAATGCACAAGGAATATTTTTAGAAACTGCGCATCCAATTAAATTCTTGCCTGTTTTAGATGAAGATATTGCAAACTCAATCGAAATGCCTGAACAAATTAAATCTGTTTTAGGAAAAGAAAAAGTTGCAACTGAAATTTCTACTTATAATGAGTTGAAAAACTTTCTATTAGAAGAATAATTCTTAAACCTATCAAATACTTCAATTTTAGAAAATGACATTTTTTTTGATTATATTTATGCTAACCAATGCTTAAATACCAATCAACTAAATGATCAAACTCTTTAACAAATCCCGAAGAAAAGCCCTTGCCGAAAGTCGTTTGGGTAAATATCTTTTTTATGCCGTTGGTGAAATACTGCTAGTTGTAATAGGTATCTTAATTGCGTTACAAATAAATACTTCAAAGCAGGAATTCAATCAAAACAAAAAAACGAACACCTACTTAAAGGCTTTAAACACAGAAATACAATTAAATATCTTACGATTAAACAATAGATTAGAGAATATTCAAGAAGACATAGAAGCTACTGCTAATGTCTTTACTGAACTAAATTCAGAGAAAGCTTATCAATTTGATGAAACTCAATTAAAATCTATAATGGACACAAGGCCTATTTATAGTGTTATCTTATCCACATCAGCTTTTGAAGATCTCATAAACTCAGGAACCCTAGAATACTTAAAAAATCAAAAACTCAAACATAGTATTTTAAAAATAGGCTCACATACTGATTTTTTAGAAATAAATTATATGGACTCTCAAGATGTGTGGGATAATTACCAACAGCCTTATCTAATGAAGCATAGTGCAGTAGCAACAAATTGGGATTCATTAAATGGCGTAAAGATTCCTACAACTAAATTTACCAAAAACAAAGAGGCTTTTGTGCACAATAGAGATTACTCTAATATATTGGCTCTAAGAATGCGAATGCAGACTAATTATTATGAAACTTGTGCGGAAATAAAAGAAACTCTAGAAAAAAATTCGGTAGCTATTAATGCTTATTTAAATGAATAAGTATTAATGATATTTTAGTACTTTAATTAATTAGTAGACCTTTGTTAATATATAAATGACGAACAGCAAAACTATAGGCTTAACAGGAGCCACTGGCCATTTAGGCAATAATGTATTGCTTCATCTTATTAAACTAGGTTATACTGTAAAATCTTTATACCGATCCTCTTTACCTGTAACGGAACACCCTAATCTCACCTGGATAAAAGGAGATTTAAAAAATGAAGCCTCCATCGATACATTGGTTCAGAATACTACCACTGTTATACATTGTGCTGCTGTGATTTCTATTGGTAATATTTCATCTGAAAAAGTTCTTGACATCAACGTAAATGGAACTGAAAAAATCATTGAAAAATGCCTTAAACATAACTCCAAACTCATTTATATTAGTTCTACCAATGCTGTGGCTGAAAGTTCTGAGAATGAAGTTTTCAATGAAAACAGACCCTATAAAACCAATGCAGATTTTGTTTACGGTCATTCAAAAGCATTGGCAGAACAAGCAATTGTAACGGCTATTAAAAAAGAAGGATTAGATGCTATAATCTTAAGACCTTCGGCCATTGTAGGACCACCTGACCATATACCGTCTCATTTTGGAAATGCCATTTTAGATTTCGCAAACGGAAAGTTTCCCTTTCTAACCTCTGGAGGCTATAATATTGTTGATGTTAGAGATGTTACAAGAACTATTATTAATAGTATAACTCTTGGAAAATCTGGTGAAGTATATCTAGTAACTGGTGCATACATGAGTATTTTTGATATTGCACAACTAGCGAATCCAACCAATAAATTTAAAAGAATCTCATTAGACTTGTTAATTATGTTGTTACCAATAATAGCACTTATAAAAAGGGTTTTTAAATTTGATTGGCCTATTAGTAAAGAGAGTTTAATAACATTAAATTATGGCCCAAAGGTAATGGACGACAGTAAAGCTGTACGTCTTTTAAAACATAAAATTAGACCTACTGAAGAAACCATTAACGATTTAATCAATTGGTTTAAAACAACAAATAAATTATGACTTTAGAGCATTTTTACTTGGCCTGTGTCCTATGGGGCTTAACTGGAATAGGTTCATTTGTAGTACTTCAATTTGTCGCTGCTCCTTATGGCAGACATATAAAAAAAGGTTGGGGTCCAGAACTATCTAATAAACTGGGTTGGGTTTTAATGGAGTTACCCTCTTTTGCCATTATTTTTTATTTTTTTATTGTTTCCAACCAGAGCGCTTATGCCGTAATGTTAAGCGTACTTTGGCTGATTCATTACTTCAATCGCACATTTATTTACCCATTTAGAATAAGAACTAAAGGGAAAAAGATGCCGGTTTTCATCGTGCTATCCGCTGTGTTTTTCAATTTAGTAAATGCAGGAACTAATGGTTATTATCTCGCTGAATTGGAGCAGTACACGGCTGTTAATTTTTCTACTTGGAATTTCTACCTTGGCATGTTACTCTTTATTTTTGGCTTTATATCGAACCAAATAAGTGACCATATATTAATTCATCTTAGAAAACCTGGAGAAACAGGATATAAAATTCCAAGGGGTTATTTATTCAAGTATATCTCCTGCCCTAATCATTTTACAGAATTACTACAATGGGGGGGATTTGCATTAATGGCTTGGAATATTCCTGCAACATGCTTTTTAATTTGGACTGTGGCCAATCTAATTCCACGTGCTATAAGACATCATAAATGGTATAAAGAACATTTTAAGGACTACCCAATTAATAGAAAGGCGTTAATCCCAAAAATTTGGTAAATTCATTTCATTCAAAAAAACTACTTTAGCAATACCAATCTTATCAAAAATCTCTTGAAGCAATTGTCTCAAAACATCGTTCGACTCCGCTGGCTAATAATTTTAATTGTTACAGCACTCACTATTTTCTTCGGAAGTCAATTATCTAATTTAGAAATTGATGCAGACATATTAAAATCGCTTCCTAAAGACGACAAGGACGCCGTTCTATTGAAAGAAATTGGCGAGAAGTTTGGTGGCAACAGAATGGGTGTGGTCATACTAGAAACTGATAATATTTACAAACAATCTGTAATAGAACATGTTAAAATTATAACGGATTCTCTAAATAACATTAATGGAATCAGTTCAATTTCTAGTCTTACAAATATCATCAATATAAAAGGTGAAGGCTTTGGAATTGAAATTGGGAATTTGGTTGATGAATACAATATGCCAAAAACTAAAGAAGATTTTGAAATCTTAAGACAAAATGTTCTTAATAACAAAATGTATAAAGGTAGTATTGTGTCGGAAGACGAAACTGCTACCCTAATAATATTTACACTTACAGATGATGCTGATGTTAATACTGTTGCCAAAGAAGTTATCGAGAAATCCGAATCCTTAAACCTACCAGAACATATTTATTATATAGGTTCTCCAATGTTAGTGACATACATTTCTGAATTGATGCGAAATGATTTAACTACACTCCTACCCATTGCATTTTTAGTTATTGCTATTGTACTTTTAATAAGTTTCAGATCGATAAAAGGTGTCTTACTTCCATTATTAACAGCAGTAATCGCCATTATTTGGAGTTTAGGATTGATGGCTGTTTTGGGGTATAACATGTCTATGATTTCCAATAACATGCCAATTATCTTATTGGCTGTAGGAAGCGCCTACGCTATTCACGTTATCAACAGAATAGAACAAACTACTGACACGAATCACGCTGTAAGTATAGGGCTTTCTTTTGTGCTTATTCCTGTGTTGCTAGCAGCAATAACTACTTCAATAGGGTTTGTATCCTTTGTATTTGGAGCTTATTTACAAATGATTATAGACTTTGGAATCTTTACTGCGGCCGGAACTATTTTTGCTTGTTTGTTAGCGATTTTCTTTGTTCCATCAGTATTGAAAATATTTAACTCAAAAAAACTCAGGTCAAATACGCTAGTTAAGAAATCAGCATTAACACCTTTTTTAAAATGGATATCAGCGTTGGTTATAATATATCCTAAAAGAATAATTGGGTTTTGGAGTTTGATAATTGGAGTTTCTATCACTGGGATTTTCTTTATTGAACGCAGTGTCGACATACAAGAGTATTTTAAGCCGGAAAATCCCACACGACAAGCAGAAGCCATTATGGTTGATAAATTTGGAGGAACAAAGCCAGTGTTTGTTCGTTTTAAAGGCGATATGCAAAGTCCAGAAGTATTGCAAAAAATGTGGGAAACCGCTAGTTACATGGAACAAAACGAAAACATTTATACAACCATGTCCATTGCGCATTTAATCTCAGAATTGAATTATGTAATTTCCGGAGAGCGCTCAATACCAACCGATGCTGATCAAATTGCACAATTATGGTTTTTAATTGATGGGAATGAAACCTTAAATAGATTTGTAAATGAAGATTTATCTGAAGGTATTATCATATCTAAATTTAAATCGCCCGAAAATGATGAGAAAATTGCTTTTAAAAACCAAATGAATGCATATATAGATGCTAATACTACCGAAGGCGTAAAAATAGATATAACAGGTATGCCTTTTGTTGATACTACTATGGACCGAAGTTTAATTAATAGTCAATTAGGAAGTATCAGTATTGCAATTGTATTTGTAATTTTAATAGTGGGCCTTATGCTAAAGTCTATTAAAAGCGGTTTACTAGCCAGTATTCCAATTGTAGCCGCTATAGTATTGCTTTTCGGAACAATGGGCTTATTTGGCATCTCATTAAATATTGCTACGGTTTTGGTGGCTAGTGTTGCTTTAGGAATTGGTATTGATTATTCAATTCATATCATTTCGCATTTTAACCACGAAATAAAAGCGAATAGCAATTCAAGAATGGCTATAGAAAAATCTATTCTTATAAGTGGTAATGCTATTATTATCAATGTTATATCCGTATCTTCAGGTTTCTTAGTGCTAATTTTTTCTGACATGGTTCCGCTGCAATACTTCGGTATATTAATTGCAACCAGTATGGTAAGTTCTAGTTTAGGAGCCTTAACTTTATTACCAGCAATTTTAGTCGTTTTACATAAAAAATAATCTATGCGTTTTAACAACATTTCAACTCTATTGGTTTTATTAATTCTATTTTGCACTTTTGAAGGTATGGCTCAAAATGGAGTGCAGTTATTAAAAGAAATGGATGCTATTATTGGAGCGGGTACAGATAGAACAGCAACTGTTGAAATTGTTACAACAGATAAATCTGGAAAGCAAAAAATTAGAGAAGCCTCAATGAAACAATTAGGGCGTTATAAAAAATTATTTCGCTATACCAAACCAGAAAAACAAGCAGGTATTGCTACCCTTACCCTACCAAATGATATTATTTGGATGTATATGCCCGCTTTTGGAAAACCTATTAAAATCACCTTACTTAGTAAAAGTCAAGCCTTTACTGGTACTGATTTTTCTCATGAAGACATGAGCGGAACTCCTTTTGGCGATCGTTACAACCCACAACTTTTGGATAGTGAAAATGCAAATACCTACCTTATTTCCTTGAGGCCAAAAACGGATAAATCAAAATACACTAAAATTATAGTGACACTCGACAAGACGAATAAGTTCCCTCTAGAAATGAAATATTTCAATAAAAATGATGATCATTTTAAGACGGCAACGTACAATTATAAAAAATTTGGTAAGTATTGGTATGCTGAAAACGTATTGATGACAGATCATAAGAAACAACACAGTACTGCAATAACTTTAAAAAATCTTAAGTTTGATACAGGATTAAAGGATGATGAATTTTTGGTTGAAAAACTGAAAAATTAAAGACTCAACCAAGTCAGGTTCAATTTAAGAAATTGAAGTGCAGGTTCTTTTCAATTGGTTCTTCAACTAACTTCTTTAAATTAATCAACGTACTATACGGCGAATCTGTTATGAAAATATTTGATAGCCAAGCCGGAATTCCTCCACCAGGATCAATGCTCATTTGAAAAATAACTTGTAATTTGTTTTCTTCTAATTTCGTAACCTCCCAATAACCTATTCCTTTAACTCTCACATTATTTTCCTTTTCTGGGAGGTATTCATGTAGAACGGATATTGGAATTGATAATGTTTCTAATTCAGAATTCCATCTAAAGGTATTTTTGTATATCCCATCTCTATTTTTAAACGGAAATGGGGCTTTTGATTCTGCATAATATATCTGAACGGTATCGCCTTGGCGTTCTAGCAAATTAACTTCCTTTATTTTGTACCCCCAATCTTTAAAACCTTCTAAATTCTGAATTTCATATACAAACCGATGCATAGAAGTATTCATTTCTAACTGCGCTTTAAAAGCCTTAAAAGAATTGTTCTCTTCATTTCTTGTATAAATAAATATTTCATCCTTATCCTGTATTAATTCCCAATTTTCTTGAGAATATCCAAAGGAATTAATCGCAATAAATACAAACAATAAACATTTCCGAAAACTAAGCATTATTCAAAATTTCAATATGAGCAGGGACGGAATAATTATATGCACTTGTCATAAACGCCCATTGTTCTGAAACAAGATCCAATTCCTTCTGATCTATGGACAATTTATTTTTTTTATAACTTTTCATTGCATCTATATACTTCCCAAATCTAATAGAAGCTTCATCAAACCCATTTATTTGCAATTTCGTGTAAATTTCTTTCAAGCAGTTCATGGAAGAGGATTCTAAATCATCAAAAGACAATTCGTATAAATTATCCTTCGGAATCAAGTCTTTATTTTTGATATAATCCTGCATTAGTCTGTTATAACCTTCTATTACCAATTCATTTATCTCCTCTTTATTGATGTTTTCTAATTGTAAATGGGGCATCATTTTTCTAAAAAAATTCTGTGTAGATAAATATACATCAAACGGATTTCTATGAATATGAATAAATTTAGCATTTGGAAACATTTCCAATAGCACATCAATCCTTGCAGTATTAGGTGGGTTTTTTGATAAAAAAATATCTCCGTTCGTGTTTTTTAGCGCTTTGCTAATTATTAATTTGTACTCTTCTATCCATTTGTTTTTATTCTCTTTATGTATTCCGTTTAATTTTATACACCTTTTAAAAATGATTGCACTTTTCTTCGGGAAAAACCAAAAAAGATAAAAACTCAATGGAACACGATGTCCTATGGTAAACTCTTCCTCTTGCGGCAGCTTAGGATTTAAAACAACATTGTCGCCTTCACGTTTTTTAGGAATAAGAAGCTTCATAAAACCTCTAAAAAGTAAGCGACCTAACTTATTAAACAAAGTATCCGGAAATACACTTTGGTAGGTAGTTACATATCCCATTTGAGCATCTTGACTTAATAAATTATGCAAATGGGTTGTTCCACTCCTCCAATGCCCTATTATAAAAATTGGAGCGTTTTTAATAGGATTGCCTCTAAACCTTGGATTGATAAAAACTTGTTCGTACAATCTAAAAGGGAGATTTATTAAGTTTATGAGTAAAATAAATAAAACCTTTAAATAATATTGTGGTGAAATATGATGAACCCTTAATACTCTGATTAAAGAAGGAAAAGAATATCCAACCAATGGAGGGAACAAAACGCCTTTATTTCTATCTTTTTTTTTCATGAAATTTTATGCTAACCAAATACACGCATGGCCTTATTATATGCACTTTCAAATGCTAATGGGTTCAAATTGGTGTTTGCTCTTTGCTGTGTAAAATAGGACACCAATTTCTCAGTAGGCATATTACCGGTTAAATCATCTTTTGCCATGGGACAACCACCATACCCTTTAATTGCTCCATCAAACCGCAAACAGCCGCCTTTGTAAGCCGCATCTACCTTTTCATGCCAAGAATCTGGAGTTGTATGTAAATGAGCTCCAAATTCTATTTTCGGATACTTTGGAATTAAATTAGTAAAAAGATATTCAATTGTTTCACCATCAGCAACTCCAATGGTATCAGACAACGAAAGCGTTTTAACTCCCATTTCGGACAACTTCTCTGTCCATTCAGATACAATATCGACATTCCAAGGGTCTCCATATGGATTTCCGAAACCCATAGAAAGATAAGCAACTACCTCTTTTTTAGTTTTGCTTGCCAAGTTTAACAACTCATCTAATATAATTAAGGATTCTGAAATCGTTTTACCAGTATTCCGCATTTGAAAAATTTCTGATATAGAAAATGGATACCCCAAATAATCAATTTCTTCAAAAGCACAAGCGTCATTTGCCCCTCGCACATTTGCAACAATTGCCAAAAGTTTACTTGAAGTTTTGGATAGATCTAAACGGCTTAACACATCGGCAGTATCTCTCATTTGCGGAATTGCCTTAGGAGACACAAAACTGCCAAAATCTATGGTGTCAAAGCCAACATTCAACAGCATATTAATATATTGCGACTTTAATTCAGTAGAAATAAAATGAGATTTAATGCCTTGCATGGCATCTCTAGGACATTCTATAATTTTTACCTTTTCCATACGTTCAAATATACGAAAGTAATACAGCTATTACTTACTAATGAAATAACAATTCTTATATTTATACTTTTTAATTTTTACTTATGAAAAAACAGTTTTTCCTTATATCCGCTCTTGTATTGCTTTGTATTGTTTCATGTAAAAAAGAAAATAAAGTTGGCGGGCCATGTACTTATGTAGATTTAGAAATGGAAGTTAAAATAACTTTATTAGATGGAGATTTGAATGAAGATTTTATGATTTCTATGCAACCCAACGTTGAAGACCCAGGAAACGAAGTCTATAGATTGTCTAAAAAACAATTAAATAACATGGAAATTAATTTTGAATTTGAAGCTTTGAAAAACAAGGAGAATGTTTATGTTTTAACAGAGAAGAAAATTACGGAAGGAACATGTACCCCAATAATTATATCAAAAATGCTTCTTAAAAAATGAAAAAGGTTCTAATAGTACTAGCGACAGTCATTCTTCTATTTATTTGTTATTTATTTTTTAATCTTTTCACTACAAACTCAAAGCAAATAGTTGTTGTTCCTATTGATAAAATCAAAATTGATGAAGATGTTATTAAACATCTCGCCCAGGCAATTCAAATTAAAACGATCTCAACCGAAAATACAGAAGCAATTGATTTTTCGGAATTCGATAAATTCAATACCTTTTTAAAAGAAACCTATCCACTAACAGATTCTTTGTTAGATAAAAAATTATTCAATTCTTATAGTCATTTATATTTATGGAAAGGAAGTAACACTTCTTTAAAACCAATTGTTTTAATGGGACATATAGATGTTGTTCCTGTAATTGAAAAAAATAGAAAAGAATGGAAAGAGGCACCATTTAAAGGAATTATAAAAGATGATGTTATTTGGGGCCGAGGCACTATGGACGATAAGGTAAATGTTATCGGAATTTTGGAAGCTACCGAGGCCCTGCTAAAATCAGGTTTTCAACCAGAACGAAGCATTTATTATGCATTCGGTCATGATGAAGAAATTGGTGGTAATAATGGAGCCGCTGTAATGGCAAAATATTTAGAAGACAACGATATTGAAGCGGAATTTATTTTAGACGAAGGAAGTGTAATTACACAAGGGTTAATTCCTGGTATTGACAAAGACGTGGCTTTAATTGGAATAGCAGAAAAAGGCTCTGTATCCATTCAATTATCAACAAAAATTGAAGGAGGACATTCTTCTATGCCGTCTAATGAAACAGCCATTGATGTATTGTCGAATGCTATTGCTAAACTAAAGGCAAATCCTTTTCCTGCAAAACTCTCACAGCCCTTAGATGGATTTATCGAGTATTTAGGACCAGAAATGGGCTTTCCAAATAATTTGGTGTTTGCCAATGCAGGATTATTCGAAGGAATTATTACAGGTATTTATGAAAAATCTGCTTCTGGTAATGCGATGGTAAGAACCACTACCTCACCTACAATTTTTAATGCGGGTGTTAAAGATAATGTCATCCCACAGTCTGCTTCTGCTATGTTGAATTTTAGAATTTTACCGGGTGAAACAGTGGTGTCTGTAAAAGAACGAATTGAAACTTTAATTAATGACGACAGAATTACTATTTCTGAAGGTGGTTTTAATTCAGATCCTTCTGGTGTTTCAAATCCTGAAACGGATTCTTTCGACATGCTACACAAGTCAATAAAAGAAGTTTATGGCGATGTACTAGTTGCGCCAACACTAGTTGTTGCTGCCACTGATTCAAAACATTATAAAAATGTTTCAGATAACATTTACCGCTTTATTCCAGTACATATAAATCAAGATAACATTAAGGCCATTCACGGAATAAACGAGCGTATTTCTGTAGAGGATTTTAAAGATGTAGTTCGGTTTTACACTAGGGTTTTGGAGAATAGCAATTAATTGCTATTTGATTAACGCTTTATTTATTTTCTTAACTAAACTTGGCCCTTCGTATATAAAACCTGTGTACACCTGCACCAAATCTGCTCCTGCTTCTATTTTCTCTACAGCATCTTCGGCAGAATGAATTCCTCCAATTCCAATAATAGGGAATGCTTTGTTAGAGTTATCTGCTAAGAATTTAATCGTTTTGGTACTTCTATCTTTTACTGGTTGGCCAGAAAGTCCTCCATTTCCAATTTCCTCCAAACGTTCATTACTTACTTCTAAACCATCTCTATTGGTTGAAGTATTTGAGGCTATTACGCCATCAATCATAGTTTCAGCAACCAAATCAATAATTTCTTGTAATTGCACATCATTCAAATCTGGAGCAATTTTTAATAATATTGGTCTTTGCAATTCAAATTTAGAGTTGGCATTTTGAACGGCAGTAATCAATTCTACCAAATAATCTTTGTCTTGCAATTTTGCCATAGACCCAACATTTGGACAACTTACGTTTAAAACAAAATAATCAACATTTGGATGTAGTTCATTAAAACATTCCAAGTAATCATCCGTGTATTGATCGGAAGAACTAGAGGTCATTTTACCAATATTTCCTCCAATTATAATATTAGCTTTTAACTCCTTTAATCTCTTTGAAATCTCCTCAACTCCTGCATTATTAAAACCCATTCGGTTAATTATTCCTTTGTCTGCCTTTAATCTAAACAAACGCTTTTTAGGATTGCCCTCTTGTGCACGTGGTGTAACTGTTCCAATTTCTATAAAACCAAATCCAAAATTCTCTAACTCATTAATGAGCACAGCATTCTTATCGAAGCCTGCACCTAACCCCACAGGATTCTTAAATTTAAGTCCAAACAATTCACGTTCTAAACTGACATGATTCACTGTATACATACTTTTTACAATTCCTTTTACAAATGGAATCTTAAAACTAGATTTCAAAAAAGAAAATGTGAAATGGTGCACCTTTTCAGGGTCAAATAAAAATAAAATGGGTCTAATTAATAATTTATACATATTCAATTACAATATTCTATTTATAAAAATTCCCGCCAATAGGCAGGAATTTATTTATCTTAAAACAGCATTTAGATTCTTTTCTAAAGACTGCTGCATTTTTTGCATTACCTTTTCTATTTGCTTTTCGTTTAAGGTCTTTTGTTCGTCTTGCAATACAAAACTTACCGCATAAGACTTTTTACCTTCTGGCAATTTATCTCCTTCATAAACATCGAATAAATCAACTTCTTTCAAAAGCTTTCTTTCAGATTGGAATGCCGCATTATATATTTCTGAGAACTTAACACCCTTATCAATTAACAAAGCTAAATCCCTTTTAACTGAAGGGAATTTTGGTAAATCTGTGACCTTAAAACCTTTTCTGTTGGCTACTTTTAGAATATTCTCCCAATTAAAATCAGCAAATAAAACCTCTTGCTTTATTCCAAAGGATTTTAAAATTGAAGGCGTCACAACCCCAAAGTCAACCAATTTAATTTTTCCAAATCCTAAATTGATGCCTTCAGAAAACAAATCACTTTTTGTTGGACTTGTTTTCATTTTCTGAATTCCTAAACGGTTCAATAAGGTTTCAACTACTCCTTTAAAATAAAAGTAATCGGATTTTCGAGCATCTACAGCCCAACTATCTTTAGATCTATTTCCTGTTACAAATAACGTCAAATGCTTTTGCTCGCTATAACCACTTTCATATTTGTGGTACGTTTTTCCAAATTCGAAAAACTTTAAAGAGCTATTCTTTCTGTTAATATTATAAATAACGGACTCTAAGCCACTAAATAGCATCGATTGTCTCAACACACCTAAATCGCTACTTAATGGGTTTAACATGGCCACATTTTGCTCACTATTAAGGTTTTCTGTTTGCTCTAAATACGAAGCCTTTGTTAAAGAATTGGCCATCGTTTCATTAAAACCAATACTGGTAAGTAGATTTCCTGCAATGTTTTCAATCTTAACACCGTCAAAATCATCTGCAGAAATAGACGTGTTTAGCTTATGAGAAAATTGAATATTATTATATCCATAAACTCTTAAAATTTCCTCGATAACATCTGCTTCTCGTTGTACATCAACTCTATATGAAGGTATAGTTAATCCAAGACCACCATCTGTTTCACTATTTAATTTTATATCTAATGAAGCTAAAATATTTTTGATGCGTTCTTTTGGAATTTCATCACCAATTAAACGATTCATTCTTTCATAAGAAATGAAAACCTCAAAGTCTTCAATTTTTTCTGGATAAAAATCTGAAGGATCAGACGCTTTCTTTCCTCCAGCAATTTCTACAATTAATAACGCTGCACGCTTCATAGCATACATAACAAAGTTTGGATCAATTCCTCTTTCAAACCTAAACGATGCATCAGTATTTAATGCATGACGCTTAGCCGTTTTTCTAACAGAAACCGCGTTAAAGTAGGCACTTTCTAAAAAGATACTCGTCGTGCTTTCTGTAACCCCAGAATCCATTCCTCCAAAAACACCTGCGATACATAATGGGTTAGAATCTGCATCACAAATCATGATATCATCTTGATGCAAAGATCTCTCAACACCATCTAGCGTCGTAAACTTTGTTCCTGCCTCTAATGTTTTAACTAAAATTTTATTCCCTTTAACTTTTGATGCGTCAAAAGCATGTAATGGTTGCCCTAATTCATGTAAAACGTAATTTGTAGCATCTACAATATTATTAATTGGACTCAGTCCAATTGCTTTTAATTTATTCTGTAGCCATTTGGGAGATTCTCCAACCTTTACATCTGTAATCGTAATTCCGCAATATCTAGGTGCTAATTCTTTATCTTCAACTTCTACGTCAATACGTAACTTTCTTTCATCAACATGAAAATCCATAACTGATGGTGAAATCAACTCCAAAACAATATCATTCTGAATCAAGCCCGCACGCAAGTCACGTGCAACACCATAATGACTCATGGCATCTGCTCTATTTGGAGTTAAGCCAATTTCAAAAACTTCATCACTTTCAATTTCGAACACTTCAGCACAAGGTGTACCAACTTTTAAGCCTTCATCTAAAACCATAATACCATCATGGCTTTCTCCAAGCCCTAACTCATCCTCTGCGCAAATCATACCATGACTCTCTTCCCCTCTAATCTTTCCTTTTTTAATTTTGAAAGATTCTCCTTTGTCATCATACAAAAGCGTACCGATGGTGGCTACGGGAACTTTTTGTCCAGCAGCAACATTCGGTGCTCCACAAACAATTTTTAACGCTTCTTCTCCGCCAATATCGACAACAGTAACTTTTAATCTATCTGCATTTGGGTGTTGCTCACAGGTAAGTACTTCACCTACAACAATTCCTTTCAAACTTCCTTTTACAGATTCTACGGTTTCAATTCCCTCAACCTCAAGTCCTAAATCGGTTAATAATTCACCAGTTTTCTCAGCGTTCCAATCAACTTTAATAAACTGCTTTAACCAATTATATGATATTTTCATCTAGTAGTACATTTTTTCAAGATGCAAAGATACTCTAAATTAAGCCATTTTAAAAATTGTAATAATTGAAATAACAGTACTTTTCAACATCAAATTAAAAGGTTGATTTTAATCTGTATTTTAGTGCCGAAAAATTTAAGCATTAATGTATAAAAAACACATAATTCTATTATTCTCATTGCTACTTTTTATAAGTTGTAATGTTGATAAGGATCAAGATTTCAAAAATCAAATTCAAAACGATTTAAAAAATATTAAAGGAAATACGGCCCTGGTTCTCTTTGATTTAAATCAAAACAAAACATTACTTAACATAAATAGCAAAGCCGAGTTTCATGCCGCAAGTACTATGAAAGTACCGGTAATGATTGAGGTTTTCAAACAAGCGAGAGAAGGTAAGTTCAGTATCAAAGATTCAATTTTAGTAAAGAATGAATTTAAAAGTATAGTAGATGGTAGTGCTTACCAAATGGATATTACAGATGACGGTGGAGATGAATTATACAAAATGGTAGATAAAAAAGTTACCATAGAAAAGTTAGTTTATGATATGATAACAGTAAGTAGCAATTTGGCAACAAATATTTTGATTGATATGGTAGATGCTAAAAAAGTTACAGAGACAATGAGAAGCCTAGGTGCAGATAAGATTGAAGTTTTACGTGGCGTTGAAGATCAGAAAGCTTATGACAAAGGGTTAAGCAATTCAACTACCGCTAATGATTTAGTTCAAATATTCAAAGGAATTGCTTCGAACGCTGCAGGATCTGAAAGTGAATGTAACAATATGCTATCCATTTTAAAAGATCAAAAATACAATGATTTAATTCCAAAATATTACCCTAAAAATGTGACTGTTGCACATAAAACTGGCTCAATAACTGGGGTTCACCATGATGCTGGAATTATATATTTACCCAATGGAAATTCATATGTTTTGGTAATTCTATCTAAAAACTTGGAAGATTTTGATAGAGGAACGGATGCATTGGCAAAAATCTCAAAAAAGATTCTAGACCAATTAACGAAACAATAATATATTACCATTGAAAAAAAGTACACACATAAAAGAAGTTTTCTTCCTTTTTCTAAAACTAGGAACGGTGGCATTTGGCGGACCTGCTGCGCATATCTCCATGATGGAAAGTGAAGTGGTTACCAAACGTAAATGGATGACACGTGAACACTTTTTAGATATGGTTGGTGCTACAAATTTGGTACCCGGTCCAAACTCCACACAAATGACCATGCATTGCGGTCATGTAAGAGCGGGTTGGCTTGGCTTATGGGTGGCTGGCCTTTCATTTATTTTTCCTGCGGTAGTTTTCACTTTAATTCTGGCCATGTTTTATGGTAAATATGGTGAAGTTCCGGGAATTGCTCCAATTTTTTATGGTATAAAACCTGCAGTTATCGGAATCATTTTTACTGCAACTCAAAAACTAGGAAAGAAAGCCTTTAAAAACTGGCAATTAATAGCCATTGGAATATTGGTTACAGTACTTTCTTTATTTGGAATCGATGAGTTTTTATTAATTGTTGGAAGTGGAATTATTGGAATGATATGGCTTAATTTTGGTCAGAAAAATTCTCTTAAAACTTTTATTGCCCCGATACTTTTACTTGTAAAACCTGTTGGAATTAATATAAGCAATACCGCAATTTTCACATCTTTTTTAAAAATAGCAATTCTATTATTCGGTAGTGGATATGTATTAATTGCATATGTTGATGCCGAATTAGTTGAAAAATTAGGCTGGCTTACAAAAGAACAGTTGCTTGATGCCATTGCTTTTGGACAGTTTACCCCTGGACCTGTTTTAACAACAGCAACATTTATTGGGTATCAATTAAATGGTATTTCAGGAGCACTGTGGGCTTCATTAGGCATGTTTTTACCTTCATTTTTCTTGGTAGGTTTATTGGTTAAATTAATTCCAATTCTTAGAAAGTCTAAACTACTTTCAAAATTCTTAGATGCTGTAAATGCTGGTGCCGTGGGTATTATGATTGCCATTTCTCTAAAATTGGGATATGAACTCGCGTTTGAATGGCAATCCTTATTAATTATGGTTGTAAGTATACTTGTTGCTTTTCGATTGAAAAAAGTGAGTTCTTTTTACATTATTATAGGTGGAGCCGCACTCGGTTTTTTACTTTCCTTTTTGTAAAAATTTATTTTTTCAATAATTCACTTATATTCGTGCCTTATAAAAAAATCCTAATTAAACATTTTTTACAATGCATTTAAGAAAAATCACCATATTAATCATCTCTCTATTAATTTTTACAAGCGTTTATTCTCAAGAAGATAAACTATTAGCAGATATGGAAAAAGATTTTAATTCGATTCAGAAAGCACTAGATGAAGCGTTTGGTTATTTCTTTAAAGTTTCAGACATCGCTATTGCAGAATCAAAATTAAAAGCAGGAGAAGCCTTAATAACTGAAAAACTAAATCATTATAAAAACAACAAATCAGCATACGGAGAAATTAACAATCTCAATTATGATTATTATACCGATCTTTTTGAAAAGGAAACTTCTGCTGCTATAGAACCCTACAAAAAGGGTCTTACACTTTCAGTTGAAATATGCTCAAATACTGGGGCGGGAAAAACATTTCAGAATGAGGAAGAAATGAGACTCGCCATTGGTTTATATTATAAATATGAAGAGTTTTTTAACGGCCATTTTGAATTAAGAGAAAATATTGACGGGATCAATGAATTGCTCTTAGATTTTTCTACTGGAGATGCAACTCTAGAATGCAAAGATATTAAGACCTATGAAGATTTTTTGAATAACGTAAAGGAACTTAGACCCCAATACAAAGAATTCAATATAGAACTTGGATCACTTGTAAATGATTTACCAGAAAAACAGA
This sequence comes from Bacteroidetes bacterium MedPE-SWsnd-G1, assembly GCA_001874265.1. Taxonomy (GTDB): domain Bacteria; phylum Bacteroidota; class Bacteroidia; order Flavobacteriales; family Flavobacteriaceae; genus Urechidicola. The sequence goes on along the minus strand of MPDD01000019.1, from coordinate 11,596 downwards.
GGGCTTTACATTTAGAATCTATAAACGATACTTTATTTGGTCGTTTTAACACTATTATGAATCAATATGACAGAACAGGATTTGATAGTGGCCTGGATACCGAAAACACTTTTTTCTTTTTAAATAGCGCAAAGCAAAAGTTAAATTGTAATTAGAAAAAAATACTCCAAAATAAGAACATTAACTAATGTTACTCCAAACAGCCGTATTTTTTTGAATGCCAACATAGGTTTTTCTAATAGGCAGGTTATCGGCTAATTCCAAACTTGGATCTAACTGCAATACATTAAATGCTGTGGCTCTGGCTTTTGACAATAACAAGGAATCTTTAGTAATATCAGCAATTTTAAGATTTAGCACACCGCTTTGTTGCTTGCCCATTATATTTCCAGGCCCACGCAATTTTAAATCAACGTCGGCAACTTCAAATCCATCTGTAGTTTTCACCATGGTTTCTAAACGAGTTTTTGCTTCTGAAGACAATTTATGGCTTGTCATTAAAATACAATAACTCTGTTCCGCACCGCGTCCTACTCGGCCTCGCAATTGATGCAATTGCGAAAGTCCAAAACGCTCAGCACTTTCTATAATCATAACACTTGCATTGGGTACATTTACGCCAACTTCTATTACCGTCGTAGCCACCATAATCTGTGTTTCTCCCTTTATAAAACGTTGCATTTCATATTCCTTGTCTTCAGGTTTCATTTTACCATGTACAATAGAAATTTGAAATTTGGGTAATGGAAACTCTCTTGCAATACTTTCATACCCATCCATTAAGTCTTTATAATCCATTTTTTCAGATTCCTGAATTAGAGGATACACCACATAAACCTGACGTCCTTTAGCAATTTCATCTTTCATAAATTTAAATACTGAAAGACGATTGGAATCAAATCGATGTGCTGTAGCAATTTCTTTTCTTCCTGGCGGTAACTCATCAATTACAGAAATATCTAAATCGCCGTACACACTCATAGCCAAAGTTCTAGGTATAGGTGTCGCAGTCATTACCAATACATGTGGAGGCAACTCGTTTTTCTGCCATAATTTGGAACGCTGCTCAACACCAAATCGATGTTGTTCATCAATTATTGCAATACCTAAATTTTGAAATTTTACCTTATCCTCTATCAATGCATGTGTGCCAATCAAAATTTTCAACTCTCCAGATTCTAATGCGGCATGAATCTCTCTGCGTTTTTTTGCCTTTACAGAACCTGTCAACAATTCAACATGCACGTCCATTTCTTCTAGTAAGGAATTTATGGCATTGTAATGTTGCGCTGCTAATATTTCAGTTGGAGCCATTATGGCTGCTTGATAACCATTGTCTAAGCCTATTAACATGGTTAACAAGGCTACAATTGTTTTTCCAGAACCTACATCACCTTGCAATAAGCGATTCATTTGCGCATTTGATGCTACATCCGCCCTAATTTCTTTTAAAACTCTCTTTTGTGCGTTTGTTAAATCGAATGGTAAGTAATCGCTATAAAATGTATTAAAGTACTTTCCAATAGTTTCAAATGGATACCCTTTTATTTTTGACTTATGAATCATCTTCTTCCGAATCAATTGTAATTGAATATAAAACAACTCTTCAAACTTTAAGCGCTGCTCCGCCTTTGTCAATAAATCTTGACTCTTTGGAAAATGTATATTAAAATAGGCCTCACTTTTAGATATAAATCCTTCATCTTTTAAAATGGAACTCGAAAGTGTTTCTTGGAATTTTCCATTAAATTCTTCAAACAAACTTTGCATTATTTTTTGGATCACACGATTTGTTACCCCTTTATTTGTTAAAAGTTCAGTTGAAGGATAAACAGGTTGCATTACAGATCTTAAATTCCGTCTATACTCGCTTACCAACTCCATTTCTGGATGCGCTATATTAAATGCTCTATTAAAAGAAGTTGCCTTTCCAAATACAACATAAGGCACATTTACCTTTAAATTTTCTTTTATCCATTTTACCCCTCTAAACCATACCAATTCCATTGTTCCAGTACCGTCAACAAATGTCGCTACTAACCTACTTCCTCTTTTCTGATTTACTGTTTTGATATTGATGATTTTTCCAACTACTTGAATTTCTGAGGTGTTGGGCTGCAATTCATTAATCTTATAGAATTGCGTTCTATCAATATATCTATTCGGAAAAAAGTTAATTAAATCTCCAAAAGTTCTAATTCCTAATTCTTTCTTTAGCAAATCGACTCTAGAAGGTCCAACGCCTTTTAAATAAGAAATAGATGTGTTAGAGTTGTACGGAGGCATTAAATGAATTTAGCAGTGCTAAAATAAGAAATAGTCAGTATTCATTCGTACATTTGCAAACCAAAATTTTAAGGCAAATGAGATTACATAGAAACTTGTGTTTTACGGTTATAGATTCACTTAACGCTATCTTTAATGATGAAGAATATGCAGGCAAAGTAGTTGAAAAAGCCTTAAAAAGAGATAAGCGATGGGGAGCGAGAGATCGTAAGTTCGTAGCAGAAACGATTTATGACATTGTTCGTTGGAAACGTTTGTATAATGAAATTGCTGGAACCAAGGACCACTTTACAAGAGATAATTTATGGAAATTATTTGCTGTTTGGGCTGTATTAAAAGGAATTGAATTACCAGATTGGAAATATTTCGAAGGCACGCCAGTAAGACGAATCAAAGGAAAATTTGATGAAGCACAATCTACGCGCGCCATTAAGGAATCGATTCCTGATTGGATGGATGAAGTTGGTGTGAAAGAATTAGGCGAAGCAGTGTGGTCTAGAGAATTAACGGCATTGAACCTAAAAGCGGAAGTTATTTTAAGGGTTAATACTTTAAAAATTGACATTGCCACACTTCAAAAATTCTTACGTAAAGAAGAAATTGAAACTGAAAAAGTTAGAGATAATCCTACTGCATTGAGGTTAATCGAACGTAAAAATGTGTTTCTTACAGATGCCTTTAAACGCGGTTATTTTGAAGTGCAAGATGCTTCCTCTCAATTGGTTGCTCCATTTTTACACGTACAACCAGGAATGCGTGTTGTGGACACTTGTGCTGGTGCTGGAGGTAAAACATTACACCTAGCCTCTATTATGCAAAATAAAGGGCAAATAATTGCAATGGATATTTATGCCGGTAAATTGGCGCAATTAAAGAAAAGAGCAAAAAGAGCTGGAGTTCATAATGTTGATATGCGTGTTATAGAAAACACCAAGGTTATTAAAAAATTGAAAGATTCGGCAGATGCAGTTTTAATAGATGCACCTTGTAGTGGAATTGGGGTTTTAAAACGTAACCCAGATTCTAAATGGAAATTACAACCTGAATTTTTAGATACAATTAGGGCTACTCAAGCGGAAATTTTGTCAAGTTATTCTAGGATGGTGAAGAAAGGTGGAAAACTAGTATATGCAACTTGCTCTATTTTACCTTCTGAAAATCAAGATCAAGTAACATCATTTTTAAAATCTCATCCAGAATTTAAATTTGTAGAAGATCGAAAAATATTGCCTTCAAAATCTGGTTTCGATGGATTTTATATGGCTTTGCTTGAGCGAGAAAATTAGAACAAATATAAGAATAGAAGCGGTCAATAATTTGGTCGCTTTTTTTATTCAATATTATTAACAAAATTTATAAAAATGGGTGCAGAATAGGTATTTTTGCACTTTGTTAAACAATACAAACACACAATCAATGATTCTTTTCTTCGGAAACCCATCTAAGAAAGTATTTGCAGTGCAAGTTGCAAATGAACTTTCGGCTGAAAACACGAAAAAATTAAACTGGTTATTTGGAAATCAACCTCAAATACAACAGACGTCTATTGACGTCTTTTTTGTTGGTCCACGTGCTGCTATGATTACTCCTTGGAGTACCAATGCTGTAGAGATTACTCAAAATATGGCAATTGAAGGCATTATCAGAATTGAAGAATTCTATGCAGTTTCTGAATCGAGCACCGATTTTGATCCAATGATTTCTGAAAAATACAATGGACTTAATCAGGATATTTATACCATAAATGTTCAACCAGAACCTGTTTTAGAAATAGATGATATCGCGGCTTACAATCAGCAAGAAGGTTTGGCATTAAATGATGAAGAAATTGAGTATTTGAATAAACTTTCTATAAAACTAGAAAGAAAACTCACAGATTCTGAAGTGTTTGGGTTTTCTCAGGTAAATTGAGAACACTGTCGTCATAAAATATTTAATGGAACTTTTATTATTGATGGAGAAGAAAAACCAACTTCTTTGTTCAAAATGATTAAAGAAACTTCAAAGCAATTTCCAAACGGAATTGTATCTGCCTATAAAGATAATGTTGCTTTTGTAAAGGGACCAAAAGTTGAGCAATACGCCCCTAAAACTGGTGACAAACCAGATTACTACGTAAAAAAAGAAATTGATTCTGTAATATCTTTGAAAGCAGAAACACATAACTTTCCAACTACTGTAGAGCCATTTAATGGTGCTGCAACAGGATCTGGAGGAGAAATTAGAGATAGACTTGCAGGAGGAATTGGATCATTGCCATTGGCAGGGACTGCTGTGTATATGACCTCGTATTCTAGATTAAAAAAGAATAGACCTTGGGAACAAGCAATGGAAGAGCGCGATTGGTTATACCAAACACCAATGGATATTTTAATAAAAGCGTCTAATGGAGCATCTGATTTCGGTAACAAATTTGGACAGCCTTTAATTTCTGGTTCTGTATTAACTTTTGAGCACGAAGAACACGCACGTAAACTAGGTTTTGATAAAGTAATTATGCAAGCTGGAGGAATTGGATTCGGTAAAGCAGAACAAAGTATAAAGAAGGAACCTAAGGAAGGAGATAAAATTGTAATTCTTGGTGGAGACAATTATAGAATTGGAATGGGTGGTGCTGCAGTATCTTCCGCTGATACTGGAGAATTTAGTTCGGGTATTGAATTAAACGCGGTACAACGTTCTAATCCAGAAATGCAAAAACGTGCTGCCAATGCTATTAGAGCGATGGTTGAATTAGATGAAAATCCAATTGTTTCTATTCACGACCACGGGGCTGGAGGTCATTTAAATTGTCTTTCAGAATTGGTAGAAGAAACTGGAGGAAAAATAGACTTGGATAAGTTACCAGTTGGAGATCCTACTCTATCTGCTAAAGAACTTTGTGGAAATGAATCTCAAGAAAGAATGGGATTGGTAATTAATGAAAAAGATATTGATTACTTAAATAGAATTGCAGATCGTGAGCGTTCACCAATGTATACTGTAGGAGATGTAACAGGTGATGATAGATTTACATTCGAATCTAAAACTACGGGTGAAAAGCCGATGGATTTGGCCTTGGAAGATATGTTTGGGAGTTCTCCTAAAACCATCATGACAGACAAAACCATAGATAGAAAGTTTACGGATTTAGAATACTCTGAAGATAAAATACACGATTATATTGCTCAAGTATTGCAATTAGAAGCGGTGGCATGTAAAGATTGGTTAACAAATAAAGTTGACAGATGTGTAACAGGCCGCGTTGCAAAACAACAAACTTGTGGGCCTTTACAACTGCCATTGAACAATGTTGGAGTTATGGCCTTAGACTACAATGGTAAAGAAGGTGTAGCCACTTCAATTGGACATGCACCTATAAGTGCTTTAATTGATGAAAAAGCAGGTTCAAGAAATGCAATTGCAGAATCTTTAACAAATCTTATTTGGGCACCTCTTGAAGATAATTTAGAATCCGTTTCATTATCTGCAAACTGGATGTGGCCTTGTAAAAATGAAGGTGAAGATGCACGTTTATACAATGCAGTAGAAGCAGTATCTCAGTTTGCTATTGAATTAGGTATCAACATACCAACAGGAAAGGATTCCCTTTCTATGAAACAGAAATACCCAAATGAAGAAGTGATTTCTCCAGGTACGGTAATTATTTCTGCCGCTGGACATTGTAATGAAATTTCAAAAGTTGTAGAGCCTGTTTTACAGAAAAATGCTAAAGGAATTTATTATATAAATTTATCAGAAGATACTTATAAATTAGGAGGTAGTTCTTTTGCTCAGATAAAGAATACAATTGGTTCTGAAACACCTAACATTCAAAATGCTGCTAATTTTAAAACAGCATTTAATACAATTCAAAATGCTATTAAAACGGGACTAATTGTCGCTGGTCATGATATTTCTGCTGGTGGAATGCTAACTACTTTATTAGAATTGTGTTTTTCTGATGTAAATTTAGGAGCAACAATTGATTTATCCTCTATAGGCGAATCTGACATTGTAAAATTGTTATTTGCCGAAAATAGCGGAATTATCATTCAGACTAATGATAACAAAGCATTAGAAGCATTACTTTCAGAAAGTAACGTGAATTTCCATGTTATTGGAACTTCTTCAGAAGATGGTACTCTAAATATTCAAATAGAAGATAGAAACCTTTCCTTTGATGTGGCAAAACATAGAGACATTTGGTACAAGACCTCTCACCTATTAGACCAAAAACAGTCAGGCAAAAAATTGGCAACAGAGCGTTTTAACAATTACAAAGAACAAGCATTAGATTTTGTCTTTCCAAAAAACTTTACTGGTAAACTACCAGAATTGAAAGAAGGGCAGAAAAAACTAAAGGCGGCTGTAATTCGTGAAAAAGGTTCTAATTCCGAACGAGAAATGGCCTATATGATGGAAATGGCTGGATTCCAAGTGAAAGATGTTCACATGACAGATTTAATCTCTGGTCGTGAAAATTTAGAAGATATTCAGTTAATTGTTGCAGTTGGAGGATTCTCTAATTCAGATGTGTTAGGTTCAGCTAAAGGTTGGGCTGGTGCATTTTTATATAATGAAAAAGCTAGAACAGCATTAGATAACTTCTTTGCAAGAGAAGACACCTTATCATTAGGTGTTTGTAACGGTTGCCAATTGTTTATCGAACTTGGTTTAATCAATGTAAATCATGAAGAAAAACCAAAAATGCTACACAATGAATCTGGAAAATTCGAATGTAACTTTACATCCATTGAAATTCAAGATAACAAAAGTGTATTACTAGATTCATTGGCGGGGTCGAAACTTGGTGTATGGGCTGCACATGGCGAAGGAAAATTCTCTTTCCCATATGAAGAGAGTCAGTATAATATTGTTGGTAAATATGGGTATGAAGGCTATCCTGCAAATCCTAATGGCTCTGATTTTAACACTGCTATTTTAACTTCTGATTGCGGTAGACATACGGTAATGATGCCACACTTAGAACGTTCTATTTTCCCATGGAATTGGGGGCATTATGCCAAAGATCGAAATGATGAAGTTTCTCCATGGATACTAGCATTCGAAAATGCTCACAACTGGTTAAATAAATAATTTATTATCAAAACCCCTAACAAACTATGTTAGGGGTTTTTTATGCTTTCAACTATGCGAAAACTATTAATACTTTCAGTATTCCTTCCTTTTTTCTCAATTGCTCAAGAATATGCAGATATATTAAAAGTTGGTTACAGTTATGCACCAAATGTGAAATTTAAAAACTATGATGAACAAACAGATGTAAACAGTTTTGAAGCAAATTTAACTTTACCGATTGTATTAAATGATAAACATGCTTTAATTACTGGAATTGATTTTAATAGCAGTCGTTTATTACTTTCGCCGGAATACAACCAATCAACAACTTTATACAACACCTTATTAAAAATAGGATTGGCGACTACACATTCTGAAAAATGGAGTACAACATTTGTCTTACTTCCAAAAATTGCCTCAGATTATAAGAGTATTTCTAGTGATGATTTTTACTTTGGTGGTTATGCTACAGCAAAATTCATAAAGAGTGAGAACTTAAGTTATCGTTTTGGATTTTATACATCAACAGAAGCTTTTGGGTTATTTGCGACACCAATATTCGGTGCGTATTACAAAAGCCCTAATACCAAGTTTGAAGTAGATGCTTCCCTCCCAATTAAGGCGGATGTAAACTATAGTGTAGGTAAAACAAAAATTGGGTTCGACTATTTTGGAATAGGAAGAAGTTATAACATAAGTCAAGAAACAAACACTCCAGTTTATATTGAACAAAGCCCCTTAGAATTCTCTACATATTTTGAATATGGCATACATGACAACAGTATTCTTTTACGTGCAAAATTGGGATATTCGAATAACAATTATGAGGTTTACGAACAGGGTGATGAACTAGATTTTAGATTGTCAGCTTTCAGTTTTGGAGACGATAGAATCCAATTAAATCCAGATATACTAGGAAGCGTATTTTTTAAACTACAAGTTGTATATCGGGTTTATTTTAATAATAAATAACTAAGAAATTACTAAAGTATTTTCTCTTACTTTTTCAACTTCGGTCATAATTTCATCTCTCAATAAAATGAGTTCTACTTTCTTTTCTCCTTTCACAAAAAAGTAATAGTGAATCACCTTAAGGAAACGTTTAAATTCTAAATAAAAATACATTGCTATATAACCGGAAACAATAAACAATAGAGGTAATGCAAAATACATCCATGTCTTTATTTCAAACAAACTTCCTAATAGCCATATTTCTAAAACATAAAATAAAGGAAAAGTGAATAACCCTGTGATCATTTGAACTGAAGTTTTGTATTCTAAATCAATTTTAAGAGATTTAAATATGCGGTATGGTAACATATAGGGAATGTAGTTTGTAACTAGACCTAAAAAATAAAACGGAAAAAGTAAACTAAATTGGAGTACATAGCTAAGAAGTACTAAACCTTTATTTAATTCTAGAAAACCATCCGATAAAAATCCAGTAGACAATTTCTCTTCTTTAAGTTTATCAAAAAAAGTAAATATTCTATCCTTTGTACAGTTATATTGCCCTTTGTCAACCATTTTAACCTCATTAAGAATCTTCGACATGCTATTTCTGATCCATAATGATTCACCAGAATTTTTTGAAACATGTTTTATGGGATTAAAATAGGAAGTATAAAACTTATGGAGTTTAATTAAGAATTCTTCGTGATTTTTATCCTCAGTATGTGGGATATTCTTAGCCATTTCAACTCGTATTCTTTCAGTTAAAGTTTTTACTCCTTTAAAATTATCTTCATAATATATATCCTTAAAATCGGAAACATCGATTGGAGGATTTACCGTAATAGACACTGAACTTCTAAACTGAATGGCGTCAGAATAATCTAGCGTTATAGGAACAATTTTTAAATTACCCTTAAATTCATTTAATTCTTCATAACTCAATGCAATTCTGGCAGTGCCTGTTTTAATGTCTCTTAATTTTAATTCATAATAACTGCTTCCCTCTGGAAAAATCAAGAAAGTTCCATCTTCCTCTAAATATTGATGGCATCGTATAAATGTACTTGCATTGTCCGGTTTTTCTCCTTTAGAAACATCCTTTTTCCTGTAAATTGGAATAATATGCAAATAGGTTAAAATCTTTGCTAGTAGTTTATTTTTAAAAATTCCAGCGTTTGCAATAAATCCAATTCTTTGTTTGACAATTGATGCTACAAGTAAAGGATCTGTCATTGTACTAGGATGATTCGAAACAATAATCAAAGGTCCCTTGTTTGGAATATTCGATTTTCCAAAAACTTCAGTTTTCTTATAAAAAAAGAAAAGCGTAATTTTTACAATAACCCTTAAAAAATTATATATCATTTCATGTTTTTCTTAAGGTTTGCTATTTGAAGAAATACAAATCCTCCAATAAAGAAAACAGACATAAACACCATGCTATAGCGCATACTTCCAGTTACCTGATCTATATAACCATAGCATAAAGAACCTATTACAATAGCTAGTTTTTCGGTAATATCATAAAAACTAAAGTAAGAAGCCGTATCTTTTGTTTCGGAAGGAATTAACTTAGAATACGTAGACCTCGATATGGATTGAATACCACCCATAACAAATCCTAGGGCGGCAGACAATGTATAAAATGACATTTTTCCATCAGAAAAATAACCTCCAAAACAAATTAAAACCCAAACAATAAGTGTAACACTAATTGCAAACCCATTTCCCTTTAATTTTGAAAGCCATGCGAAAAAATACGCTCCACCTATAGCCAAAACTTGTAATATCAAAACAATATAAATCATTTCATCTGCGGCCATCCCAATTACCTTATCTGCAAACAAAGGCGCTAATAACATTACAGTTTGCACACCCATACTAAAAAGAAAGAAAGACGTTAAAAAACGCTTCATTACTAGTTTAGCCTGAACCGAAGCAAATACTTTCTGCAACTCGTTCAATCCATTTCCTAGTATTTTTAGACTCATTGGTTTTCCGGTGCTTTTATCCTTTAAATAGTAAAAGGCAATTTGAGAAAAACCTAACCACCATACACCGACCAAAATAAATCCAAATCTGGTAGCCTCTCCTCCACTTGAAAAACCAAATACTTCAAACTTTTGATACAACACTAAATTGAATATCAGTAAAATTACACTGCCTATATATCCAAGAGAAAACCCTTTAGCACTAACTTTATCCATTATATCATTAGATGCTACTTCAGGCAAAAAACCATTATAAAAAACCAATGATCCTGCATAGCCAATACTTGCCAAAACAGAACAAGCAATTCCATACTCTATATTTTCTCCAGTAAAAAAATAGAGTCCAATACAAGATATAGACCCTAAATAAGTAAATATTTGCATAAACCTTTTTTTCTTTCCACTATAATCTGCAATACCTGAAAGAATGGGTGAAATAAACACAATAACTAAGAATGAAAACGATATTGCATAAGAGAACAAAACAGAATTTTTTATTGTCATTCCAAAAAATTCTACCATTTCTCCTCCAAACGCTTCTTCTGTCTTGCTTAAATAATAGATAGGAAAAATTGCGGTTGTAACAATTAAATTATAGACAGAGTTGGACCAATCAAATGACGCCCAAGCGTTAATTAGTCTTTTATTGTTTTTTTCTAACATGTTGGTTATACTTTGGTTAGTTTATGATTTTAAAGATGCAACTTATAATTTAACTAAGCTGCATCTCATAATTAATTTATTTGCTGTCAATAAAATTTTTATCTCTTGTGTTTTTTTGAACTGCTATGGAAGCATAAATACTTAGCAGATATGACAAAGCGTAAAATCCTTTTTCGCTATACAATAGTTCTGCATTCCAAAGACCTATGATCAGTAATAAAATCGCGCATATAACGGCAAACCAACTAATTCCATAATACATATCAGATACAGGTAAACCTTCTAGTTTATCTCTTACGCTTTTTTGAATTGAAACTGCAGCGAACAAACCAAACAAAAGAATCGTAAAATAATATCCTTTTTCATTTAATTGCATAGTTGCATTCCACAGTCCAATACAATAACTTGTAATACCAGTCAAAAGAGCAATCCAGGAAGCCCCAATAAAGGCGGGAGTTGGTTTTTGATTAAAAAGATCATTAGAATCTTTTAAATCTTCTTTTGTTTTTTGTTTACTTTCTTCAATTTTCACATTTAAATCCATCATAAAATATTTAGGTTAATAATTTAATACCACAAACTTGAGGAATTAAGTTTCTGTTTAATAATCTAATATTTAAAAATACTTACGATATATATTT
>MPDD01000018.1 GCA_001874265.1 Bacteroidetes bacterium MedPE-SWsnd-G1 | reverse complement strand
GGTGGGTAGTTTGACTGGGGTGGTCGCCTCCAAAAGAGTAACGGAGGCTTCTAAAGGTTCCCTCAGCACGCTTGGTAACCGTGCGTAGAGTGCAATGGCATAAGGGTGCTTGACTGAGAGACATACAGGTCGATCAGGTTGGAAACAAGAGCATAGTGATCCGGTGGTTCCGCATGGAAGGGCCATCGCTCAAAGGATAAAAGGTACTCCGGGGATAACAGGCTGATCTCCCCCAAGAGCTCACATCGACGGGGGGGTTTGGCACCTCGATGTCGGCTCGTCACATCCTGGGGCTGGAGAAGGTCCCAAGGGTTGGGCTGTTCGCCCATTAAAGTGGCACGCGAGCTGGGTTCAGAACGTCGTGAGACAGTTCGGTCTCTATCTGCAGCGGGCGTTAGAAATTTGCGTGAATCTGATTCTAGTACGAGAGGACCGAATTGGACTGACCTCTAGTGTACCAGTTGTTCCGCCAGGAGCACTGCTGGGTAGCTACGTCGGGAAGGGATAAGCGCTGAAAGCATATAAGCGCGAAACCCATCACAAGATGAGATTTCTTTAAAGGGTCGTGGGAGACTACCACGTTGATAGGCTATAGGTGTAAAGGCAGTAATGTCATAGCCGAGTAGTACTAATAACCCATAGGCTTATGTACGCGTTCCTCCACTTCGGTGGAGGAGCAGACTTTTTTTGAATACAAAATCTTAAAATAACTCAATTCTTACAAAATTATACTTTCTATATGTTAACTTATTGCAACACTAGTTGCGGTTGTTTTTTAAAAACAACTAAAAACTTAAGGTGGTTATAGCGATAGGGCTCACCTCTTCCCATCCCGAACAGAGAAGTTAAGCCTATCAGCGCAGATGGTACTGCCATCCGGTGGGAGAGTATGTCATCGCCTTTTTTTTAAAACCTTCAACATTCAATTGTTGAAGGTTTTTTTTATCTCTATATTTTAATAAAAACTATGATAACGATCCCTTAGGAAGTGAGTGAATTGTAGTCTTAAAAAAATTAACTAATTTTATTATAATCTTCACGAATATTTATATTATTCAAAATGTTAGAATCTGAATATTTAGATACATTAGAAACTGAGTTTAGGCGTAATGCTGATGTTGCTATTGCGGAACAGCAAATGGCCTATATGAGGAATCAGTTTAAATGCTTTGGGTTAAAAACACCTTTAAGAAGAGAATTGCAAAAACCTTTTTTTGTGAAGAAACATTTACCTGAGAAAGGAGTAATGACTAGTCTAGTAAAAGAGTTGTGGGGGAAAATGCAACGTGAATACCAATATTTTGGGCAGGAATTAGCTTTTAAGTATGTAAAAGTTCAAGAAAAGGATGATATTGTTTTATATGAATATATGGTAACTCATAAATCTTGGTGGGATACGGTTGATTTTATTGCGGTTAAATTGATGGGAACTTATTTTAAGAAATTTCCAGAACAACGTCAATTCTATCTAAAAAAATGGCTAGAATCCAATAATATTTGGTTGCAAAGATCAGCATTGTTGTTTCAATTAAAATACAAATCAGAAATGGATAGGGAATTGTTGAGAACTACAATAGTTTCATTATTAGATAGTAAAGAGTTCTTTATAAATAAGGCTATTGGTTGGGTATTAAGGGAATATAGTAGAACAAATCCGAAATGGGTAGTTGAATTTGCTAATTCTATCCAATTAAACAATTTAAGTAGGAGAGAGGCTTTACGTTTGATTAAGAATTGATCTATCTTCTACGATTTGCTAATAAAGGTGGAGGCTCGCCATTAAAAGGGTTCCACCGACTAATACTTTTAGCATCCATACCTGCAGCGCGCATTACTTTACGATCTCCATAACGTTCACGCATTTTATCCATGGCTTGGTAGAGACTCATAATTTTATCATTATCCTCAAATAGGTTAATTTGATGCCCACCACTTACCAAATGACTAAATTTCACTCCAATTAGCCTTACCAATAGTCTACGTTGATATAGACTTTCATATAAATCCATTACAATGGGTAAAATGGTATGATCAGAAGAACTGTATGGTATTCGCTTTTGTTTGGTATAGGTTTGAAAATCGGAATAACGAATTTTAAAGGTTACACAGGCAGTCAATTTATCGCCTCTGCGTAATTGATAAATTAAATTTTCTGCCATGGCCACAATAATGCTTTTCAGTTTCGCTACATCTGTAGTGTCTTTATCAAATGTACGCTCCGTAGAAATAGATTTGCGCTCATGATATTTTATTACAGGTGTATTGTCTATACCATTGGCTTTTTTCCAAATAGTTCCACCAGATTTTCCAAATACTTTGGTCATCATTGCTACAGGCATTTCTTGTACGGTTTGTATGCGTTTAATGCCTAAATCACACAGTGTAGTATATGTTTTTTCTCCTACCATCGGAATTTTGCGCACTGAAAGTGGAGCCAAAAATGGTTTTTCGGTACCGGTATCAATTTTAAGTTCATTATTTGGCTTGGCTTCGCCCGTAGCAATTTTAGAAACTGTTTTGTTAGCTGAAAGCCCGAATGAAATGGGCAATCCTGTTTCGTTCATAATCTTACTTCTCAATTCAGATGCTAGTTGATGGCAGCCAAAAAACTGATCCATTCCAGTTAAATCGATATAGAACTCGTCTATAGAAGATTTTTCATACAATGGAACATTATCGTTAATAACATCAGTAACTAGTTTTGAATACTTGGTATACACTCCAGAATTTCCTCTAAGTACAATGGCTTCAGGACATAACTGTTTTGCCATACGCATAGGCATAGCGCTATGCACTCCATATTTACGTGCTTCATAACTACAAGAAGCTACCACACCACGGTCAGAGGTACCGCCAATTAGTACCGGTCTATTATTTAGTTTGCTATCCATCAAACGTTCACAAGACACAAAAAAAGTGTCTAAATCCATATGTACTATAGATCGTTTTAACTGTGTCATGATGTTATGATTTTTGTTTCATCAGCATATCGAGGATCTTGAATAATGGCGAGTTTTTCACAGTAGGTAACTTCTATATTTATGCAGTCAAATTCGGCAATCACTTTACCTGTTATTTCATACACACCACGACCTTTCAATGGGTATTTTTTGGCAATGGGAGGAAAATGTACCGTATCTATATGATCACCTTCAGAATCTATAAAATTTCCAAAATACATCAAATCGCCCTTAGAAGTGGGTGTTTTTTTTGCCGTTACATAATAACCATATACTGTAACTATTTTATTAAGATGTTGGAGTAAATCTTTGGCTAATAGTCTATTTTCAATTGGATTCTTCAATAATAAGAATGGATTGCACAACGGAAAACCAATATATTGTAATTCGTCAAAGGCATCTTCATATTGAGCAGCACTTAATTCAGGTGTATTAAAGGTTATTTTTTCTGATTTAAAAAGTGTAACCACGTGCTCTTCGGTTGGTACTTTGTTTACTTTCATATAGGCTTCCCATAGCAGTTCACGTTTGTTACGCTGCATAAAAGCAAAAGCATTCACTTTAATTAAAATGGTGAGTTGTTCTAATGAAATAGCCACGCGGTCTATAAAATCATCTAAATCTATAAATGAACCATTTTTAGTTCGTTCTGTAATTAATTTTTGCGCGTTGTTAGACTCAAACGAATGTAAGTTCATAAAGCCTAAATAAATATAATTTCCTTCTATGCAGTTTTGATAATATGATTTATTAATATGCACTGAATGAATAACCCCTCCATTCATGCGTGCTTCATGTACATAATATTCTGCGCGATAAAATCCACCACCATTATTGAGTGTGGCTACCATATATTCTAAGGGGTAATAGGCTTTTAAAAACAGGCTTTGATAACTTTCTACAGCATAAGAAGCCGAATGCCCTTTTGCAAAAGCATAGCCAGCAAAACTTTCTATTTGTCGCCAAATTTCAGTGGTAAGTTGTGAACTATGCCCTTTATTTTTACAATTCTCAAAAAACTGATTTTTGACCTTTAAAAACTCTTCTCGAGACCTAAATTTACCACTCATACCACGACGTAGCATATCGGCTTCTCCTAAATTTAAACCACCAAAATAATGCGCCACTTTAATCACATCTTCTTGGTAAACCATTACGCCATAGGTCTCTGGCATAATGTCTAATAAAATAGGATGTGCATCTTTACGTCGTTTAGGGTTGCGATAGCGTTGAATGTATTCGCGCATCATTCCAGATTTTGCTACCCCAGGTCTAATTACAGAACTAGCAGCAACCAAACCTAAATAATTATCTACTTCTAATTTTTTCAAAAGCATCCGCATAGCAGGAGACTCTACATAAAAGCAGCCAATGGCTTTTGCTTTTCTAAGCATATTTTTAATTCTAATATCTTCTTTAAAGCGTTTGATATCGTGAATATCTATGGGTGGTAACTCAGGGTTGTTGTAATGTATAATATCTACGGCTTCACGTATTTTTCCCAACCCTCGTTGACTCAAAATATCGAATTTGTATAAACCAATATCTTCTGCCACCACCATATCAAACATAGCGGTAGAGAAACCTTTAGGAGGCATAAATGTTGCAACATAGTTATGTATGGGTTTATCAGAAATTAAGATGCCACCTGCATGAATTCCTAAATAATTAGGAAAACCTTGAATGTATTTACTATAAATCAATACCAGTTTTGAAAGTTTATCGAGTTGTTGTACCTGAAAAGCACCACTAGAGAGTTTGTCTATTTCTGATTTTGGCAAACCAAAGACTTTACCTAATTCACGCACAGAAGCCTTATATTTAAAGGTGTTGTATACGGTAATAAGTGCAGTGTGCTTAAAACGCTTAAAAATAAAATGCATTATATCATCACGATCTCGCCAAGAGAAATCGATGTCAAAATCAGGTGGATTGGTACGGTATAAATTAATAAATCGTTCAAAATACAAATCCAATTCTATAGGGTCTACATCGGTAATACGTAATAAATACGCCACCACACTATTGGCGCCACTACCACGGCCAACATAAAAATAGTCTTTGCTTCGGGCATATTTTAAGATCTTCCAGTTGATAAGAAAATAGGAAACAAAGCCTTTTTCTTTAATGATTGACAATTCCTTTTCTAATCGATTAAAAACACGGCTCCCAATTCTTTTATACCGATAGTGTAGGCCTTTATAAGCCAACTTCTTCAAAAGTTTAAAATCTAATGATGCATTATGGGTGTATGTCTGTTGATTTTTAGAGACAGTTGCGGTAATATCAATAGTAATACTGCAAGTATCTAAAATATGTTGGGTATTTTCTATAAGTTTTGGAAACTCGGTATATAAATTTTTAAGTGTTTCAATTGGTAACATGATATCCGTTTCAGAGCCCTGTTCAGATTCAGGGAGTTTACTGAGTAGAGTGTTGTTGTCTATAGCGCGTAATAGACGATGTGTATTGAATCCTTTTTTATTTAAAAATGTAACTGTTTTTAAAATTACTAATTTATGTAAGTGCTGTTTCCATTTAGAAAATTTAAGGATGTTTAAATCTTGCGGACGTACGCCTATAAATTCATGTGGTTCTAATTCAAAAAAATCATTTTGAAAGGGATAAATTACGTAGGTGTTTGGTAAAAATTTAGCACGATTTGGAATTTTAAAATTTGCTTGATGCAAGAACCCTGACAGGTACTTATTGATATGAAAATAGCCGTTATCATTTTGAGCAATCATAATGAATTTTTGGGAGGCACTATTTCTAAAATCGACGCCTAGAATAGGTTTTAACTCATTTTTTTGTGCCAAACGCACAAAATCTAATGCTGCCGTGGTACTATTAACATCTGTTAGTACTATTGCTTCTAAATGGCTGTCTATGGCTTGTTTTATAAGGGTTTTTGAGTCGATAGTGCCATAGCGTAAACTATAATATGTATGCGTGTTTAAATACATTTTTTAGAAAAATAGGGTAGGAAAAATATTTTTTGCTAAATTAGCCAAATATATGAGCAAGTGTTGCTCACTAAATTAGCATTATGAATTTTTTAGCAAGAAACATAAAACATATTCGAAGCCTTAAAAACTTATCACAAGAACAGTTTGGAGATGATTTAAGTGTGTCGCGTTCGCGCATTAGTTCGTACGAAGAAAACAGAGCTACACCACCAGTAGATTTTTTGGTAGGCTTGTCGGATTATTTTAAGATTCCGATAGATATTTTAATTAAGAATGATTTGTCAAAATCGGAAGATGATTCCTTTATAGAAATAGGGCAACATCGTGTTTTATTTCCGATTACTGTAGACGGTACTGATGAAGATTTGATAGAAATTGTACCGGTAGAAGCATCGGCTGGTTATTTAAGAGGGTATG
The DNA here is from genome assembly GCA_001874265.1 of Bacteroidetes bacterium MedPE-SWsnd-G1. Classification (GTDB taxonomy): domain Bacteria; phylum Bacteroidota; class Bacteroidia; order Flavobacteriales; family Flavobacteriaceae; genus Urechidicola. The sequence continues at coordinate 43,466 of MPDD01000018.1, read as the reverse complement.
CAGATCCAGAATATATAGAGCATTTAAATAAAATTAAATTGCCTTTTTTGCCTACAGGAACGCATAGAGCATTTCCTATTAAAGGAGATTCTATGTTACCTGTAAAAAGTGGTTCTTATGTAGTAGCGCGTTTTATTGAGGATGTACGTGATGTTAGAAATGGGAAAACATATATTGTTTTAACATTGAATGATGGATTAGTGTATAAACGTGTATACGACCATATTGAAGAGCATGGTACATTGCTATTGGCTTCAGATAACAAAAAATATGATCCTTATCATGTACCAGTTGATGAAATAATGGAATTATGGGAATTTACCTGTAGTATCAATACCCAAGAATATGAGGAACATGAACTAAAAATAAGCAGCATTGCTAATATGTTTAATGAGTTAGGAGTAGAGTTAAAATCGTTAGAAAGACTGGTAAGTTGAATTACGCCATAGTTGACATAGAAACTACAGGAGGAACTAAAATTACAGAGATTTCCATTTTTATTTTTGATGGAGAAAAGATAATAGATGAGTTTACAACTCTTGTAAATCCCGAGGCTTACATTCCGCCATTTATTACCAATTTAACGGGTATTAATAGTGCAATGGTACAGAATGCACCTAAGTTTTATGAAATAGCAAAAAAGGTGGCAGAGATTACTAAGGATACCATTTTTGTAGCACATAATGTAAACTTCGATTATAATATTATTCATAGTGAGTTTAAAGATTTGGGCTTCGACTTTAAACGAAAGAAACTTTGTACTGTGCGTTTGTCTCGAAAATTAATACCAGGATTGAAATCTTATAGTTTAGGAGCCATTTGTGCTGCTGAAAACATTACAATTGTTGATAGACACAGAGCACGAGGGGATGCAGAGGCTACTACTATTTTGTTTGAGAAATTATTGAACTTGGATGATAAAGGTGTGTTTGAATCCTTTTTGAATCCCAGATCTAGACAAGCAACATTACCGCCGCTACTAAGCAAAGATATTGTTGATGGTTTGCCAACTAAAGAAGGTGTTTATTATTTTTATGATCCCAAGGGAACTATAATTTATGTCGGTAAGGCCAATAATATAAAGCAGCGAGTATTGAGTCATTTTTATGACAAAGCCAAGAAAGAAGTGGCCATGTGTTTAGAAATTGCAAATATTACCTTTAAGGAAACAGGAAGTGAATTATTGGCGCTGTTGTTAGAATCATCAGAGATTAAACATTTCTTTCCAAAATACAATCGTGCACAACGAAGAGCAAGAGAGAGTATAGGTTTATTTGCTTATGAAGACCGTAAAGGCATACTTCATTTGGCCTATAACTCTTTAAAATTGGTTAAAAATCCATTGATAAAGTTTTATAATAACGCAGCATGTAGGCAATTTTTAGAGAAGTTGTGTGAGGAATTTGAGTTGTGTCCAAAGTATTGTCATCTGCAAACTAATGTAGAACGTTGTTTTCATTATCAAATTAAACAATGCAAAGGAATTTGTAAAGAAGAAGAAGCTGTCGAAGATTATAATGATCGAGTGCTAGAAGCCATTGCTTCGGTTAAGTACGAAGCCGATAATTTTATCATTCAAGAAAAGGGAAGATCATCAGAAGAAATGGCCTTTGTATTGATAACCAATAGTATATATAGAGGTTTTGGTTATTTACCAGTAAACGGTATATATAAGCCAAAAGATTATAAAGATGCACTTTTAATACAACGAGATAATGGAGATGTAAAGCGCATTCTAAATTCGTATTTAAAGAATGAAGAAATTACATTAACAAGTTTAGGTACTGAATTTGAGAATATAAATTTTGAAGAAAATGTGCTATCAAACGCGTTTAATTAAAAAGAAAGAAGAGCTTCAAGAACGCTTCAGAGTAAATGTAGAAGACTTACTCCATATAGAGGAATTGGAATTGAATAAGGCTTTTGAATACCCTGAAACACCTATTATTACTAATAAGAATCCTAAAAAAATCTCAATGTATAATTGGGGTTTGGTACCAGAGTGGGCTAGCGACACATCATTTAGACACTATACTTTAAATGCAAGAATTGAGACTTTAGATGAAAAGCCATCTTTTAAAGATGTAGTACAAAACCGTTGCCTAATTATAGCGGATGGGTTTTATGAATGGCAATGGTTAAATAAAAGTGGTTCTAAAAAACAGAAATACGAGATTACCTTACCAAATCAAGAACTATTTGCATTTGCAGGACTGTATACACAATGGACAGATGACACCGGAGATGTTTTACAGAGTTATACGATGGTAACCACGCAAGCCAATGACTTAATGTCTAAAATTCATAATACCAAACAACGAATGCCAATTATTTTGAACCGACAAGATGAGCATAATTGGTTAAACGGGAATGATTATAAAAAATATAAGTTTCCGTATAGTCAAAATTTAATAGCGACACCAATTGATGTAAATCCAACAGGTCAATTGGGTTTATTTTGATGTTTTCTTTTGTCTATAATATGCGGTAATCGATAGCGCAATTACAATTGCAGTAACAACATAAATAAATTTTGGAATTGGAACCGGGTCACCTGTCGCATAGGAGTGCAATCCGGTTAAATAATAATTCACTCCAAAAGAAGTCATAATTATAGAATAGAATGCAAATACACTTGCAATGTTTAGTGTAAATCTTCCTTTCAATCCAGGAATTAAATGAAAGTGTAAAATAGCAGCGTACACAATCATACTAATTAATGCCCAAGTTTCTTTTGGATCCCAAGCCCAATAACGACCCCAAGATTCGTTTGCCCAAACGCCTCCTAGAAATGTCCCTATTGATAGAATAAATAATCCAATAATCATAGATAACTCATTGATATAACTCAATTCTTTAATCTTAATATCAATTATATTTTTGTTTTTATCATTTCTAATGATCATTAAAATCAACGCCATTAAACCTAAAAGTGCTGATAGTGCTAATGGAGCATAACTACTAATAATTGTGGCAACATGTATTTTTAACCAATACGATTTTAACACGGGCATTAGATTTGTAATTTCAGGACTTAGCCAATCTAAATAACTTACAAATAAAAGTGTTCCCGTAAAGATTGTAGCCAAGGCCAATACAAAGTCAGATTTTTTATAGAAAATAATTCCAATTAGCATTAATGACCATGCGGCAAACGTAATCATTTCGTAACCATTACTCCATGGTGCATGTTGGGCTACATACCATCTCAAAATGAGATTACCAGTATGTAGTAAGAATGCTAAAAATATTATTAATAAGAGTAGGTTAAATAAAGTCTTAACAAATTTACTTTGCGAAAATATTCGAGTTACGGCTAACAATAGTAATGCAGTACCAAATACAAAATATGTAATAAATAACCATAAGTATAGGTTCATATTGTTATACCATAGCTCCGCTTCAATTAATTGTTTTGATGGAATTATATCCTCAGCTAATACATCTTGAAATTTTTGAATGTAGGCTAGTTTATCTTCCGCATGAGCCCAATCACCTGAAATTTTTGCCTCACTTACTTCTGCAAAATACTGTGTTAAGATTCCTTGAGCAAAAGCAGCGTCTTCTTCATTAAAATCTTCAAATGTATGATTTTGGCTGTACCAAGTTTTTGTTGCATCATTTCGTTTAGGGAATATTTTTAAATAATTCCCAGAAAAGATATTGAAAAGAATATTAAAGCGTTCATCAACTTTTAAAATTTCTTTATCGAATTCTGATCTCTCAGCGGGTTTTTTAGTATTGGCATCTTCTACTTGTTTTTCTAGAATATATCCAGATTGCAGATCTAAAAAATCATTAAATGCCGCTAGGTTATTATTATGATATGGAATACTATCAAATAATTTCCCGCCTTTTTGCCTGTCAATTTTAATTAAAGGAATGTCTGTCCATAATCTTGGATTACCGTGTAATGCAATAAACAATTGATTGGCATCTAATTTCGTATCGTTGTATTTGAACGTTGTTTTTCTAGAAATTTTACGTAAAAATTCAGAAGCTAGTGTATTAATAGGTTTTATACGTCCATCTAAATCTTGTACCAATATTCTTCCGAAAATTGCGCCGTGTTCTTTTGATACAACCTGTGATTGTACTAAACTATCTAAATTTTTAGATTCTTGGGCAAAACCTGATTGTAATGCTGGTAATACGAGCAATGCAATAATTGCAGTTGTTTTTGCATTAATTTTTTGAAGTTTCTTGCGAATAATTCCAAATCTAGAATTCGCTCCAAACAAGGTCCAAAGCATGCCTAAAGTCATTAAAAAATAACCTAAATATGTAATTAATGTACCAGCTCTATCATGGTTGACAGCCAAAACCGTTCCTTTTTCATCGGTATCATACGAGGCTTGAAAAAATCTATAACCTCTATAATCTAATACGTTGTTCATAAAGATTCGGTAAGGAGTTTCTTCGTTATTATCTATAACGGTTACTTCACTTGCATACGAAGATGGGCTGGTTGAGCCTGGATATCTTTCTAATTGAAAATCATTTAGTTTTATTTGAAATGGTGTTTTAAGTGGAATTGCACCATAGGCAAGGTTTAAGCTGACATCTTCAATTTCTACTTGTTCAGAAATAGGCAAGGCACCATGTCTATACAATATGGAGACATCTTCAGTTGTATTCCCTACTGTTGCTGTTAAAATTAACACGTCATCTTTCAGTTCATCATTGTCTTTCTTTTTTTCAGCGCTAGATACCATTTTAATTTCTGCATTCGGATGGTAAGACATGATTACAAAAGAATAATCCGCAGATCGGTATAAAACACGTTCTTTTAAGACTTGTAAACTATCTAATACAAGGTTTCCTGCATTTTGAGTTTGCATTTCAAAAAAGGTAACTTGTTGTTTGGGTTTTAGTTTTAAAACACCATCTTCTTCAATTATATTAAGTTCTTTAGAATTTTCATTTTCAAAGGCCAACTCATGACCATGCCCACCTAAACGTTCTATTTCCCCTTTTTTTAGATACATAGATTCACGCCCATTTCCAGCGGACACCACCATTTGAATCAGGGGCTCTCCTTTATTTTCAGAATCAATAACCTCAGGAATAGCATCAGTAATAAACTCTTTAAATTCTAAATGAACTGGTTTTGATAATTCATCATTTTTTATACTAAATGATGTTTTTTGAATGGGAGAGAAGGTTTTTTCTTTATGAATATTAATGGTCTTGCCATTACTATCTGTAATATGTGCTTGAACAAATACTCTATCCGAAATAATCACATCAGATGTTGCACCTTCTCTAATCCGCATAATACCTTCATAAGCTACATATCTTGTTATTCCAGCTCCAATCAGAATTACAATAAATGATATATGGAAAAGTAAAACGCTCCATTTTTCTTTTCGGAATAGTTTGTATTTAAACATATTCCCTAAAAAATTCAATCCTAAAATTACCATAATCATTTCGAACCACCATGCCTTATATATAACAGTAAAGGCCGTTTGAGTTCCAAAATCATTTTCAATAAATGTTGCTGTTGCCATTGCAACGGCAAATGAAAATAAAGCCAGTACTGCTAATTTAGGGGAGAAAAGTATTTTTATAATTTTTGACATGGTATAGTAGTTTAAGTATGGCTTAAAAAAAACTCAAAACCGATTGTGATCAGTAATGAGTTTTTTCATTAAGTTTTTAAGGTGTTTATTTCGGGGTTACACCAGATTTTATTTCCATTTTTGATTCACGCTCTTTCGCTTGTTCTAACCATTTCGGAATTACATTTTCTTTAAATACTTTTTTATCAGCCAACATTTTTTCAGCATTTAAGCCAATAAAAGCCTGTGCTTTTGCTTTCGTAGAAATGTCTGGCATTGGCACTGCATCCGTATACCCTAATTCTGCTAATAAACGCGTCAACTCTATCCTCGTAGTTTGAGCAACATCCATTGCCGATGCAATAATACGAGCAGTTTCAACTGGAGCATGGAAAGATCCTCCATGAGAAGCTGCTGCAAAATCCCAGCGCCATTGTGCATGACGAATACCTTGCATAATGCGTTCCATTTGTTTTTCAGTTGCACCTAAATCCCAAGCCTTTTTAGCCTCAAGATGTGCTCTCACTAATTGCTCTTGTAATTTTAACCTATTTTCGTTTGCTGCACTTTGACGTGTATACACATTCTCAATCAACTTATTCGCTTCTTCTCTATGACATACTTGACAAGAATTAGCAACATTGTTTAGAGGTGACTGAATATGGTGATCAGTAAATTTCTGTCCACCTTCACTCTTATATGGCATATGACAATCGGCACAAGAAACACCACGATCTGCGTGAATTCCTGTCATATAAACCTCGTATCCTGGATGCTGTGCTTTTAATAGTGGAGCCTTACTGATTGAATGCTCCCAATCTTTAAAATCAATATTGTCATAATACTCTTCCATATTTTCTACAGACATACCATTTTTCCATGGGAAAGTTAAATATGGTACACCCTCCTTAGGAGTTTTGCTATTGAAATAATATTCTACGTGACATTGAGCACATACTAAAGAACGCATTTCATTATGTGTTGCTTTTGAAATGTCTTTACCCATACTTTCAAATGCTTCAATCAGAGCTGGTCTTGTAATTTGTAAACTCATATCTTTCGGATTATGACAATCCGCACATCCAATATTGTTTACAACTTCATGACCTTTACTTGCCCATTTACCAGCATAAGTCTCTGCTATTCCTTGCTCATTCATCAACCTTGGAATATCTGGACTTTTACATGCCCAACAAGTCCCTGGCATTGGTCCATCATCTGGTCCAGCAGGGGCACCTGTACGCAAAGTGTTTTGTAAATCTTCAATAGCGTAATAGTGTCCACGACCTTGGTTGTAATCTTTAGAGAAACCATATCCGGCATAAAGAACAACTAGCAACGGGTCATGCTCTAATAAATCTACCATTTTACTTCCACCTTGATACGATGCAAAAGTTGTATCTAAGGTTTGGATATACGATTGATATTGCTTTGGGAAATTTTTACCCCAAACATCATTTCTTGGTTCGTTTTCGCCGATGGTTACTTTTGGAGTATAGGCAAATTTAGCTTCATTTTTTCTGTTGATTACATTTGAAGCCAGCATACCGAGTAAAAATACTACAACCGCAGTAATAACAAATAGGACCCAATTTTTCATAATACTTATTTTTGTTAGTTGTTTATTTCTTCTTTTAACCATTTAGGAACAATATCCTTATCTAAATCTGTTGGTTTTGGAGCCAACGTATATTCTGTGCTCGAAAGCCCATGAACTCTTCCATGAGGTACTTCCCTGTGACAAGACCAACATTGTCGATCCGTTCTACTTTCAGCATGATTGGCAATCCAGCCATCTAATTTCGCATCTTTTACTTGTTGTTGATGACAACGAATGCAGTTTTGTTGCACCACCTCTTGTGAGGCCTCTTTCATTTGTATTACCTGTGGTTCATTACGAAGGGTGAAAACAGTAGCATGGTACAATCCATCTTTTGCTTTGAAATAATATTTATTAGCAATATTATCATGCGGAACGTGGCAACTATTACAAGTAGTTACTTCTCGATGTGAACTATGCATCCAACTATTATATTCCGATGTCATAACATGGCAGTTTACACATGTTTGAGGATTGTCTCCCATATATGAAACAACCTCAGATTCTTTAGCAAGAAATAATGAAAGTCCTACAATACTCCCCATAATTACGATGGAAACGGGAAGCCATCTAGAATTGTATGGTATAAATCTTTTTAGCAATTGATCTAAATTTGGTAATTCAAATATAACAAATAAAAAAGAATGGTTAATATGATAAAAATCATTTTTCAAAAATCACTAATTTTTGGTTATTATTGTAACCTGAAAGTATCCTGAAAATCAGGTGATTTCTCAACCGTAATTTTCCAGTTTTTATGAAAAAAAGCACAATTATATTCGTTGCAATACTTTTATTAAATATTTCTTTGGTATTTTCTCAAGATCTAACTTTTGAAGAATACAACCCAACATCAACGCTTGTAGTACCAAAAAATCTGGTCATAAAGGCTAAATTTCCTTTTATTGATGTTCATGGGCATCAATATAGAATGCCTGAACAGGATTTAGCACCTGTAGTTGCCGCAATGGATACATTGAACATGGCAATAATGGTTAATTTGAGTGGTCGTTCTGGAGAATTGTTACAAAAATCGGTAAAGAACATCAAAGATAATTATCCAAATAGATTCGTGGTTTTTGCAAATGTGAATTTTGATGGAGTAGGAAAGGAGAACTGGACAGAGAGCACAGTTGCTCAACTAAGAAATGATGTAGAGAATGGGGCAGTTGGTTTAAAAGTATATAAGAGTTTAGGAATGTATAATAAAGATGTAGATGGAAATAGACTTGCTATTGATGATGTTCGCTTAGATCCTATTTGGGCTTTATGTGGTGAACTTGGAATACCTGTTTTAATTCATGCGGCAGATCCGAAATCATTTTGGGATGAATTTGATGGTGATAATGAACGCTGGTTAGAATTAAAAACCAAACCAAGACGAAAAAGAAGTGCCAATGATCCTGCACCTTGGGAGCAAATAATTGGAGAGCAACATAACATGTTTAAAAAGCATCCAAAAACAACATTTATAAATGCTCATATGGGATGGTATGCGAACGATTTAGGGAAACTTGGAACATTGCTTGATGAAATTCCAAATATGAATGTTGGTATTGGAGCGATTATAGCAGAATTGGGCCGCCAACCAAGATTTGCAAAACAGTTTATTGAAAAATATCAAGATAGAGTTTTGTTTGGAAAGGATAGTTGGAAACCAGAAGAATTTCCTACGTATTTTAGAGTTTTGGAAACAGCTGATGAATATTTCCCATATCACAAAAAATACCATGCATTTTGGGCAATGTATGGCTTAGATCTTTCTGATGAAGTTTTAAAGAAAGTATATTATAAAAATGCACTTAGGATTGTCCCAAAATTAGACACATCTCTTTTTCCTGAATAAATAATAAACGAATCATGTTTTTGAGATATTAGCGTTACCTTTATTGTAATTTAAAATTACAGAAAATACAAGTACTTTTAGTTTATTGATTAATTTTGAGGATCAGAGATATTAACAAACATTTTAAATTATGAAAAAGATTACGATTGCAATAGACGGGTTTTCATCAACTGGAAAAAGTACACTTGCCAAGCAATTGGCAAAGAAGTTGAAATATGTTTATGTAGATACGGGTGCAATGTACAGAGCAGTTACACTTTATGCTTTTCAAAATGGGTTTATAAATAATTCATCTTTTGATGAAAAAGCATTAATCGCTGATCTGGATTCTATAAAAATTCATTTTGTATTTAATTCTAGAAAGGGCTTTGCTGAAGTGTTTTTGAATGATGTTAATGTTGAAAAAGAAATTAGAACCTTGGAAGTTTCTCAGTTAGTAAGTCAAGTCTCAGCCGTTTCTGAGGTAAGAACTAAATTGGTTCAACAGCAACAAGAAATGCGTAAGGACAATGGAATAGTGATGGATGGTAGAGATATTGGTACGGTCGTTTTTCCAGATGCAGATATTAAGTTTTTTATGACAGCATCAGCTGATAAACGTGCAAAAAGACGTTATAAAGAATTGCTTGATAGAGGTGAGGAAAATATTACCTACGACCGTGTATTAAAAAACGTTGAATCTAGAGATTATATAGATTCAACAAGAGAGGATTCTCCTTTAGTGAAAGCGGATGATGCCATTGGAATCGATAATTCTGACATGGGATTAGAAGAACAGTTTGATCGTGTTTACAACCTTATTTTAAGGTATGTTTAAGTGTTTGTGAGTTTGAATGGAAATTTTCCACTTAGGGTTTTGCATTACATAATCAATAATTTGAGGAGTCATTTTATCTTTATTACTCCATTCGGCTTGCAGAAATAATTGACAATTTTTATTGACTTTAGCGGCTTGTTCTTCGGCAAATTTAAAATCACTTTTATTGTAAATAATAATTTTTAATTCGTTGGCTTTTTGATAAACTTCTGTTAATGGGAGTTTTAATTTTTTTGGGGATAAACAAATCCAGTCCCAAGATCCGGAAAGATTATATGCCCCCGATGTTTCTATATGTGTTTTAATATTTTTATCCTGTAACGAATTAGTAAGAGAATTCATATCCCACATTAGTGGTTCTCCTCCCGTAATTACGGCAATATTAGAATAGGATTTTGCTCTTTCAACAATCTCATTTGTTAGTGTAGGCGGATGCAGATTAGAATCCCAACTTTCTTTCACATCACACCAATGGCAACCAACATCACAACCTCCAATTCGGATAAAATAGGCAGCGGTACCTGTATGGTAACCTTCACCTTGAATGGTGTAAAATTCTTCCATTAGAGGAAGCATTAATCCTGAATCTACTAATCGTTGTGTTTTTGAATCCACTATTTTAAATTTAGTTTGCAAATTTAGGATATATTCATGTCATAGGGTCTAAATAAAAGAATCATTTTGAAAATAATGAAAAGATTTAAAACCTCTATTTATTGGTATATAGTAACTTACAATTATTTTTTATTTTATATGTTAAATCTTCATTTTGGTATAAAGTTTGTTGCTATTTTTGGAATTTAAAATGAACAACAAAATATTTTTTAATGTTGTTCGTTAAACCAATACCGAACTTAACTGAACTAACACTTTTATGAAAAGGATAAGCATTATTTTAGGATTGCTTTTAATCGTATTAACAATTACTTCTTGTTCTAGAGAAAACAAAACAATTATTGAGAAGAATAGAGTAGGCCTTGTTTGTAGCCAAGATTTGATTGGAGAAATAGAAACGATTTTTGCTAATGATTCTATTGTTAAAAACCTTAGTGAAGGAGCCCTTGGAGGTGGTGAAACAAAATATGTTCAGGATAATGATGAATATTTAGTTTATTCTAAGCAAGGAAAGCACTTAATGACTATTGTTCCGAACGAACAACATGATTCTGCATCTACAATTAAATATGTTCAGATTGTTGATCCACAATTTAAATCTGATAAAGGGTTAAGTCTAAGTTCATCTTTTAAAGATATAAATGTAAATTATATGATTAATAAGGTTGAAACTTCGCTTTCATCTGCTACCTTATATATAGATGAATTGAACGCTACAATTGCTCTTGATAAAAAAGAAATTGGTGTGAACCCATTTAGTACTCAGGAAATAAAAATTGAACAAATTCCTGATATGGCCAAAATAAAATATTTAACTATTTGGTTCGATTAAAGATTGTAAAGAGGTGTTTTAGTACATTTCAATACGTACGTTTTGGAAATCTAATTGGCACATTTTATTAATTTTCTTTTTAAGAAACTATCGAGGTATCTTCCCTATTAATTTTTGGATTTCTGATATATTTTTAAAGTTTTATGTATTAAATCTTTAGGGTAGTCGAAATTGTCTATATTGCCATCTTTAGTTCCCTTTTTAAACAATAGTTGATGGATTTTACGAACCCTTTAGTTTACGGTGTACCCTGCTTTCTTGGTCTTATTTTATTAGAATTATTATATAGTAGGCATCATAAGTCTACTAAGAACCTTTACAAATGGAGAGATTTAGGAGCAAGTTTGGCAATGGGAATTGGGTCAGCAATTATTGCACCCTTAATTAAAACAATTTCGGCCATTGTTATATTCTACTTCGTATATGAATTGTTTAACCCATTTGTCGAAGGGGTTCGAACAAATATTTTCGGATGGGAATCATTTGGATACGCTTGGTATGTTTGGATTGCTTGTCAATTGTTAGATGATTTTAGTTATTATTGGTTTCATAGGCAGAATCATAAAGTAAGATTTTTATGGGCCGCACATATAGTGCACCATTCATCAGATAATTTTAATCTTGGAACGGCAGTGAGAAATGGTTGGTTTACTATATTGTATAAGCCATTTTTCTACATGTGGATTCCGGCTATAGGGTTTGCGCCAGAAATGTTGGTCGTTTGTTTAGGTATTGAGGCACTTTGGCAATTTCAATTACACACAAAGTATGTCCCTAAATTAGGGTTTTTAGAAAAGATATTTAATACGCATACTATGCACCAAGTACATCATGCTCAAAATATTGAATATATGGATATGAATCACGGGGGCTTCTTAAATATATTTGATAAAATATTTGGAACTTGGAAAGAATTAGATGAATCGCTAGATATTAAATACGGTGTGACTCACCCACCAAATTCTTATAATCCATTAGTAATTTTAACGCATGAATATGGTGATATTTGGAAGGATATGAAAAAATCTAAAAATTGGAGCGATAAGTTCATGTACTTATTTGGTCCTCCCGGTTGGAGTCATGATGGAAGTACTTTAACCATTAAACAAGTACAGAATGAAATTAAACTGGAGCAATTAGCAAAGCTTTCGAAAGCAGCTTAATAAAAGAACCCCGATACGAAAGTATCGGGGTTCTTCTTTATGTCTTTATGATGTTTAATAAAATTAATTACTTTCTACTGCAAGCTAATAAAGTGTTTTGCAAAAGCATAGCAATAGTCATTGGTCCGACACCACCAGGTACAGGTGTAATAAATTCAGACTTTTTACTTACCGATTGAAAGTGAACGTCACCGGCCAATCTATAACCACGTTTTTTTGTGGCATCTTCAACACGCGTAATTCCAACATCAATAATAGTTACACCATCTTTAACCATGTCGCCAGTTAAAAATTCAGGGATACCTAAAGCCGCAACAATAATGTCGGCATCTTTTGTAATTTCTGATAAATTTTGAGTTCTACTATGCGCTACAGTAACAGTAGCATCTCCAGCAGTACGTTTCTGACTCATTAAAATACTCATCGGACGACCTACTATATGACTTCTTCCAATAACCACAACGTTTTTTCCAGATGTAGAAACTTTATAACGTTCTAATAATTCCATAATTCCAAAAGGAGTGGCAGGTAGAAAAGTTGGAAGATCTAATGCCATTTTTCCGACATTGGTTGGGTGAAATCCGTCAACATCTTTATCAGGGTGGACAGCCATTAAGACTTTTTGCTCGTCAATATGTTTAGGTAAAGGTAACTGAACAATAAATCCATCAATGTCATCGTTTTCATTCAATGCCTTAATTTCATTTAATAATTCAGTTTCTGTAGTTTCTTCAGGTAAATCAATTAATGTAGAATTGAATCCAACTAATTCACAGGCTTTAACTTTTGCACCTACATAGGTCATGCTTGCTCCGTCAGAACCAACTAGAACAGCGGCTAAATGGGGTGTTTTTTTATTTTCTGCTTTTAGTTTTTGAACCGCTTCAGCGATTTCTTGTTTAATATCTTGTGAAGTTTTTTTACCGTCTAAAAGCGTCATTGTTTATGTTTTTTTATTTTGTTAAATGGAATTATCGACCCATCCCTTTCATCATTTGCATCATTTTTTGGCCACCACCACCTTGCATCATTTTCATCATCTTACTCATTTGGTTAAATTGTTTCATCAATTGATTCACCTCCTGAATGCTGGTGCCAGATCCTTTTGCAATTCTCTTTTTTCTACTAGAATTTATTGTAGATGGAGTGCTTCTTTCTGATGGCGTCATAGAATGTATAATAGCCTCAATTCCCTTAAAGGCATCATCATCAATATCAACATCTTTCATGGCTTTTCCAGCACCTGGTATCATACCCACCAAGTCTTTCATATTACCCATTTTCTTAATCTGCTGTATTTGCTTTAAGAAATCATCAAATCCAAATTGATTCTTTGCAATTTTCTTCTGAATCTTTCTTGCTTCTTCTTCATCGTATTGTTCCTGCGCTCGTTCAACAAGAGATACAACATCTCCCATTCCCAAAATACGCTCTGCCATACGATCTGGATGGAACACATCAATTGCTTCCATTTTTTCTCCAGTTCCAATAAACTTAATAGGTTTATCTACTACAGATTTGATCGAAAGGGCAGCTCCACCACGAGTATCACCATCCAATTTTGTAAGAACAACACCTTCAAAGTTCAAGATATCATTAAAGGCTTTCGCTGTGTTTACAGCATCTTGCCCTGTCATAGAATCAACAACAAATAGTGTTTCTTGTGGTTCAACAGCTTTATGAATATTAGAGATTTCAGTCATCATCTCTTCATCAACGGCCAAACGACCAGCGGTATCAATAATAACTACATTCTTTCCAGTAGCCTTTGCATGTTTAATGGCATTTTGAGAAATTTCTACAGGATTTTGATTTCCAACTTCGGCATAGACTTCTACGCCAATTTGTTCTCCAACAACTTGTAATTGATTTATTGCGGCAGGACGATAAACATCACAACCAACTAATAAGACTTGTTTGGTTTTCTTAGTTTTTAAGTAGTTAGCTAATTTACCAGAAAAAGTAGTTTTTCCAGAACCTTGTAAACCAGACATTAAAATTACCGTTGGTGAACCTCCAAGATTAACACCTACGGTTTCTCCGCCCATCAATTCGGTTAACTCATCTTTAACAAGTTTCACCATTAATTGACCTGGATTTAATGTAGTTAATACATCTTGTCCTAATGCTTTCTCTTTAACTCTTTTGGTAAATTCTTTGGCAATTTTAAAGTTAACATCGGCATCCAAAAGGGCTCTTCGAACCTCTTTTAAAGTTTCTGCAACATTTACTTCGGTAATTTTTCCATGTCCTTTAAGTACATGAAACGCTTTATCTAACTTATCACTTAAATTATTAAACATAAATCTTTCATCAAAATTTTAGAAGTGACAAAGATACTAAAAGTTTAAAATTTGAAATGAGAAAATTGAAGTAATTATATGTGAGAATATGCTAAAATGAGATGTGCTATTATTTATTAGAATTTGATTCTAAAAACTTATTTGAATTGAATTCAGCGCTCTTGTTTTTCGGAATTGAAAGTGATTTCCATTCTTCATTTTGTAGCATTTTAGCCACATATACAATTTGACCAATATGATAAGAGTAATGACACAATTGTCTTGTTATGGCATCAATTACTGAATGAGGTTCTTTACGGATATAAACTGTTTTTTTTAAATCATCTTCGGTTAAACTTTTTAAAACACTTATGAAGCAATCCCATCCTTTATCCCAAGCATTGAGCGTTTCTGTTTTGGAGGAATAAGTATTTACAAATTCGGCATCTCTTTCGCGCCATACTTTCTCACCATCCTCAGTTAAAAAATTTGTCCATCTGGAAAATTGGTTGCCAACAACATGCTTTACAATTACAGCAATACTGCTCGATTCTTCGTTGTATTGCCAAAGGACTTGCTCGTCTGTTAATTGATCAATTGCTTTTTCTCCGACTGCTTTGTAAGATTCAATTTGTCGGATTGCACTTTCTAAAAAGTTATTTTTCATCTTTTGACTTTACAAATTTGATTGATGTTGTATTTACACAATACCTTTTTCCAGTAGTGTCTTTCGGACCATCGTCAAAAATATGTCCAAGATGACCATCACAGGCTTTGCATGTGATTTCCGTTCTAATCATTCCATGACTATAATCCGGTGTCATTTCGACTGTTCCTGGTATGGCATCATCAAAAGATGGCCAACCACAATGACTCTCATATTTACTATTCGATTCAAACAATTGCGAGTTACATGCAGCACAGAGATACGTCCCTTTTTCAAAATGTTTTGTATAGCCGCCATTTCCCGCTCGGTCAGTTCCTTTTTCTCTAAGAACGTAATACTCTTGTGGTGTTAACTCTTTTTTCCATTCAGCATCGGTTTTTTTCATCGATTTTATTTTAGACTTGTTAGTTTCGTTTTTTTGCGCATTTGTTGGATAACATGCGGCTAATAAAAATAAACTTAAAATTAAATATGCTCTCATTTCCCTTTTGAAATTATGTTACTAAATTACAATATAATTAGTTTGACGAATAATTAATCTGTGCTTACATTTTGGTTTTAAATTTATACATAACTTTGATGAAAATAAGAACTAGAATTATGAAAAGGTTAGTAACTTTAAGTTTGGTTGCATTTTTGTTCGCAGCCTGTAGTACCGTGCCAATCACAAATCGAAATCGTATAAACATTGTTTCTGATGAAGAGATATTACCTGCCAGTTTTGCACAATATGAAGGATTTTTAAAAGAAAACACAATTTCATCAAATGTTGAGAAAACTGCAGAGATAAAAGCTGTAGGAAGAAGAATATCTAGATCTGTAGATCAGTTTATGAGAACCAACGGAATGACTAAAGAAGCAGATAGTTACCGTTGGGAGTTTAACCTAATCTCGGATGATGTTGTAAACGCTTGGTGCATGCCAGGAGGAAAGGTCGTGTTTTATGAGGGTATATTGCCGATGTGCGCAAATACGGATGGTATTGCTGCTGTTATGGGACATGAAGTGGCACATGCTTTTGCTAAACATGGTCAAGAGCGAATGACAAGTGCTTATGGACAGCAATTGGGAGGTTTGGCTGTGGCGATAGGAACATCTGGTGAATCTGAAGAATCTCAATTTTTATGGAATACCGTTTATGGTGTTGGGTCACAAGTTGGAATGTTAGCTTATAGTAGAACACATGAGAATGAAGCGGACAAATTAGGTATGGTTTTTATGATCATGGCTGGTTACAATCCGGAAGAAGCAATTCAGGTTTGGGTAAGAATGAGTGAAAGAGCTAACGGGAATTCGCCACCAGAGTTTCTAAGTACCCATCCGTCAAATGAAACTAGAATTGCAAATTTACGTGCTTTTTTACCAGAAGCAAAGGGGCATGCAGAACGAATTAAAAAAGAAGCAACAGCTCAATAGTCGAATGTTTATTTAGAGACAAATTATTATATATTGTACTACTAAATGATTTTTCAAACTAATCTTTACATTCTATGTTAAAAAAAGGAGATAAAAAACTCATAAATGCTTGGGCATTTTATGATTGGGCGAATTCTGTGTACTCATTAGTCATAAGCACTGCGGTTTTCCCAATATATTATACAACACTTACCGAATCCTTTGCAAATATTGAAGGAAAAGTAACCTTTTTAGGTACCCAATGGGACCCAACTACCTTGTACGATTACACTCTTGCATTTTCATTTTTAATAGTCGCTTTTTTGTCACCAATTTTATCTGGTATCGCAGACTATGTAGGTAATAAACTAAAATTTTTAAAGCTATTTTGTTTGCTAGGCTCATTTTCTGTTATGAGTTTGTTTTTCTTTGAAGGTGAAGATACCTTGTGGGTAGGCTTGCTATTTACGATATTAGCTAGCATCGGTTTTTGGGGAAGTATTGTTTTTTACAATGCGTATTTGCCAGAAGTAGCACATCCAAAAGATCAGGATAGAGTAAGTGCAAAAGGTTTTATTAATGGCTATGTTGGCTCTATAATTTTGCTGATTTTATGTTTAATATTAATTCAAAAACCCGATTGGTTTGGAATTGAATCTACAGGAGTTGCCACGAGATATTCATTTATTTTGGTTGGCTTATGGTGGCTAGGGTTTGCACAAATTACATATAGGAGATTGCCAGTTGTTGAGAAAAAAGAGAAGTTAAAAAAAGAAGTTTTTTGGAATGGATTGAAGGAGTTGAGGAAAGTTGCTAGGGAGATAAAAGAGTATCCTGCATTGAAAATATTTTTAATTTCATTCTTTATGTTTAGTGTTGGCGTGCAAACTATTATTTTAATGGCGGGTATTTTTGGAAGCAAAGAATTGGAATTGCCAACAGCCGACCTTATTACCGTTATTTTATTAGTTCAAGTAGTCGCAATTTTTGGGGCATTTTTATTCTCTCGATTATCTGAAAAAATGGGTAATATAAAGGCATTGAAACTCGCTATTATTATTTGGGGATTGGTTTGTTTAATTGCCTTTATGCTAGATAAATCACAGCCAAATGTAGGCTATTATTTTTATGGTTTAGGGGGGCTTATTGGGTTGGTGTTAGGTGCCATTCAATCGCTTTCTAGATCAACTTATTCAAAATTATTACCAGAGACAGATGACCATGCTACATATTTCAGTTTCTATGATGTTACCGAAAAATTAGCCATTGTTTTTGGTATGATTGTCTTTGGACTATTAATTGCACTAACAGGTTCTATGCAATGGAGTGTGTTGTTTTTAGCAATTTTCTTTGTGTTTTCCTTTGTTGTTTTAAGCATTATGAAAAGGACAGAACATGTCAAATAAATTTGATTTCATTGTTGTTGGTGCTGGGGTAATTGGATTGGCAACGGCTTATAAGTTGCAGTGTAAATTTCCGAGTAAAACAATTGTAATTCTCGAGAAAGAGCCTGAAATCGGCTTACATCAAACAGGAAGAAATTCAGGTGTCATTCATTCTGGAATCTATTATACACCAGATTCTTTCAAAGCAAAGAATTGTAAAAATGGCAGAGAACAATTGGTTTCATTTGCTGAAAAGTTTGATGTTGATTATAAAACTTGCGGAAAAATAATTGTCGCAACTACAGAGGACGAAAAAGGTCTTTTGGACATTATTTTTGCAAAAGGAATACAGAATGGTACGCCCGGTATTCATTATTTAACATCTGATCAAATAAAAGAGAAAGAGCCTTATATTAGGGGAATAAAAGGAATTTGGGTGCCGACAGCAGGAATTATAGATTATGTAGGCTTATGCAAAAAGTTTTTGGAGCAGATTGTTTCCATAAACTCACAAAGTAAAATAGTTACCAATTGTAAGGTGGAATTTATTTTAGATGGAGAAGTAGTTACCTCTTTAGGTTCGTTTAGTAGTAATAAAGTTATTTGTTGTGCAGGGCTGCAAGCAGATAGGATTGCTAAAAAGAACAAAGTAGATCCTAAATTGCAGATTGTTGGGTTTAGAGGAGATTACTATGAAATGACGGAAGTATCAAAATTTAAAATTAAAAATTTGGTATATCCAGTTCCAGATCCAAACTTTCCGTTTTTAGGTGTTCATTTTACACCAATGATTGATGGTAGGGTAGAATGTGGGCCAAATGCTGTATTCTCTTTTAAAAGAGAAGGATATACCACAACTAGTTTTAACTTAAAAGACAGTTGGCAAGCCTTAACGTATGGAGGAACTTGGAAATTGTTTTTTAAACATTGGAGAAAAGGAATTGAAGAATATAAACGAGCATTTTCTAAAAAGTTGTTCGTAAAAGAATTACAAGGCATGATGCCGAGTATTACAATGGATGATGTAAAGCCGGCTAGGGCAGGAGTTAGAGCGCAGGCATTGGATAGTAAGGGTGGCTTAGTTGATGACTTTAAGATTGTAGAAAGAATTAATGTAATTCACGTTTTAAATGCACCATCTCCAGCGGCTACATCATGTTTGGCAATTGCTGATGAAATTGTAAAAATTATTTAGTTATGAAGTTAAAAATTATGTTTTTTATTAGTCTAGTTTGTTTCGTAATCTTTGAAGCAATGGGTCAAAATAAAATAAATTTTAGTATAGTCCATAGTGGTAAGAATATTGGAGAATTGACTGCTGAAAAAACTCAGGAAGGAAAACATTCTATTTATAAAAGCAAAACGACTGTTAGTTATCATTTATTGGTAACCATAAAAGTAGTTCATAATAATGAAGTAGTATTTGATAATGGTTTATTTCAAAATTCAATTGTGCATTCTCAAATTGGAAAACATAAGAAGAATGAATACTTGACCCGTTTAGCGGATGGTAAACTGTTATATTCTATAAATGGATCTAATGAACGTGAATTAAAGAATATCAAAACCACGGTGACGCAACTTTTTTTTGAAGAACCCATAGCTGTACAACAACTGTATTCAGCTGAAAAAGGAGAATTTCATAGTTTAGAGTTAATTGAAAAAGGTGTGTATTCCAAAAAGGATACGAAAGGAAATAAAAACACCTACTACTATAATAATGGAAAACTAAAGAAAATTGAAATAGAAACGAACTCAATTTCTTTTTCAATGTTAAGAATTGAATAATGGACTGGTATCAAAAAGAAATACAATTACCTGCTTTTTCAAGAGGCTTTCATTTAATTACCGATCTTATTGTTGAAAGTTTTCCGCAATTAGACTCTATTAGTATAGGTCAACTTCAAGTTTTTATAAAGCATACATCTGCTAGTTTAACTATAAATGAAAATGCAGACCCAACAGTTAGGGTTGATTTTGAGAGCCATTTTAGCAGAATGGTACCAGAAAATATGCCTTACTATATCCATACTTATGAAGGCTCAGATGATATGCCAGCTCACTTAAAAGCATCTATTTTAAACTCCTCTGTTACAATTCCGATAAGCAAAGGCAAATTGAATCTTGGAATCTGGCAAGGTATTTATTTATGTGAGCATAGAAGTTTTGGAGGTAAGCGATCTATTGTTATCACAGCCTTTGGGGATTAATCCTGTTTTAAAACGGGAATAGTTTGTTCTATCTTGTTAATAGGTTTTGTTACAACTTTAGGAGCTTTAAACCTATATCCAAAAAATAAAAAATAGGCATTTTGAGAAGATAAATATTCTATTCTTTCCTCAGAATGCTTAAAGTCCATTGCGCTGTGTTTAAAGGATAGTCCAAAGTATATTTTCTTATCATTGAAACCAATACTAGAGCCCGCATTTAATGAGGTAAGAAACGCGTTATGATTTGATTTTTCAGACAGATTGTTATTATATTCTGTAACTTTTCTAAAATCATATCCAAATCCGGGTGCTGCAAAAATGGATGCATACCATTTTTTATAAACAAAAGTATAGTAATAAGCTAAATTTAAGATTCCTGTAAATCCACTATTGTCACTAAAGTTTTCTCTAAATTGTGGATTACCATCTTCATCGATGTAATTGTCTAACCCATTTATACCGTAAATCATATAAGTTATACTTGGAATAAAACTTCCAGCACTTCTAAGTTGAACCTCTGTATGGGATTCTGTGGCTCTTAAAGAATATTTACTATTGAATTTATAGGCAGTTACACCCGAAAATACTTTCGTTTTTAAATCTGGAAATATAAAATGGTTATTGCTGTAGTTTTGCACGAAATCTTCATCAGAGACATAATACCCTTTCACTTGGTTGTATTCGAAATGATGGGACCATCTTGGAAAAATTAGTTTAAACTTTAGTCGAAACGTTTTTGGATCTCCTTTTTCTTCATCGTTAGCATTGTTAGGCCTTATTCCAAGACGTAAAGAAGCCCATTTGTAGTTAAATACAAAGGCATATCGCAATCCTAAATTGGGTTTTATTTTAATCGAACTGCCCTCAAATGGAATTTTATATGCCGGAATCTCATTACTTAACTCTAACTTAATATTTAATTGATTTGTGTAATCTTCAATATATTTAAATGGTAATGTTACGCTATCTTTTGCTTCTTGCTCTTGAGATAAAGCGGAAGCAATAGATACTAATAGAATCCAAAAAAATAGTTGTTTCATAGTTGATGTTAAGTCCGAATTTAGATGGTAAAAGTACTTAGATATTTACTAAATTAAAAGATTGCCTTGCTATTTCAATTTCTTCATTCGTTGGGATTACAAAAATTTTAACTTTACCATTATCAATCTGTACTTCAGTTAATTCTTTTGGTCTACAATTATTTTTAGTCAAATCTATTTTTATTCCTAAAAAATCTAAATCGGCACAAACTAATTGACGCATATAACTTGAATTCTCACCAATACCTGCGGTAAAAATGATGGCATCAAGACCATTCATAATACTTGTAAAACTACCAATATATTTTTTTATTCTATAGGCGTTCATTTCCAGTGCCAATTGGCATTTTTTATTCCCATTTGACGCTTCACTTTCGATTTCTCTTAAATCACTAAATCCGGTTAAACCTAGCATGCCACTTTCTTTTTGCAACATTGTGTTTACTTCTTTTAGAGAATAACCCAAGTTGTTTACTAAATGAAAAATGATACTGTGGTCAATATCCCCACTTCGAGTACCCATAATTAGACCATTTACAGGGCTAAACCCTAAAGTATGGTCAATACTTTTCCCATCTTTTATTGCAGTCATACTGCATCCATTTCCTAAATGAATGGAAATTACTTTAGATGATTGGGTATTTAAAAATTCAATCGCTTTTTCTGAAACATATTTATGACTTGTACCATGAAAGCCATATAGGCGTATTTTATCTTCTTCTAAAAACTTTGTTGGAATGGCATAAGAATGCGCCTTTTGAGGAATTGATTGATGAAAAGCAGTGTCAAATACAGCAATTTGTTTCGCTTTGGTAAATATATTTTCTGCAACCTCTATCCCTTCGTAATTAGGTGGGTTGTGTAATGGTGCTAAAGAAAATAAAGATTTTATTTTATCCTTTACTTCATTTGTAATCAAGGTTGTTTTAGAAAAACTACTTCCGCCATGTACAACTCTATGGCCAACAGCTTCAATATCGTCAGTAGACTTAATAACACCATTTTTGGCGTCTAACAATAAATTTACAACAAGGTTTAATCCCGTATTATGGTCCGGAATATTCTCAATTGTATCATATTTAAACTGTTCAGATTTGTAATGAATTTCGGCATTGTCAAGACCTATCCTTTCAACCAATCCAGAACAAATAACAGCTGCTTCGGGCATTTGAAATAATTGATATTTTAGAGAAGAACTTCCTGAATTAAGAACTAATATTTTCATTTGTTAAAAATCTTGAGACTGAATTGCAGTCAGTATTACAGTGTTATAAATATCATCTACAGTGCACCCACGACTTAAATCGTTTACTGGCTTGTTTAAGCCTTGTAGCATTGGACCAATTGCTAAAGCACCTGTTTCTCTTTGAACCGCCTTGTAAGTGTTATTCCCTGTATTTAAATCAGGGAAAATTAGCACTGATGCTTGGCCAGCTACTTCAGAATCTGGTAGTTTGCTTTTTCCAATATTTATATCAACTGCAGCATCGTATTGAATAGGTCCTTCTATTTTTAAGTCCGGTCTTTTTTGTTTTACAATTTCGGTGGCTTCTCTCACTTTATCAACGTCAGCGCCTTTGCCAGAAGAACCTGAAGAATAAGAAAGCATCGCAATTTTTGGTTCAATTCCAAAAGCTTTACTTGAATCTGCTGAGGAAATAGCAATTTCGGCTAATTGTTGTGCATTTGGATTCGGGTTAATAGCACAGTCTCCAAATACAGAAATTCGGTCTTCTAAACACATGAAAAATACGGATGATACCACAGAAACATGCGGTTTCGTTTTAATAAACTGCAAAGCAGGCCTAATGGTATGTTGCGTAGTGTGAGCAGCACCCGATACCATTCCGTCAGCATGGTTGTTGTAAACCATCATTGTTCCGAAATAAGAAACATCCGTCATAATATCTCTCGCCATTTGAATGGTTACATTTTTATGCTTTCTTAATTCATAAAAAGTTTGCGCATAAGATTCAAAATATTCAGATTCAATTGGATTTATGATTGCAATGTCATTCAATTCCAAATTTAATTTTTCAGCTAGGGGTCTAATTTCGTTCGCATCACCGAGTATCGTTAAATCTACAATATTGGTCGCTGATAATTGGGCTGCCGCTTTTAAAATTCGAGCATCATTTCCTTCAGGTAATACAATATGTTTTTTTGTGACTTTTGCTTTTTGTTGCAGATGGTATTGAAACATCCTTGGTGTTATTGATTCTGATTTAAACTGTATTAGTTTATTAGCCAAGGCTTCCACATTTGCATTTTTTTCAAATGTTTCAATGGAAGAGACTATTTTTCTTTTGTTATCTGCATAAATGTGTGATTCAATTGCTCCAATTTTATTGGTAACTTCAAAAGTTCCTTCTTTTACACTTAAAATAGGAACTATCTGAGAGAGTCCTTCAATTAATTTAAGTATAGGCTCTTCTGGAACCAATCCTCCAGTTAGAACCATTCCTGCAACTGTAGGGTAGTTAGATGAAAGATTTGCTTGCAAGGCACCTAGAATAATATCCGCTCTATCTCCCGGTGTAATAATTAAACAGTTCTCTTCTAAACGAGTTAAATAATTTCGTAATTGCATTGCGCCCACTTTAACTGTGGCCACCTGATTGTTCTTTTCTTTCTCACCCAACAAAAAGGTTCCATTTATTGCAGTTGCAATTTCCTTTATAGATGGGTTTTTTAAGGAATCTATTAGAGGAATAACATTTATTAAAACATCTTCTGGAAAATGCTTGGACATTCCAGTCTTTACTAATTCTACATTTTGTGTAGATATTTTATTGGCGACCACTGAAAGAACTTCAACATCTCGTTCTTTAAATGAATCATACGCAATATGAAGATCACCTATAAATTCATCCATGTTTTTTCCAATTCCACTTGAAACTATGATTGCAGGAAGCCCTAAGTTTTTAGCAATTAAAATATTTGAGTCCAACTCAATCGCAGTTCCTTCACCAGAAAAATCAGTGCCTTCAACAATTAAGAAATCGTATTTAGATTCTAATTTTTTGTATTTATCTATAATAGTATCTATTATCTCACCTTCTTTACCTTGATTTTTTTTCTTAACAAATTCACTTCTCATAAAACCATAAGCTTCATCATGATTTATGTCTAAATCAAAATGAGATATAACAGTATTCAGATGATTGTCTTTTTGACCTTCTTTAATATCATCAATGATGGGTCTAAAATATCCAACTTTTGGAGTGCGACTTATAACTAATTTCATAAGTCCAAGTGCTACTATAGACTTCCCACTACTGGGCTCGCTGGTTGCTATGTATACTGCTTTGTTCATGCTAAACTTTTTGCAAAGATACTTCAAACAGAAAATGATGAAGTATGATAATTGTCATAAATATAACACTTATTTTAATTCTGAACCTTAGAGTTTTTGAACCTAGAATTTAATCACAAAAAAAGAGGTAATTATATTTTGAGTAAGCGCTTGTCAATTCGCTTAATTACTGTATATTTGCAGCCTTAAAAAGTAAAATTTAAATTATTAATTATGAATCATTACGAAACTGTTTTCATTTTGAATCCCGTTTTATCTGAAACTCAGATAAAGGAAGCAGTAAAGAAGTTCGAAGACTATCTTGTTTCCAAAGGTGCCGAAATGATCCACAAAGAAGATTGGGGCTTAAAAAAATTAGCTTACGCAATCCAACACAAAAAAAGTGGTTTTTATCACTTATTTGAGTACAAAGTAGCAGGTGAGGCTTTAGCTCCATTTGAACTTGAATTTAGAAGAGATGATAGCGTTATGCGTTATTTAACTGTGAAATTAGACAAACACGCTGCTGCTTGGGCTGAAAAGAGAAAAGCACGCGTTAAATCTCCTAAAAAATAATAGCATGGCAAATTTAGAACAATCAGCAAAAGGAGGAAAGCAAGGAGATGTTAGATATCTAACTCCACTTGACATAGATACTAAAAAAGAAGCAAAATACTGTCGTTTTAAAAAGAACGGTATCAAGTATATTGATTATAAAGATGCAGATTTCTTAATGTATTTAGTAAATGAGCAAGGTAAAATTTTACCTCGTCGTTTAACTGGTACATCTTTGAAATACCAACGTAAAGTTTCTGTTGCTATTAAAAGAGCACGTCACTTAGCGTTAATGCCATATGTAGGTGATTTATTAAAATAATACAGAGGAAGATATGGAACTTATATTAAAACAAGACGTAGAAAACGTAGGATTTAAGGACGATGTTGTTACTGTTAAAAATGGTTACGGACGTAATTTTTTGATTCCTCAAGGTGTAGCGGTATTAGCAACTACATCAGCAAAGAAAGTATTAGCAGAGACTTTAAAGCAACGTGCATTTAAAGAAGAAAAATTAATCAAAGATGCAACTAAGATTGCTGATGCTTTAAAAGCATTAGAGATTAAGATTTCAGCTAAGACTGGAGAAAAAGATAAATTATTCGGTTCAGTTAATAATATTGATGTTGCTGCAGCTTTAGAAAAAGCAGGTAATGCAATTGATAAGAAATTTATTAAAGTTGAAGGTGGTAATGTAAAAAGATTAGGAAAATATAATGCAGCTGTGCGTTTACACAGAGCTGTAATTGTTGACTTAACATTTGAAGTTATTGCAGAAGCGAAATAATAAAATAATTATATATTTTAAAACCGTTCTATTTGATTAGAGCGGTTTTTTTATACCTAATTTTGAAATTATGAAATATAGACAACTTACAAAGGAGCAATTTGAAGAGTTGCATAAAGAGTTTGCAACGTTTTTAGCATCTCAACAAATAGATGTAAACGAATGGAATGAAATTAAAAAAAACAAACCAAACGTTGCGGAAGATGAAATGAATGTTTTTAGTGATTTTGTTTGGGATCGTGTTTTAAGCAAAGCGAACTATTTAGAACATTTCTCTAAGGATAATTTAAACTTATTTAGATGTAATCCTGAAAACGTAGAACGAATTGTTGTAAAAGTTCATAGACAGGGATTCGACTTTACGTCTAAAGAAGATTTTAATTGGTTTATGGATAACTCAAAAGATGATGCCATAGAATATTTTAAAGGTCAGAAGCCTTATTTAAAGGAACGAAATGTAGAAGTTTTCGATTTAATTGAAAAGGGCAGTGCTATTAGCAATGGAGAATTATTCGAAGCCGTTTTAAAAATCATTTCCTAAAATCAATATATTTGTTCAATGACCGAACAAGACATTCATTATTCAAATTATTTAACGGCTTTTTTATCTGAAAAACGTCAAGCAACTTTTGATCGTATTTTAGATCAGCGTACCAAGCATTTTACCGTAATTTTAGAAGACTTGTTTCAAAAGCATAACACAAGTGCGGTGGTTCGAAGTTGTGATATTTTTGGTATTCAGGATGTACATATTATTGAGAATAAATACAAGAGTTATATGTCTAATCAAGTAGGGAAGGGGTCTCAAAAATGGTTAGATTTTCATAGATACCGTGATAAACAAATAAATACTCAAGACTGTATTGATGATATAAAAAGTAAAGGCTATCAGTTAATTGCTACTACACCACATAATGATTCTTGTTTGTTGCATGATTTTGATATTTCTAAAAAATCGGCATTCGTATTCGGTGTTGAAAAAGAGGGTGTTTCACAAACCATGATGTCTCAAGCGGATGGTTTTCTTAAAATCCCAATGGTCGGATTTACCGAGAGTTTAAATGTTTCAGTGGCCGCAGCAATTGTTTTACAGTCTGTTTCTAGCAGATTGCATAACTCGGATATTGCTTGGCAATTAACCGACGAGGAAAAATTCTTTAAAAAGGTTGATTGGATGGAAAAAACCATCAAAAGCATTAAAAAGATTAAGGAAAGGTATGCTTTAGAAAACAGTTAAACTTTAAACCTCTCTAAATTATTTAAGAAGTATCTCATTAATAGTAGAAATGGTATCACACTTTTTTACGATTAGAGTGATGTTCTTTTCCTTAGTTATTCCATCAATTACATATTTTTTGCAAGGTTCATTTCGTGGTTCACTTTTTTTAAAATCAACCTCTCCACTTTCTAAAATCGATGCGATGTCAGTAGAGTCTAAACCAATAGTATTCATGCTATTACTAGCATTTTCTGAAAATACACGAACATCAGTCCTGATGTCTTTCAAAACGCGAGCATTTGGTAAATAGTCAAATTGCACCTTTTTTTTACCCCAAATAAAATAAACAAAAATACTTCCAATTAAAAGACCACCAAGGTAATATCCGAAACGATGAATAAATTTCATTATATAATCAACAAATTAATATCTCTAAACGGTAAATTAAACCAGTCAGCGACCGATTTATTCGTTAGAATTCCGTGGTAAAAGTACATACCTTTTTGCAGACTTTTGTTAAAACGAACAGCATTTTCAAAACCACCTTCTTCGGCAATATTAAGAAGATAAGGGGTAAATATGTTACTGATTGAAACAGAGGAAGTTCTAGAATATTTTGATGGTATGTTTGGGACGCAATAATGTATAACACCATGCTTCTCAAATGTTGGTTTTTTATGACTGGTCACTTCGGATGTTTCAAAACAACCTCCACGGTCTATACTTACATCTACAATTACAGAACCAGGTTTCATTTTCTCAACCATGTCTTCAGTAACAATAATTGGAGAACGGGTTTTTCCTCGTATTGCGCCAATTGCAATATCACATCGCATCAATGACTTCTGCAATGTTTTAGGTTGTATGGTTGAGGTATAAATTAAACTGCCCAAACTACGTTGAATATGTCTAAGTTTAGATAAGGAATTGTCAAAAACTTTAACACGTGCTCCAAGTCCTAATGCAGATCTTGCTGCAAATTCACCTACGGTTCCTGCACCTAAAATTACAACATCTGTTGGGGGTACTCCACTTATGTTTCCAAGAAGTAATCCATTTCCATGCTCATGAGAACTCATAATTTCACTCGCCATTAAAATGGAGGCAATTCCGGCTATTTCACTTAATGATTTCACAACAGGGTAAGTACCTTGATCATCTCTAATAAAGTCGAAGGCTACGGCCGTAATTCTTTTTGATGCGAGACTCTTAAAATACTTTTTTGTTTGTGTTTTTAATTGCAATGCGGAAAATAGAACACTTTGCGGATGCATCATATCAATTTCGTCATATGTAGGAGGTCCTACTTTTAACACAATATTACAACCAAACGCTTCTTTAATATCATTGGAAATTTTTGCACCTGCTTCAGAATATTCAATATCCGTAAAATTAGAGCCTAAGCCAGCTCCACTCTCAATAACAACTTTATGGCCGTGTTGGGTAAGTGCTGAAACAGCGTCTGGTGTTAAACAAACTCGTTTTTCTTGCGCAGAAGACTCCTTTGGAACCCCGATAAATAAATCGCCCTTTTTATGTTGTATTTCAAGCATTTCAGCTTGAGGCATTAATTGTTCTTTGCTAAATGGAGAAGTAGTTTTTTTACTCATCAATTTTTAGTTGAATGGTTCGTCGATTTTTGTCCAAAATATCAATATTGACATTTGTAATGTCTAAAGGTAATAAATTTTGAACTTTCTCTCCCCATTCAATAAAACACCAAGCATCACTATAAAAATAGTCCTCTATACCAATATCTAATGCTTCTTCTTCAGATTCGATTCTATAGAAATCAAAATGATAGATGATTTCCCCATTTTCAGAATGATATTCGTTTACCAAAGAAAAAGTAGGAGAATTGGCAACATCATCAACACCTAATTGCTTAACAACTTCTTTTATTAAAGTAGTTTTTCCTGCCCCCATTTCACCATTAAATAACAAAATTTTGTGTTTTGCATTTGCAATTACACTATTCGCTATATCTGGTAGTTGATTTAAAACATATTCTTGTTTCATAATATCAGATTATTTCGGGTCTAATATAGCACAAGGAATTATCATTTCCTCCAAAGATATTCCACCATGTTGATAGGTGTTTTTGTAATATTTTACAAAGTGATTGTAATTGTTTGGATAGGCAAAAAACAAATCCTCTTTTGCAAAGATAAATGAACTGTTCATGTTTATAGAAGGCAGATGAATGTCTTTCGGGTTTTTTACCGCATAGACTTCTTTATCGTTGTAGGTTAGACTTTTACCAGTTTTATACCTTAGGTTAGAACTAATGTTCTTGTCGCCAATAACTTTTGACGGGACTTTAGAATTGATAGTTCCATGATCTGTAGTTATAATTAGTTTTTGACCTAATTCATGCGCTTTTTGAATAATTTCTAAGAGTGGAGAATTTTGAAACCAACTTTTAGTTAAAGATCTATATGCTTTATCATCATCAGCCAATTCTTTAATCACATCCATTTCTGTTTTAGCATGCGAGAGCATATCTACAAAGTTATAAACGATTACGGTTAAATCGTTTTCTTTTGTAGATTTGTACGAATCAGCTAATTGTTTCCCGCTTTTTAAGTTCGTAATTTTATAGTATTCATGCTTTATTTGTAAGCCTAGTCTTCTTATCTGTTCAGTTAAAAATTCATTTTCATATAAGTTTTTACCTCCATCATCCGTGTCATTTTTCCAATAATTTGGATGCATTTTTTGCATTTCAGAAGGCATTAATCCGGAGAAAATAGCGTTACGCGCATATTGTGTTGCAGTCGGTAAAATACTGTAAAACGGAATTTCTTCAGCCTTTTTATAATAATCACTAATAAGTGGTTCTATCATTCGCCATTGGTCATATCTTAAATTGTCTATTACAACTAAAAGTGTTCCTTTGTTTTTATCAATATTTGGTACAACACAATCTTTAAACAAGGTATGTGAAAGAACAGGGTTGTCATCATTTTCTAACCAATCTTGATAGTTTTTCTTAATAAATTTGAAGAATTGCGTGTTGGCTTCTTGTTTCTGACTTTCTAAAATCTCCATCATTCCTTGGTCATTAATGTTCTCCAACTCAATTTCCCAATACACTAATTTCTGATAGAGTTCTGCCCATTCTTCATATGAGTTAACCATAGACAAGTCCATGGCAATTTTCCTAAACTCTTGTTGATAGTTTGAAGTGGTTTTTTCGGAAACCAATCGAGAATGATCTAAATTCTTTTTTAAACTGAGCAAAATCTGATTAGGATTAACCGGTTTTATAAGATAATCTGCTATTTTATTGCCAATAGCATCTTCCATGATATACTCCTCTTCACTTTTAGTAATCATTATTATTGGAAGGTTCGCGTTTTTAGATTTGATTTCCGATAAGGTTTCAAGCCCTGAAATTCCAGGCATATTTTCATCAAGTAATACAATGTCAAAATTTTCTTCCTGAATCATATCAATGGCATCGGCACCATTAGTACAGGTTGTAACTTGGTAATTTTTCTTTTCTAAAAAAATGATGTGTGGCTTTAGTAAATCAATTTCATCATCAACCCATAAAATGTGTATTTTGCTCATACTTAATTTCTATATTTGTTTAATCTAACGAATTTGTTCTCGAATTGTCGAGACGATTTAATTTAAATTATCGACTTTGACCGCTAAAAACACGAACAAACTCAAGATTCTAAACGACCCAATTTACGGTTTTATTACGATTCCAAATGAATTAATTTTTGATTTGATAGAACACCCTTATTTTCAGCGATTAAGGCGTGTTTCTCAAATGGGACTGTCCTATATGGTTTACCCGGGTGCGCACCACACAAGGTTTCTACACGCAATAGGCGCAATGTATTTAATGCAAAAAGCCGTTAGAGTACTACGATTTAAAAATGTCAATATTTCTAGAGATGAAGAAGAAGCGGTATATATAGCCATTTTATTGCATGATATTGGGCACGGTGCATTTTCTCATGCATTAGAACATAGTATCGTCTCAGGGATTAGCCATGAAGAGATTTCGATAAAATTTATGGAATCATTAAATGTTGAGTTTAATGGTAAATTATCCTTGGCTATAGAAATTTTTAAAGGGAACTATCACAGAAAATTCTTGCACCAATTAATAAGTAGTCAATTAGATATGGATCGTTTAGACTATTTAAAAAGAGATAGTTTTTATACAGGTGTTTCTGAAGGTAATATCAATTCAGAAAGATTGATTGTTATGCTAAATGTTAAGGACGAAGAATTAGTTGTTGAAGAAAAAGGTATTTACTCTGTAGAGAAATTTATTATTGCTAGAAGATTAATGTATTGGCAGGTTTATTTGCATAAAACTGGAATTGTTGCAGAGAATATATTGGTTAAAATACTTAAAAGAGCGAAGGAATTGGCTTCTACGGGTATAGAATTAAAAACAAGTACTGCACTGAATTATTTTCTTTATAAGGATATTAATAGTTCTAATTTCGATGATGAAACCTTGTCTATTTTTTCTCAATTAGATGATTATGATATTTTATCTGCTATAAAAGAATGGACAAACAATGAAGATAAAGTTTTGTCAAGATTGTCTAGAATGTTAGTTGATAGACGATTAATGCGTATTGAGATTCAGAACGAATCTTTTAGTACAAAAAAGATAAGTCAAATTGAAAATGAAGTAAAACTTAGGTATAATTTAAATGATGAAGAGTTGGGATACTTCTTTATTCATGATACCATTTCAAATCAAGCGTATAATTCCGTGAAGAACCAAATACATATTTTGTATAAAAATGGTGAACTGAAAGAAACAGCCGCTGCTTCTGATCAATTAAATTTACAAGCATTATCTACTCCTGTTGTTAAACATTTTATTTGTTATCCTAAAGGAGAGTTTTAATAAGGAGAAGAATTTTCATACTTTTGCAATTCATGAAATTTAAAGCTAGCCAAATTGCGGAGATTTTAGAAGCAGAAATTGTCGGAAACCCAGATGTTGAGGTCTCTACATTATC
This sequence comes from Bacteroidetes bacterium MedPE-SWsnd-G1, assembly GCA_001874265.1. Lineage (GTDB taxonomy): Bacteria > Bacteroidota > Bacteroidia > Flavobacteriales > Flavobacteriaceae > Urechidicola. The sequence continues at coordinate 11,190 of MPDD01000018.1, read as the reverse complement.
TAAAATTGAAGAAGGTACAGAGGGATCTCTTACTTTTTTATCCAACCCAAAATACACATCCTTTATTTATAGTACTAATGCAAGTGTTGTTGTTGTAAATAAAACATTTGAAACTGAAAAAGAGATCGCATCTACTTTGTTAAAAGTTGACGATGCTTATAAGTCTTTTTCAAAATTATTAGCATTTTATAATGAATACAAAGGTGCAAAATCTGGTAGAGAAGAACCGCATTTTATAAGTTCTTCGGCAATCATTGGAAACGGTGAATACATTGGTGCCTTTGCATATATTGGTGAGCGTGTAAGAATAGGAGAGAATTGTAAAATTCATCCAAATGTTTTTATCGGAGATGATGTAGTAATTGGAGATAATACAACTTTATACAGTGGGGTTAAAGTCTACCACGAAACGAAGATAGGCTCTAATTGTATGATAAATTCTGGCTCTGTAATTGGTGCAGATGGTTTTGGTTTTGCTCCAGATGAAAACGGAGAATATAACAAGATACCTCAAATAGGAAATGTGATTATTGAGGATAATGTTGATATTGGTACTTGTACAACTATTGACAGGGCAACCTTAGGTTCTACATTTATTAGAAAGGGGGTAAAACTGGATAATCAAATCCAAATTGCTCATAATGTTGAAATAGGAAAGAATACGGTTATTGCATCTCAGACAGGTATTGCAGGATCGAGTAAGATTGGTGAAAATTGTCAAATTGGAGGACAGGTTGGAATTGCGGGACATTTAACAATTGGAAACAATGTAAGAATTCAAGCACAATCCGGAGTTGGTGGAAATATTAAAGACAATGAGGTATTGTACGGTTCACCGGCAATAGGGTATTCAAATTATACGAAATCATATGTTCATTTTAAGAATTTACCTTCTATTGTGAACAAAATGTATAAATTAGAGAAAGAATTAAAAGAATTAAAAGAACAAAAATGATTCAGAATCAAAGAACCATTAAAAGTGAAATTTCATTATCAGGTGTTGGACTGCATACTGGTAGAAAAGTAACAATGACTTTAAAGCCGGCACCAGTGAATCATGGTTACGCTTTTGTAAGAATAGATTTAGAAGGGCAACCGATTATTCCAGCAACTGCAAATTACGTTGTAAATACTCAGAGAGGTACCAATTTAGAGAAAAACGGGGTTGTAGTGAATACATCAGAGCATGTATTGGCAGCCGTTTATGCATTAGAAATTGATAATATTTTAATTGAAATTGATGCACCAGAACCTCCAATTATGGATGGGTCTTCACAGTTTTTTGTTGAGGCATTAGAGAAAGTGGGAATAGAAGAGCAAGATGTTCCTAGAGAAGAATATATCGTAAAAGACATAATTTCATATAAAGATCCGGAATCTGGAAGTGAAATTATTTTAATGCCTTCTGATGAGTATCAAGTAACAACGATGGTCGATTTTGGAACTAAAATTTTAGGAACTCAAAATGCATCATTGGATACGCTTTCTGATTTTAAAGAAGAAATTGCTGAAGCTAGAACGTTTAGTTTCTTGCATGAAATTGAAATGTTATTAGATAATGATCTTATTAAAGGAGGAGATTTAAATAATGCCATTGTTTATGTTGATAAGGATATTTCAGAAACTACAACTGAGAAATTAAAGAAAATATTTAATAAAGAATCTATTTCAGTTAAACCGAACGGGATTTTAGATAATTTAACATTGCGCTGGGCAAATGAAGCAGCAAGACACAAATTATTAGATGTTGTTGGAGATTTGGCACTGGTTGGAACACGTTTTAGAGGAAAAATTATTGCGAACAAACCAGGCCACATGGTAAATACTTTATTTGCTAAAAAACTGGCCAAAATTATTAAAACGGAGAATAGAAATAAAGTGCCTCAATTCGATTTAAATGAACCGCCATTAATGGATATTCATAAAATAATGAGTATTCTTCCACATAGGCCTCCATTTTTATTGATTGATAGAATATTGGAGTTGACAGATAGCAAAGTTGTAGGGATGAAGAATGTGACGATGAATGAAGATTTTTTTGTTGGTCATTTTCCAGGAGCTCCAGTAATGCCTGGAGTTTTACAAGTAGAGGCAATGGCGCAATGCGGGGGTATATTGGTATTGAGTACTGTTCCTGATCCTGAAAATTATTTAACATATTTTATGAAAATGGACAATGTTAAATTCAAGCAAAAAGTATTGCCAGGAGATACGTTAATATTTAGTTGTGAGTTAATTACACCTATAAGAAGAGGAATTTGTCATATGCAGGCATATGCATATTCTAATAACAAGTTAGTTGCAGAGGCGCAACTAATGGCTCAAATCGCAAAAAAGAATTAATATGAATCAACCATTAGCATATGTACACCCGGGTGCAAAAATAGCTCGTAACGTAGTTGTTGAACCTTTTACGACTATTCATAATAATGTAAAAATTGGATCGGGGACTTGGATTGGTTCTAATGTGACTATTATGGAAGGTGCTGTAATTGGAAAAAATTGTAGAATTTTTCCAGGGGCAGTAATTTCTGCTATTCCTCAGGATTTAAAATTTGAGGGAGAAGATTCTTTAACCGTAATTGGAAATGATGTAACGATTAGAGAATGTGTTACCATAAATAGAGGAACAAGTGCTTCTGGTAAAACCGTAATTGGTAATAATTGTTTGTTAATGGCAACCGCACACGTCGCACATGATTGTGTTATTGGAGATAATGCTATTATTGTTAATGGAGTTGCTTTAGGAGGTCATGTAATTATTGGTAAATACGCAATATTAGGTGGATTATCGGCGGTACATCAATTTATTCATATCGGAGATCATGCAATGGTTTCGGGTGGGTCATTAGTTAGAAAAGATGTGCCACCATATACTAAGGCGGCAAAAGAACCTTTATCGTATGTTGGAATTAATTCAATCGGATTAAGAAGACGTGGTTTTTCAACAGAAAAAATTAGAGAGATTCAGAATATTTACAGAATCTTATATCAAAAAAATTATAACAATTCTCAGGCTTTAGGAATTATCGAAGCGGAGATGGAAGCTACGAATGAGCGCGATGAAATCATTCAGTTTATTAAAAATTCACAAAGAGGTATCATGAAAGGATACTTTTCAAATTAAAAAAAGATATAATGGCTAGTACATCAGATATTAGAAACGGATTGTGTATTGTTTATAATAACGATACATTTAAAATTATTGAATTTCAACATGTAAAACCTGGTAAAGGCCCTGCATTTGTTAGAACTAAATTAAAAAGTTTAACAAGCGGAAAAGTAATTGATAATACCTTTTCTGCAGGTCACAAAATTGAAGAGGTACGTGTTGAAACTCGTAAATATCAATATTTATATAGTGAAGGTGATACCTTTCATTTTATGAATACAGTTGACTACGATCAGATAACCCTTGAGAAAGAAGTATTAGATGCACCTGATTTATTAAAAGAAGGAGAAGTAGTTACCGTAATTGTCCGTGCTGAAGATGAATTACCATTGGCAGTTGAAATGCCTTTAAGTGTTATTTTAGAAGTAACACATACGGAGCCAGGTGTTAAAGGGAATACGGCAACAAATGCAACAAAACCTGCAACAGTAGAAACTGGAGCAAGAGTAAATGTACCTTTATTTATTAACGAAGGTGATAAGATTAAGATTACTACAGAGAAGGGACAATATCAAGAAAGAATTAAGTCATAATGAAGTTTCAAAAGAAACAGACTTTAGAAAAAATAGCGGAAATCATCGATACCGAATTTGTAGGTAGCGGTGATTTTCCTGTTTTAGGAATGAATGAGATACATGTTGTAGAACCGGGGGACATCGTGTTTGTAGATCATCCTAAATACTATGATAAAGCTTTGGAGTCTGCTGCAACTATTGTGCTTATTAATAAAAAAGTAGCATGTCCTGAAGGAAAAGCTTTGTTAATTTCTGAAGATCCTTTTAGAGACTTTAATCGGTTAATGTTACATTTCAATTCATTTAATGTAGCCTCAAATTCTATTGCTGTAACAGCGATTATTGGGACGGATACAATCATTCAACCAAATGTTTTTATTGGTAATAATGTTTCAATTGGGAATAATTGTGTTATTCATGCCAATGTAACTATTAATGATGATTGTGTTATCGGAAATAATGTAACCATTCATTCTGGAACTGTTTTAGGAGGTGACGCTTTTTATTATAAAAATAGACCAGAAGGATTCGATAAATTGATATCTGGAGGAAGAGTTGTTCTTGAGGACTTTGTCGATTTAGGAGCTAATTGCACCATTGATAGAGGTGTAACTGGCGATACGACTATTGGTAAAGGTACCAAAATAGATAATTTGGTTCAAGTAGGCCATGATACAGTAATTGGGCAAAAATGTTTAATTGCTTCACAAGTCGGAATTGCAGGATGTGTCCGTATTGAAGATGAGGTTACGCTTTGGGGTCAAGTAGGGATTCGTAGCGATATTTCTATCGGAAAAAAAGCGGTAGTCCTCGGGCAAACGGGTGTAACTAAATCAGTTGAAGGAGGAAAAGTATACTCAGGAAATCCTATTCAAGAAGCACGTCAACAATTAAAAGAAATAGCATTTTTAAGAAAACAATTAAAATCTTAAAAATAGACTTTCATTTTTTCCTATTATCCGAATATTCACGTATTTTTGCAGGGCAAAATTAGATTAATAATATACTAAATATAGAGTCATAATGAGTGTTCTTGTAAACAAAGATTCAAAAGTAATAGTTCAAGGTTTTACTGGTGGTGAAGGTACTTTTCACGCTTCACAAATGATTGAATATGGTACCAATGTTGTTGGTGGTGTTACTCCAGGAAAAGGGGGACAAACACATTTAGACAGACCGGTTTTTAATTCAGTTGCAGAAGCAGTTGAAAAAGCGGAGGCCAATGTATCTATCATTTTTGTACCACCTGCATTTGCAGGAGATGCAATTATGGAGGCAGCAGAAGCAGGAATTAAGGTAATAATTTGCATTACTGAAGGAATTCCAGTTGCTGATATGGTAAAAGTTAAGAACTATATTTCAGGTAAAGATTGTAGATTGGTTGGACCTAACTGTCCAGGTGTTATTACACCAGATGAAGCAAAAGTTGGTATTATGCCAGGATTTATCTTTAAGAAAGGTAATGTTGGAATTGTTTCAAAATCTGGAACATTGACTTATGAAGCGGCGGACCAAGTTGTAAAGCAAGGATACGGAATTACAACAGCAATTGGTATTGGTGGAGATCCAATTATTGGAACGACTACCAAAGAAGCAGTTGAATTATTAATGAATGATGATGAAACTGAAGCAATTGTTATGATTGGAGAAATTGGTGGTCAATTAGAAGCAGATGCCGCAAAATGGATCAAAGCAACAGGTAATAAAAAGCCAGTAGTTGGATTTATTGCAGGTCAAACTGCTCCTGCAGGTAGAACTATGGGGCACGCAGGTGCAATAGTTGGTGGTGCTGATGATACAGCCCAAGCAAAAATGGCGATTTTGGCTGAGAACGGAGTTCATGTTGTTCAATCTCCAGCGGAAATCGGTAAAAAAGTAGCAGAGGTGTTAAATTAACACTAATAACAATATTTAATTTTTTTAAAAGTCTGTACCATGTTATATTTGGTACAGACTTTTTTTATAAACCAAATCAAAATTGAAATGAAAAGACTAAATTTATTTATGGCAATTGCCATTACTTTATTTATTGTTAGTTGTTCGTCTGATTCGAATAAGTATGCTGTATCAAACCATACAGATGAAAATGGATATTCTTACGAAACTGTGGCTAATGATCCAACTGGATTACGATTGTATACTCTGGATAATGGCCTAAAAGTATATTTATCACAAAATAATGATGAGCCTACAATTCAAACCTTAATACCGGTAAGAGCAGGGTCTACTTACGACCCAAAGGAAAGTACTGGGTTGGCACATTACTTGGAGCATATGGTTTTTAAGGGAACCGATAAATATGGTACATCTAATTGGGAAGAAGAGAAAAAATATCTAGATCAAATATCTGAACTATATGAAAAGCATAGGAGTGAGACTGATCCAGTTAAGAAAGAAACTATTTATAGAACAATAGATAGTGTCTCTTACAAGGCATCCGAATATTCAATAGCAAATGAATATGATAAAATGGTTGCTTCATTAGGTGCAACCGGAACTAACGCTGGGACTTCGAATGAACTAACAGTTTATATGAATAAAATTCCTGCGAACGAATTGGAGAAGTTTTTAACGTTGGAAAGTGAAAAATTCAGTAAACTAGTACTGCGTTTGTTCCATACAGAATTAGAAGCTGTTTTTGAAGAGTTTAATAGAACTCAAGATAGTGATGGGAGAAAAACTAACGCAGCTATGATGGACGGTTTGTTTCCAACACATCCTTACGGACAACAGTCTACAATAGGAATTGCAGAACATCTAAAAAACCCATCATTGATAGAAATTAATGCCTATTTTGATAAATACTATGTGCCAAGTAATATGGCAGTGATTTTGGTTGGAGATTTTGACTTCGACAAAACTATAAAAATGGTTGATAGTACATTTGGAAAGATGCAAGCGAAGGAGGTAGAGCATCCTGTCTTACCAGTAGAAGAACCATTAGATGGAGTTGTTGTTAAAGAAGTGTTTGGCCCCAGTAACGAGAATGTTACCGTAGCTTATAGAACAGATGGAGTAGGGACTAAGGATGAAAAGTACATTACTCTAATTGATATGATTTTAGCCAATAGCAGTGCCGGTTTAATGGATTTAAATTTAAATAAGAAGCAATTAGTTCAAAGGGCAACTTCTTCTCAAAGTTTTTTAAATGAATATGGTTATTTAAAGTTTTATGGTGTGCCCAAAGCAGGTCAATCTTTAGATGAAGTGAAAGAATTGATGCTAGCGCAAGTTGAATTAATAAAGAAAGGAGAATTTGACGATTGGATGTTAGATGCGGTTATAAATGACCTTAAATTAAGTCAAACTAAGGAGCAAGAAAGTGCAGGGTCATTGGTATGGGCCTATATGTCTGCTTACATAGAACGACAAGATTGGAACGATGAGGTTCGTTTTATTGATGAATTAAGAGAAATAAGTAAAGAAGATTTAATAGCATTTGCAAATGATTTTTTTACGGATGATTATGTATTAGTTTATAAACGTAAAGGAGAAGATAAAAATGTAGTAAAAGTTCAAAATCCTGGAATTACCCCAATACAAATAAATAGAAATCAATCTAAGTTTGTAGAAGATTTTAATAAGATAGATTCTGAAGAAATAAAACCGCTGTATGTTGATTACAATTCTGAAATAAAATCAGATAAATTATCCAGCGGAATTGAAATGGCATATATTGAAAATAAGAGAAATGACTTATTCAATTTAAATGTCATTTTTGATATGGGCAAAGATCATGATAAGAAATTAGCATTGGCTGTAGGGTATTTGAAATACCTAGGAACTGATAAATATTCAGCAGAACAATTAGCGAAAGAATTTTATAAGATAGGGGCTAGTTATAGTGTTAATACTGGCAGTGATAGATCTTATGTCTCTATTTCTGGGTTACAAGAAAACTTAGAGTCAGGATTGGAATTATTGGAACATTTAATGAGCAATGCTGTAGTTGACCAAGATGCTTATGATAATTATGTTGCAAGTATTTTAAAATCTAGACAAGACGGAAAAACGCAGAAAGGAAATATTTTATTTACAGGATTGCGAAATTATTCTAGATATGGCGAAAATTCAAGATTAAGAGATATAATAACTGCAGAAGATTTACGAACTCAAGATCCTTCGGAATTGGTAACAATTATAAAAGGATTGAATTCGTACAAACATAGAATTTTTTATTATGGTAATGAACCAAAGACATCTTTGGCCTCATTAAACAAATTACATCAGGTTCCATCAGAATTAAAGGATTATCCTGAACCAAAAAAATATGAGCAATTAGCTACTGGTAACAGTGTTAATTTAGTAGATTTTGACATGGTACAGGCAGAAATGGTTTTTGACGCTAAGGGACAAGAATTTGATCCTGAAAAAATGGCTTTGGCAACTGTATTTAATTCGTATTTCGGAGGTGGACTGTCTTCGATAGTGTTCCAAGAAATTAGAGAATCTAAATCTCTGGCATATGCGGCTCAGGCTGGTTATGGTTCAGCTAGTAAAGAAGGGGAAAGTGATAATGTATTTGCTTATATAGGTACACAAGCAAATAAACTACCACAAGCGGTAGATGCAATGATGGAACTAATGAATAATATGCCTAAGTCAGAAGGTCAATTCAATTCAGCGAAAGAAGCTGCGTTAAAACAAATTGCTTCACAACGTATTACTAAATCAAATATATTTTGGACTTATGAGAGTTTGAAACGTAGAGGACTTGATTATGACAATAGGGAAGAGATGTATAAGGCGATTCAGGATATGACTATTGAAGATGTTGATGCATTCTTTAAAAACAATGTGAAAGGTCAAGATTATAGTATTTCTGTTATTGGCAACAAAAAGGACTTAGATATGAAGGCTCTTGAAAAATTAGGAGAGGTTCATGAATTAGACATTGATTATCTATTCAATTATACACCAACTGAAATTAAGAAATAAAAAATTCTTGTTGGAAAATATAAAAAGCCCTTTATTTTTTAATAAAGGGCTTTTTTTTATGCTTTTGATTGAGAGAGATAGGTCATTCGAATTGTTGCTAATAACAGAAGAATTGCAACAAATTGATGCGTTACAGCAGTATGAATTTGAACTCTTAATAACAAGGTTGCTATTCCCAATGTAACTTGGAGAAGAACGAGTCCAAAAAGAACATTCCCTATGCCTGACATTGCAGTATTTCTAGATTTCTTGAATATATAAATTGCAAAGGCAAAAACAATCCAGGCAAATATTCTATGAAAAGCCTGAACATCAAAAGGATTGTTTAAAATATCGAAATCATTGGTTCCTCTTGTAGTATAACCAATTAAATTCTTTAATACAGAATCATTCAATTGCAGTAAATACCCTGCTTTTAATCCGGCTACAAAAGCACCATATATTATTTGGACAATTAGCAATCCTATAAACCATTTACTTAATTTATTTAGTAAAGTGTTTGTTTTTACAGCAACACTGTTAAAACTCAATATTAACCAATAGATATAGCACATTAAACCAAAGGCAGCTAATAAATGTATTGCAAGTCTAAAATGGCTAACATGTGGATTGTCTACCAATCCACTCTTCACCATAAACCATCCCAAAAAACCTTGAAATCCACCGAGAACTAGTAGAACTATTAATTGCTTTTTCTGTTTACTATTGAACCATTTCTTAAACCAAAAAAATGCAAATGGAATGATAAATACAATCCCAATTAAGCGACCTAATAAACGATGTAAGTATTCCCAAAAGAAAATCATTTTAAACTCGGCCAATGTCATGCCCTTATTTATTTTCTGATATTCTGGAAATTGCTGGTATTTGGCAAATGTTTCTAGCCATTCTGCTTCATTTAAAGGAGGTATAGCACCGCTAATCAACTTCCATTCTACCATTGAAAGTCCTGACTGGGTTAAACGCGTAATACCACCTATAACTACCATTAAGGCAACCAATACTAGACCAGAATATAGCCAAGCCGTAACATATTTTTTCTGTAATATATTCATCACTGCAAAGATAACTAAGATTGAAGAAGCTATCAATATTATTGCACTATAATTAGTGGGAAAATTAATTTTCGAAGAATTTATTTGCCACCATATCTTTTTATATCTTTGATATTAGAATTAAACGATTTTGTAAAATGAAATTATTAGAAAATAAAACGGCTTTAATTACTGGAGCGACTAGAGGAATTGGAAAAGGAATTGCTCAAATGTATGCGCAACAGGGCGCAAATGTAGCGTTTACTTATAGTTCTTCTGTAGACGCAGCAATTGCTTTAGAAAAAGAATTGTTAGGCTATGGTGTTAAAGCAAAAGGATATCAATCTAATGCTGCAAAATTTGATGCTGCTCAAGAATTGGCTTCAGATGTTTTGAAAGAATTCGGAAGTATTGATATTTTAATAAATAACGCGGGAATAACAAAAGATAATTTGTTGATGCGTATTTCTGAAGGTGATTTTGATAAAGTAATTGAAATCAATCTTAAATCGGTATTTAATTTAACCAAAGCGGTTATTAGACCAATGATGAAACAACGCGGAGGTTCAATTATTAACATGAGTTCTGTAGTTGGCTTAAAAGGAAATGCTGGTCAATCGAATTATGCGGCATCCAAATCTGGAATCATTGGATTTTCTAAATCAGTAGCATTAGAGTTAGGTTCTAGAAATATTAGAAGTAATGTAATTGCTCCTGGATTTATTGAAACTGAAATGACGGCAAAATTAGATGAAGCTACTGTTGATGGTTGGAGGAAATCCATTCCATTAAAAAGAGGAGGGACACCTGAAGATATTGCAAATGCATGTGTGTTTTTAGGTTCGGATATGAGTACATATATCACAGGACAAACATTGAGCGTTGATGGTGGAATGTTGACTTAAGATTAGCAGTTGCCAAGTATTACAATTATATATATAGTTTTAGCGTTTGTTGTTGCATTTTCAATTGCAATTTTTCAATATGTTAACCCTATTAAGAAAAAAGAAAAAGTCAGTTATTTACTGACTTTTTTGCGTTTTATTTCCATTTTTTTAATTGGAATTTTACTTATCAACCCAAAGGTGGATCAAATTGAATTAAAGATAACGAAACCTTCTTTAGTTGTTGCTATAGATGATTCAAAATCTATTGCAAATTTTAATCAGGAGCAGCAGGTTTTAGATTTCTTAGATCAAATAAAATCGGATGTCGCCTTGAATCAAAAATTTAATATTGACTATTATTCTTTTGGAGCAGAAGTTAAAACTTTAGATTCTTTGTCCTTTTCTTATACGAATACGGGTGTTTCGAAAGCCTTATCAGAATTAAAACGACTTTATAAAAATGACAATGCTCCGGTTTTGTTAGTCTCAGATGGTAATCAGACTATTGGGAAACCGTATGAATATTTTAGTTCAAATCAACCTATTTATTCTGTGGTTGTGGGTGATACTGTAAAATACGAAGACTTAAATATTTATCAATTAAATGTAAATAGATATACATATTTAAAGAATAAGTTTCCGGT
>MPDD01000017.1 GCA_001874265.1 Bacteroidetes bacterium MedPE-SWsnd-G1 | reverse complement strand
GTCGACAGCAAATTCATGGGCTGGGGCGATACGGAATGGAAAGAGGCCGGCTTCCGTGCCGTTCCCAACTGCATCGTGCGTAAATCCGCATTCATCGCCCCCGGCGTTGTCTTGATGCCCTCTTTTGTGAACCTGGGCGCCTATGTAGATGAAGGCACCATGGTTGACACCTGGGCCACCGTTGGCTCCTGTGCGCAGATCGGCAAGAACGTACACCTGTCCGGCGGTGTCGGTATTGGCGGCGTGCTGGAACCCATGCAGGCCGGCCCTACCATCATCGAAGACAACTGCTTTATCGGCGCGCGCTCGGAAGTGGTCGAAGGCTGCATCGTACGCGAAGGCTCGGTTCTTCCCTAATATTCTTTAAGTATGCCTTAACTTTTTTAACACTTTTTAAGCTAAAAAGTTGTTTTATTAAGTATTAATTAAGACTTTTGAAATCGATTAATTCAAAAAGTTATAACATGAAAACAAAGTTAAATGGAATTTTAACGCTATTACTAGCGTTTGTCGTGCAACTAACATTTGCACAAACTAAAACCATTTCTGGAAATGTGACTGACGAAACAGGTCCATTGCCAGGAGTAAGTGTTTTAATTAAAGGTACCACTACGGGTGCAGAAACTGATTTTGATGGTAACTATTCTATAGAAGCCTCTGTAGGAGATGTTCTTCAATTTAGTTTTATTGGAATGACAACTCAAGAAATTACTGTAGGAAATGCTAATACTATAAATGTAGTTTTAGAAGCCGACAGTATTTTAGAAGAAGTTGTTGTAGTTGGATATACATCCTACAAACGATCTGAGGTTACTGGTTCTGCAGTACAACTGAATCAGGACGATATTACGGATGTAATTACTCCAAGTGTCGATCAGGCATTACAAGGAAAAGTAGCGGGTCTTTCAGTAGCAGCCAACTCTGGAACTCCAGGTTCTACTGCTCAAATAAGAATCCGTGGTATTAGTTCTATTACTGCAGGTAACGAGCCATTATATGTAATTGATGGTGTTCCTATTAGTAATGGAAATGCTTCAAATTCTGGAGCAACATCGTTCTTCTCTAATTTAGCATCTATTGATCCTAATAATATTGAGACTGTAACTGTATTAAAAGATGCATCTGCAACTGCACAATATGGTGCAAGAGGATCTAATGGTGTAATCTTAATTACTACTAAAACAGGTAAAGCTGGAAAAACTTCATTCAGTTTTAATTCTTCATATGGTTTTTCTAACGATGCTGTTGACGGGCCAGACCCATTAACAACAGTAAACCGTTTAGAATTAGCTTCTGAAGCATATTTTAATGATGGTTTCTTTGGAACTGAAGCTGAAGCTGAAGCCTATCTTCTTGCAAGAGAGCCTTATTTATCTTGGGACGCAAATGGTAGACCAGAAGGGAACTGGAAAGAAACAATTAAAAATAAAGATGCTGTTGTACAACAGTATGCTTTCAATGCAAACGGAGGTAAGGACTCTTACAATTTCAATGCAGGTTTAGGTTACATGAGCCAAGAAGGTACTGTAATTGGATCTGAATTCGAAAGAATAAATGGAAACTTAAGTTTCAGTGTTGATTTAACTGATAAACTTAAATTCTCTACTTCTAATGAAGGATCTTACCAAGAGCAAGATGCCTTTTTAGAAAGAAGTGCATATTTTGAAGGTGCAAGAAGTTCAATTTTCTTTATGCCTCCTTATAATATTCCTTACAATGATGATGGAACAATTAATCAGTTCGGAGGGTCATTACCAAATCCATTATATATTACTAAGTATAATATAGATGATAACTTCTTGTCTAGAATTCGTTCTAACAACCAGGTATCTTATGATATTGGAAATGGATTTGATTTTAGTTCTAGATTTGCTATCGATTATCAAGTTTACAACTCTCGATCTTACTCTAATAGAAATTATGGATACGGATCACCGACATCAGGTGATGCAGGTCAGTACGTTAGACATACTACTGATTTAACATTCCAAAATCAATTAAATTATGCCTTTGATTTAGGAGAAAACCATAACTTTAGAGCATCTTTATTACAAGAATATCAATCTAATAAAAGATACTATTTAGGAGGATATGGTGAAAACTTCGCTGATGATGGACTATTTAACTTAGATTCTACTGGAAACCCAGTTTCTATTACTTCTAATGAAACTGACTATTATTTAGGTGCATATATGGCAACTTTAAATTATAGCGCATTCGGTGGAAAATACATTATTAATGGTAACTTCAGATACGAAGGAAACTCTAGATTTAGCCCTGATCAAAGATGGGGTAGTTTCTGGTCTGTTGGTGGAGCATGGAACGCACATAAAGCAGATTTCTTAGCTAATACAGATTGGATTAGCAACTTGAAATTAAGAGCTTCTTATGGTATTACAGGTAATGCAAATATTGGATTAAACCAATACCAATCTTTATTCTCTTATAGTGTAGATTATAATGGAGAAGGTGCACAGGTTGTAAATACATTCGGTAATAATGAATTAACTTGGGAAAAATCTGCAACATTAGATGTTGGTATTGAATTTGGATTATTCAACGGTATTTTAAATGGTAACTTCACATACTTTAATAGAAACTCTTATGATCTATTATTGAATGTTCCTTTATCTCAAACTACTGGATTCACAAGTCAAGTACAAAACATTGGAGAGTTAACTAACACCGGTTTTGAAGCTGAATTAAATGTTAATGTTGTAAGAAGTGAAGACTTTAATTTATCTGTAGGAGGTAATATTGGTACTGTAGATAATGAAATTACTAAATTGCCTTTAAGACCTGATGGTACAGAAAGAACTATTACGACTACAAGAACAAGAATTGAGTCTGGACACCCTGTTAACGGATGGTATATGCCTACTTTCGCAGGTGTAAATCCTGACACTGGAGAGGAAGAATTTTATATTGATGGAAAAGATGGTCCTACTACGACTGTTTTCAATGAAGCTAATCCGTCATGGCAAGGTGGTAATGGAGTACCAACCTTAACTGCTGGTATGAATTTACATGTAGATTTCAAAAACTTCTACGTAGACGCAAATGGATATTATGCTACTGGACATAAAGTTTATGATGGATGGCATAGATATACTAGTCAACCAAATGCATATCCAATTTTTGCATTCCAAGGTTTAACTACTTTATTAGATAGATGGCAAGAGCCAGGTGATGTAACTAGACATGGTAAATTTTCTAGTTCATTTACACCATGGGAATCGAATTCTAAATATTTATTCGATGGAGAATACTTTAGACTTAGAAGTTTAACAGTTGGATACGACTTTAAAGACTTATTAAACAAGTCTGGTATTGCAGGGTTAAACGTTTTCTTAAGAGGAAACAACCTATTAACTTGGACTAAAGACCCGAATTTAACTTATGATCCTGAAATTGATTTAGGTGGTACGATTGGATTGGAAACTCCTCCATCAAAAACTATTTTATTTGGATTTAATATAAAATTTTAAACAATGAAAAAAATATTTAAATATACATTATTACTAGGGTTAAGTGCTGGGTTACTTAGTTCTTGTGGTACCGACAGTTTAGAGCCTACATTAGCGCAAGACAAGTCTGTTGAAGGAAGTGTTGTAAATGTTGGTAACTTGTACAGTATTATTAAAGGTATGCATAGTCAATTAACTGCATCTGGATATTACGGTCAAGCTGCTATCATTACAAATGAGGTAAGAAGTGATAACATGTTTTCGAATGGTAATTCAGGTAGGTACTCTACTCAAGCTGAATTCAAATACAATGAAAACACTGATTACTTATGGAATAATGCTTATTCTGTAATTGCAAATGCAAACATTGTTATTAATACAGATGTTACAACTTTAGATGGTGACTTAGCTTATGGTCGTCACCTTCAAGGTGAGGCAATTGCAATCAGAGCATTAGCACATTATGATCTTTTAAGAAGTTTTGGTCAACAACATGCTCCAAGCGGAGATTTAGGAGTTCCTATTGTTACTACTTTTAAAGGAGATGCAGAGAGTTTATCACCTTCAAGAAATACTGTTTCTGAAGTTAAGTCTGCAATTTACTTAGATTTAGAGCAAGCATTTGGTATGATGGATGTAGCTTATGATAGTAAAATATTCATTTCAAAATACGCAGCAAAAGCTTTAGAAGCTAGAGTTGCATTATATTTTGGAGATTGGGCACGTGCACGTGATGCTGCAAAAATGGTAATTGATAACGGAGGATATACAATTGCACCAGCTGCAAGTTTCGTTTCTAACTGGGCTGGTAAAGAAGCTGGAAATTCTATTTTTGAATTGCAATACAGTGGATCTGATAATGCTGGTAATGGAAGTTTAGCTTATATGTATAGATTCCCAAGTGATGCACCTTCAGGATATGGTGATGCTGAAGCTATTGCAAATGTTATTGATCTTTATGCTGACGGAGATGTTCGTAAAGATATCTTAGGGTATCAAGATGCTGGTACTAGATTACGTAACATGGGTAAATATCCAGATACTGTAACTAATGCTGATAACGTACCTTTAATTAGAATTGAAGAAATCGTTTTAATTTATGCTGAAGCTTTATTCGAGATTAATAATGCAGATCCTATGGCTTTAACTCAATTAAACATGATTACTTCTAACCGTGGAGCTGCTGCTCATACAATGGTTACTAAAGACATCATCTTAGATGAGAGAAGAAAAGAATTGATGTTTGAAGGATTTAGATTTGATGATTTAATGAGAACTGGAATGAGTGTAGATGTAATAGGATCTAGTCAGAATCTT
Organism: Bacteroidetes bacterium MedPE-SWsnd-G1; assembly: GCA_001874265.1. Taxonomy (GTDB): domain Bacteria; phylum Bacteroidota; class Bacteroidia; order Flavobacteriales; family Flavobacteriaceae; genus Urechidicola. Next base: position 47,612 of record MPDD01000017.1, on the reverse strand, counting down.
ATTGAAACGTTAAGTTATCCTAATAACTTATTTACTTATCCAATTCCTGCTGCAGAAATTAATGCAAACTCGAATGTTGTTCAAAACGACGGGTACTAGTATTTAAGCAATAAATTTATATTAAAGGCCATCTTAAATAAGATGGCCTTTTTTTTAGCATTAAATAATACCTACATTTGCACCATGGAAAATAAATCATCGAAAATATTTGGAATTAGAGCAATTATTGAAGCTATTAATTCAGGTGCTACAATTCAAAAAGTATATCTTCAAAAGGGACTATCTGGAAATTTATTTTCTGAACTAAATACTTTAATTAAAAAACATAGTATTGCAACAAGCCATGTTCCTGTAGAAAAATTAAATCATCTTTCTAAAAATAGCAATCATCAAGGTGTTGCAGCGACTATTTCTCCAATTGATTTTCATGATTTAGAAATTGTCATTGAAAGTGTTTTAAATTCTGATAAAACACCGCTTATACTCTTACTAGATCAAATAACCGATGTAAGAAACTTTGGTGCTATCATTAGAACTGCAGAGTGTACAGGTGTAGATGCAATCGTTGTTCAAAATCAGGGAAGTGCTCCATTAAATGCAGATGCCATTAAGACCTCGGCCGGTGCTGCTTTCAAAGTTCCTATTTGTAGAGTTGACCATTTAAAAGACGCTTTGTTTTTATTGCAAGCTTCTGAAATAAATCTAGTTGCCGCTACGGAAAAAACCGAAGACACGCTGTTCGATGTTAATTTCAATCAACCCACCGCAATAATAATGGGTTCTGAACATAGAGGTGTAAATCCTTCTATTTTGAAAATGGTAAATGCTAAGGCAAAACTACCGTTACTCGGCACTATAGAGTCCTTAAATGTTTCAGTAGCCTGTGGTGCCATTTTATACGAAGCCTTGAGACAGCGTTTATAGTTTTTCCTCTGATTCTTTTCCTTCTAAAGCTTCAGGATTATAATTTCCGTGTTCATCAAACATTAAATCAAACTTTGTTTGTGTAAATACATACTCTTTCTTTTGTGGTCCTTTCTTTCTATATAATGTTGCTAACAACAATCCAACAACAAATCCAGACAAATGTCCTTCCCAAGACATTCCTGATTTAATCGGAAATACATACCAAATCATTCCTCCATACAGAAAAACAACTGCTAAAGAAAGTGCTACCAGTCTGTAATGCTTTCTTATCAATCCACTAAAAAATATATAACTAAATAGCATATATACGACACCGCTTGCACCTATATGATATGATTCTCTTGCGAATGACCAAGTTAATAAACCTGTAAGCAATGACCCATACACCAACGTTTTAATAGCCAATTCTTTATAAAAGAAGCATAAACTCCATAAAAGAACTGCAAGTGGAATTGAATTGTTAAATAGATGGGAAGTTGAACTATGAATAAAAGGAGAAAAGATTACCCCTCTTAATCCATTAATAGATTGGGGTAAGATTCCATATTTAGTAAAATTATATCCAAATCTTATTTCGAACCAATACACCAACCAAATCGAAAATACAGCAATAAATGGTACTATTAAAACTTGAAAAGAAAATTGAAAATTTTTTGAATCATCCATACTTAATTAAAACAAAAACAATTCCTAAACTAAATAGATGGAAATAATGTCAGTTCTTAATCAAAACTAATCAATTTCTAGTACTTTTATGCTATGAACCAACCGTTAGCAGAACGAATAAGACCTAAATCACTCAGTGATTACATTAGTCAGCAACATCTTGTTGGACCGAATGGCTATTTAACACAGCATATAAAACAAGGAGTGATTCCATCATTGATATTATGGGGCCCTCCGGGAATAGGTAAAACAACGTTAGCAAATATTATTGCAACTGAAAGTAAACGTCCGTTTTATACTTTAAGCGCTATTAATTCAGGTGTTAAGGACATTAGAGATGTCATAGCTAAGGCAAAACAAAGTGGAAGTCTTTTTACAACCAAGAACCCTATTCTATTCATTGATGAAATTCATAGATTTAGCAAATCTCAGCAAGATTCGTTATTAGGAGCTGTAGAAAAAGGTTGGATTACCTTGATTGGCGCCACCACAGAGAACCCAAGTTTTGAGGTAATTCCTGCACTTCTTTCTAGATGTCAGGTATACATATTAAACTCATTTGAAAGAGAAGATCTAACATCCCTAATCCATAGAGCGCTGACTAAAGATGAACTTCTTTCAAAAAAAAACATCAAATTAAAAGAAACAGATGCACTTATTCGATTGTCGGGCGGTGACGCAAGAAAACTCTTAAATATATTCGAATTATTAGTAACATCAACAGAGCAGAAAACCATAACTATTACAGATAAATATGTAATGGATCGCGTTCAAAAAAATATGGCTCGCTATGATAAAACCGGAGAACAACATTATGACATTATTTCTGCGTTTATTAAATCTATAAGAGGTAGCGACCCAAATGCCGCAGTATATTGGTTAGCGCGAATGATTGAAGGTGGAGAAGATGTTAAATTTATTGCCAGAAGATTACTAATAGCAGCATCGGAAGATATAGGAAATGCGAATCCAACTGCATTAATAATGGCCAATAACACGTTTCAGGCAGTAAATACTATCGGATACCCAGAATCTAGAATTATTTTAAGCCAATGTGCCGTATACTTGGCAAACTCACCTAAAAGTAATGCATCTTATGAAGCAATTGGCAAGGCTCAGCAGATTGTGCAACAAACGGGTGACTTGCCTGTTCCGTTACATTTAAGAAATGCACCAACCAAACTAATGAAAGAATTAAACTATGGCGAAGACTACAAATATGCTCATAGTTATGACGACAACTTTACGGAACAAGAATTTTTACCTAGTGAATTGTCGGGCACCAAACTATATGAACCCGGTCAAAATACAAGAGAGCAAAGTTTCAGAGAAATCTTAAAAAAACGCTGGAAAAAGTATGATTATTAGAAAAACTTAAGGTTTAAAGGTTTTATGACTGCTTTGCCATTTTCATAATACTCAACTTTCCAGTCCTCCCCTACTTTATAAACAATTGCAGAGTGACCCTCTAACAAAAATACATTATCTAAACTAGTATTTAATAGTTTATAAATTACTTTAGGCGTTGCATCTACAATTTGATAACCTGTTGCATTAGGTTGCGCGTAAAGTACATCAGAACTAACTTTTACTTGTTCAGTTTTTTCCTGTACTTGCGTAGGCTCAGGTTCTTTATTCTCAACTGCTACGGCCACAGTTGCTAACGGAACAACAACATTTGTAGACGAATCTTTATTTACATTTGTGTTTGAATTTACCGCTGTAGATTCGGAATTAGAACCAGTATTATTAGTAGAACTCACCATGATTTCTTGATTATCCTTAACTTCCTCTAAGGGCTCATAATTATAATTCAATTCCTTAACATCTTCAAAAGTTTGGCGTACACATGCAAAATAAGCCTCTTTATAATCTTTTTCTTTTGATCTGCCTTCGGTTGTGCTAAATAACACATTGTTGTCACAATCAACCAAATCAAAATTCATTTTTGTATTCAACAGTTTAGAATGGTCATTTAACACCGCAGTTAAAGCCAAACACCTATTCAGTTTCAACTCATCTGGAAACTCCTCGTTACTCAAAAACACCGTAAAGCCTTCTTTTTCAAATAAAAATTTCACCAATGAATTTACTTGATACTGATCTTTACTTTTTTGAAAATCATACCTATCGGGAACAATTAAATACTCATATGAATTTACACTTCTTTGCGCAGTCATCAATGAACTGCTAAATATAAAAACTACAAGTAAAAATTTAAACTGCTTCATAATGTTTGTTTTTTTGTAAAACTACGGAATTTTTTTATCAATAATAATGTTTAAACCCATTTGAAAAGAGGTACTATTGGCTTTGGCAAGGTTACTCAAATATTGTAAATTATCCATAGCAAAATAGAGATTGACGGGCCCAAATTTAGAAGACAAACCTATTCCAATATTTGAAGATGAATAATTATCTAGAGTATATGTAAATTTAGTTCTTAACACACTTCCAAATCTTCGCTCATAAAAAAAAGTGGCTGCCCATTGTGCATGTAAAGGTCTATTTGCAACAAATAACTGTCCTCCAACTGCATTTCTATATGGATCATTCGCATTGCTTTTGTAGCAATCTTCATAATAAGGCTTACCAAAACTATATTTGGCAGATGCATTCAATTTAATTGGCCTATAAGAATTATAGGCTGTCGTAATTGTATCTATTGGCAATTTGTTTTCAAAATCCTCTTTTAATTCTTCCCAATAATCACTTGGTACATCAGGATCAAATTGCAATTCTATACCTTCCGTATCGTAGCCACCTCGAATGTAATAGGACGATACATCATTAGAGTTTCGCACAAATCCAATATCTAAAATGCTTCCTGTCACATGAAATTGGTCATTAAATTTATAAGTAAACCCCATATCTAACCCAAAGCCTGGGTTTTCAAATGTTATTATTTTTTTCGCAAAATCTTTCGGCTCCAAATCTCCATAATCATCATATACAATACCTGCAGTTTGCACTGTAGCATCTACATTTATTAAATGATGATGAAAATAATTGTTAACTCCTTGGGTTGTATAGAATTCTCCCTGATTATTTTTTGTTTGGGCGCTAAACACCGAAGAATATAATTTCAATCTACCTCCAATTGTAAACTTCTCGTTTATTTTGTGTGAAATTCCTGCATGTAAAACACCGATCATATCGGCTTTAAAATTAACCCCATCTAAAGAGTAGCGTTTATCCAAATTTGTAGTCCCCTCATAAAATAATTGAGCCACATCTGAAGGATAATAAAAAACCATATCAAATTCTTCATACAAACCAAAGCTTAAGAAATCATTCTCATTTAATCGAATTCCTCCACTTACCACTTCTACCCTTTCGTTTATAACAAAGGAATCACTATTCTTTAAACCATAAATAACATCTCTTATTTTATCATTTATGTCCCTACCATCATCAGCAAAAATATCATAGGCAGTTACTCCTGTTACACCACCATCAATAGATAATCCGGACAAAATAGGGATTCCAATAAAATAATCATGACTGTAATTACTACCTGGGTTAAGAATTAAAGTTTGGGGTATTTCATCAAAATCATACAATACTTGATATTCTTGACTGAACAACTTTATTGAAAATATAAAAACAAATCCCAAGACAATTTTATTCATCCTCGGTGGTAACTTTATAATGCAATAGAACTGCAGATTCTGCATTAAAGGATAGATTCAAACTAGGGTCTAAAGGAGTTCCATTACCCATTAAAATTTGCATTACAAATTTTTCTGTAGTAATCACATTTGGAATCTGTGCTTCGGAAATAATTCTAATATATTCTTCATTAATAGAATTAGGCAAACTATTAATTGGTTCGACAAGAAATAATGAATTATCGTTCTCATCTAAAAATTCATACTGCAATGATATATCTCTTGTAAATGTATTACTTATTGTAAATAAAAAATCTGCTTGAATCAAATAGTTCTCTGAGTAAGGACCTGCAAAAACTGGAATATTAAAGGTATCCGATAGCACTAAAGTTTCATTGCCTAAATCGTCTAAAAAATCATTGGCATCTAAATTAAAATAAACAAGTGAAGCATTATGATCTGTATAAACTTCAATATCATCAATCTGATCAAAGTCTACACCACTGACACACCCAGTTAAGAGTAATAGAATTGAAAGAATGCCAATTATATTTTTCATTAACTTATAAATAATTCTTAATTTCTAAAAGATTTGAAACTGAAGGAACGGATTCTCCAACCGCGTTATTTTCAAAATTACAGTAAATTACTTTTAACCCATAATTTTTAGCGCCCATAATATCGGCTTCCCAACTATCACCAATCATAAAACTTTCTGCTTTTAAAGCATTTGCTTTTTGAAGTGCATATTTAAAAACTTTAGGGTTTGGTTTTTTAACTCCCACTTCTTCAGAAGTAATGATTTGATCGAAATATTTCCTTATTCCAGAGTTTTCAAGTTTTTTATTCTGAACTTCATTAAACCCGTTTGTAATTATATGGAGTTTATATTTAGTTTTTAAATATGTGAGCAACTCATGTGTACCTTCAAACAAATAATTAAAAGTTGATAAGTAAGTAATGTAATCTTCCGATAACTTATAGATAACTTCATCGCTGACACTAACTCTGAGGATCTTGAAAGTATCATTAAGGCGTCCGTATCGTAACTGCTCTTTTGTTACTTTATCCACTCTATACAAACGCCAATATTTTAAATTAATCCCTTGATAATAATTTAGAAATTTCTCTAAACTCAATGGAATTTTATTCAACTCAAAAATTTTTTCAAAGGTAAGTGCAGAGTTTTTTTCAAAATCCCACAAGGTGTGGTCTAAGTCAAAGAATATGTGCGTAGTTTCCATTTGATAAAAATAAACTTATTAGAATAGTTTAATCGAATTTATTCTAAATTTCTTGACAAGAATCAATACATTAGAATTTCAGTAGATGCTCAATATCATTATTCTTTGGATGATATCGGTTTTAACTTTATCCAAAATCAATGTTTGTAAACATCAAGATAACTTCTTTTTATAGAAGATATCATTCGATTCTAATCAAAAATGGATTCATAAACTTTCTTCCAATCCTTCCAACTTTCATTTTCACTTAAACTTTCGTTGTGAAATAACGTAATAAATGTGCCGTTCACTTTCCTCACTTCATTTTTTAATTCTTGAATCTTAACTGAAGCAACAGCAGGAACATGCCCTTGATAGTCATTTAATGTTACATCCATAATAGCAAATGGAAAAATCTTAAGAGGTGTCTGAATTTCAAAATCCAAATCATAAAAATAAAAAGGTGTACAGGTACTTGCTCTAAAACCCATTTCTTTTGCATAACCCATTGAGTGATCCTCAGTCACATCCAAATCAATTAAATTCTGATAAGTCTCCGGTAGTTTAACTCGCAAAAAATGCTGTCGGGATTTATGCATAGGTTGATTTACAATTTGCTCTAGTTTATTCTTCTCTTTTTTGAGCTTATCCGAATTCTTCATCGTATAATAGGACGGGTGCAACCCTACTTCAACATAATCAGCCATAGATTTAATCAGTGATCTATAAGCGTTATTAGATGAAGACACATTTGTATCATAAGTTGTGTAATCTCCCACTAAAAAGAAAAAAATTGTTTTTATTTTTTTTGATTTAGACAAAGAAATTATTTCATTAAAAGTATCATATGGGTCATTTCTTAACCTTAGAAGAACTAACGTTCTTTCTATAAGTCTACCAATTTTTAATGTAAAAAAATCTTTACAAAAACCTCCTAAATTTCGAACAAATCCTTTATGCTTATATGCAAATACATTATCTACATCGATTGTGGATATAATTTCGAACTTCCGTTCTTTAAACTTGAAATCGGGAAATTTTTTCGCTAATATTTCTTTAAATTGTAGCGCCCAGATATCAACTAAAGGCCGCTGTAAAAACCCTTCTTTATACGCCAAACTCTCAGTTGCTGGAAAACGTTCATTCGTATCTTGCACAAATGGTAAATACTCTTCGTAACGGCTAATTAAATAAAAGCTTGCGGCAAAAAGATCAAATGGAATAACTCCTTGCGGATTATTCATAAAGAAACATGGAATCTCATTCCAAGAAGACATGTTTATTGAAATATCATTTATTCCCTGTTCAAAAAGCAATTCATGACTTCGTACATGAATTTCATTTCCAAGTGCCTTTTTCGAATATGAAAACTTTGGACCTGTATGTGCAATAAATTCAGAAATCTCCAGGGTAAACTCAACCGGTACTTTAATAACCCTAACAAATACCTGTTTAAATATATAGCTTAATCTTGGAGTGACTTTATGAGTATAAACTAAAATCAATACTATTCGTTAATAAATTGTTTATAGTGATTATATCTTTCAAAAATCTGGTCTACATATGTAAACGGCTCCATTCCTCTAACATAACCATATCTTATGTTAGGTTTTGTATAATTCTTTCTTAAGCTTAATGCTAAAATCATTTCTTCAACATTATCATCCCACATACTTCTATCTAAATTTCTTTCATCAGCCAAACGCTGAGCGTCCAATACATGTCCATAGCCACAGTTATATGAAGCCATTGTGAATTTTATTCTTTGTTCGGGATCTAGAATGGAATCAAATCGTTCCCATAATTTTCGTAAATATTTCGTCCCTCCAGTTACGTTATCCTCAGGGTCGAACCTATTCGAGACACCCATTTCTTTTGCTGTCGCAGGCATCATTTGCATTAAACCTCCAGCTCCAGCCCAAGATTTTGCCTTAATATCGAACTGAGACTCTTGATAAATTAAAGCTGATACTAAACGCCAATCCCACTCCAAATTAACAGATTTCGATTTTATTAAGTCATCATAAATACTAATTGAATTTGTATTGACGCTATAAAAATCACTCTTAACTCTTCGCCTAAAATCTCTTTTATCTTCAAAATACTTATCATATATCACATAGTAATCTACCTCTTTTTTAAAAGCCGTTAGCCATGAGTTTAATTCTTTTAAAAGTTCCGGTGAATTTAATCTAGTCGCCCACCCAATACGCTGTGAAAAACTAACTGGTGTGCTAACATCCAAAATTGGGTAATACGAAGCTACAATACTGGCTATATTATTATCAGCCACAGTATACTTTATTTGCCCGTCTACAACCATTTTAATAATTTCATCTGTAGTAAGTGTTCCATCTAACGTATCAATCATAACCCTTCCTCCAATTTCTCTAGACAAATGTTTTAACCTCATACTATATGCTGTTTTTTCTCTAACAGAAACCTTTTTGCCATCTAATTCAATTGCATCTTGAAGTAAATCTCTTTCAATTTCGTGCAACTTCATTCTTCTCCAATTATCTGGTTTTTTTTGAACCAATACTTGATGTGTTAAATATATATAATCAGAAAAACTAACCATTCTTTGTCGCTCCCTGGTTATAGTTAAGCCATGTGCCATTAAATCTACTTTCCCAGTATTCAAATTCGAGATTAAATTATTAATATCGTTCGCTACGACAATCTCAAAATCCACTCCCAAATGTTCAGCAAAACGTTGCAACAATTCATATTCGAAACCCATTGGTTGACCTTTGTACAAAAAGTAACTTGTACCACTATAAGTTGTAGAAACTTTTAATTTACCATCTTTTAAAATAGCATCTAAATCTCTTGTCACTGAGGGTTTACTTTTATCAATTTTCTCAATTACGTCTTCGGCTCCCTTTAATTCTTCAACCAACTCTTCCTTTTTTGAAGAACATGAAAAGATTGTAAAAGCACTAATTAAAAATAAAAACAATCTAAACTTCATAAATTCAATTTGATTTTAGTTAATATATATAATGTATAAACGTACAAAATTTTCAAGTAATTAAAACCGAATATTATAACTCATTATTATCCGCAAAACTGAAATAGTTATTCTGTGTTATTATTAAATGATCTAACACTTTGATATCCAAAGCTGCGCCAGCCATCTTTATTTTTTGAGTTAATTGTCTATCCGCATTGCTTGGAGTCAACGATCCTGATGGATGATTATGGCTTAGTATTATTGAAGTTGCTTTTAGTTCCAACGCTTTTTGAAATACCAACCTGGAATCGACAAGAGTTCCTGTTATTCCTCCTTTACTTAATTGCATTTTACTTAAAATTTTATTAGAGTTGTTTAGATATAAAACCCAAAATTCTTCATGATGCAAATCTCCTAATATAGGCTGCATTAATTCATAAACCGATTTACTAGAGCTTATTTTATACAGTTCTCTTGCAGCTTCACCACGTCTTCTCCTACCCAACTCCAAAGCTGTTATAATTGCAACTGCCTTTGCTTCTCCAATACCATTAAATTTCAGAAAATCATTTACCTCTAACTTTGCTAGAGCATTCAGATTATTGTCAACTGAAGATAAGACACGTTTAGACAAATCGACGGCACTTTCAATTTTACTTCCCGATCCTAATAAAATTGCCACCAATTCGGTATCAGACAAAACATCTTTTCCTTTTGCTATTAACTTCTCCCTGGGCCTGTCGTATTCATTCCAATTCTTAATAGAAAAAGATTGATTCTTCTCCTTCATATCGCTTTTTTTATCAAAGATAAGTTTTATATCTTTGTATTAAATCCGTTTTAAATGAAAATCATTATTGCTGGTGCTGGAGACGTTGGATTCCACCTTGCAAAACTGCTATCGTACGAATCTCAAGATATTTTCGTAATTGACGTAGATAGCGAAAAACTCAATTACCTCGATTCTCATCTCGATGTTATCACAACTAATGGAGATGCTACATCAATCCAAACATTAAAGGATATCGCTATTGATAAAACTGATTTATTAATAGCGGTTACAGATTCTCAAAACACAAATTTCACAATTGCCGTAATCGGAAAAAAGTTAGGCGCAAAAAAAACAATTGCTCGTTTAAACAACCCTGAATTTATTCATAATACTGAGATTAATTTTAGAGACTTAGGTTTGGATTCTGTAATTTCTCCGGAAGAACTTGCTGCTAAGGAAATAACAATGTTACTAAATCAGTCCGCTTTTAATGATTCTATTACGTTTGAAAATGGCGCATTGAATATGGTTGGGACCACATTAAATCAGGGGGCCCCGATTTTAAATCTAACCGTACAACAAGCTAAAAACAAATTTCCGGAAATTGATTTTATAACGATTGCAGTAAAAAGAGTGAATGAGTCCCAAACCGTTATTCCTAGAGGTGATACTGTATTTAATATTGATGATGAGGTGTATTTCTCGTGTCCCAAATCTAGTATAAATAAATTACATATTCTTGCCGGAAAAGAAGCGTTTGCAGTTAAAAATGTTATGATTTTAGGTGGAAGCAAAATTGGTGCTAAATCAGCTAAAAAATTGTGTCAAGAAAAATATCGGGTTAAACTTATTGAACAAGAAAAGGAAAAGGCGTTTACCCTTGCCGAACGTTTAAAAAATACTTTGGTCATTAACGGAGATGGAAGAGATTTAGAATTACTGGAGGAGGAAAACATTAGAGAAATGGACGCTTTTATTGCAGTTACTGGAAATTCTGAAACCAATATTATGTCTTGTCTCGTAGCCAAATCTAAAGGTGTTAAAAAAACTATTGCATTGGTAGAGAACATGGATTATATCAACATTTCTCAGACCATTGGAATAGATACCTTAATAAACAAAAAACTACTAGCCGCAAGCGAAATTTTTAAGCATGTTAGAGAAGGAGAAGTCCTTGCATTGGCAAACTTAAAACATGTAGATGCAGAAGTACTTGAATTTAATGTTAATCCTAATTCAATTGTAACAAAGAATAAAATTAAGGATATTAAACTTTCAAGAAATGCCGTATTCGGAGGTGTGATTAGAAATGGTGTTGCTATGATGACTTTTGGAGATTTTCAAATTTTACCTGGAGATAAAGCTGTAGTATTTTGTTTGCCAGAAGCTATTTCTGATGTTGAAAAACTTTTTAAATAATTGTTGATGAAATCATTCAACTATCAAATTATAATTAGTTTTTTAGGGCTTACGGCAATGCTAAACGGTGCATTTATGCTATTGGCATATCCCTTTAGTTTGTATTATGAAGAATCTGCTCATTGGGGTATCCTTTCTGCTGGTGTAATTACAATATTGTTGGGATTCTCTATGTGGTTTACAAATAGAAATGCTCCAAAAAACCTTCAAAAAAAAGAGGGCTATATTATTGTAACATGTGGTTGGCTAATCTTATCACTAACAGGTACTTTACCCTATTTACTTACAGGTGCTATTCCGAGTTTTACAAATGCTTTTTTTGAGACAATGTCTGGTTATTCTACCACTGGCTCATCAATTCTACAAAATATTGAGGCCATGCCTAAAGGAATTCTCTTTTGGAGAAGTGCAACACATTGGATTGGTGGTATGGGAATTATTGTTTTAACAATCGCTATTTTACCTCTTTTAGGAATTGGTGGTATGCAATTATTTATGGCTGAAGCGCCAGGCCCTTCCGCTGATAAAATGCATCCAAGGATTACAGAAACTGCAAAACGACTTTGGCTAATTTATTTTTCATTAACCATTACTGAGTTTTTCCTATTAAAAATTGCAGGAATGACTTGGTTTGATGCAATTAATCATGCCATGTCTACATTAAGTACTGGAGGTTTTTCCACCAAAAATGCTAGTGTAGCCCATTGGAATCATATGCCTATGGTGCAGTATATAATTATATTTTTTATGTTTATTGCTGGTACCAATTTTATAGTTACCTATTTCGCGTTTAAAGGAAAATGGCGTCGTGTCGTAAACAATGAAGAATTTAAATGGTACTTTTTTGGCTCTCTATGGCTGATTGTAATTTTAACAATTATCATAATAAGTTTTCAGGACCCTGCTTTGCAGACGTCTATTGACCACCCCAAACCATATGGCGAATTCGAAAGTGCAATAAGACATGCAGCTTTCCAAATTCTCGCAATATTTACAACTACAGGCTTTGTTAGTGCAGATTTTACTATGTGGAATTCATTTGCCACAATGTTTATTTTCTCACTTTTTTTTATTGGCGGTTCTGCCGGTTCTACCAGTGGTGGCGTTAAAATTGTAAGACATATTACAATGATTAAAAGTAGCATTTTAGAATTTAAGAAACTATTGCATCCTAGTGCTATTATTCCTGTTAGATACGGTGGAAAAGCAATTCATCAGAATATTATTTTTAATATACTCTCATTTTTTGTGTTGTACATGCTTATTTTTATTTTAGGCTCAGTTATGTTTACCTTTTTGGGGTTAGATTTTACTTCGGCTATAGGGACTACAGCCTCTTCATTGGGTAATATAGGACCAGCTATAGGTAGTGTTAGCCCAGTAGATAATTTTGCTCATTTATCTATAGCAGCCAAATGGTTCTCCTCTTTTCTAATGCTTATAGGCCGGTTAGAACTTTTTACTGTTTTAATTTTACTTACCCCTTATTTTTGGAAAAAGAACTAGAAGCAGTTTTCTCATTTCCTTAACATTTCTAAAACAATTATAACTTATTTTTGCAGTGAGAATCATAATTATGAATAGCACCCTTTTTAAAATTACATTTTTCTGCTTTGCTTCAGTCCTTTTCTGTTCAAACTCTTTTGGGCAAGAAGTGAAACCTAAATCTTCTACGTTTGAAGTTGCACCGAATGTTGTAGTTCCAGAGCCAAACACAGATTTTTATGGAATGAAAGCTAAAGAGGAGAAATATCAAACTCCAGTTGATTTAGTTTTACAGAGTATTTTGGATGCTGAAGCTAGAAAAACATTAAACAATAAAGGAATAATAGATCCTCAAAAAGTACATGAAGAAAAATTAAAAAAGGAAATTGCAGAAATCAATAGACAATATGCCAAAATTGACCAATACCTTGGTGGATTTAGTAGTACTTCCGATTCAGCCACGATTGTTTGCCGAGATTTTCAATACCCTGATGGAGATATTGTAACAATTTACTTAAACAATGAACCAATAATCAGAGATATCACACTTACAACTTCTTTTAAGCAGTTTAAATTACCGCTTAAAAAAGGGCTCAATGTAATTTCATTTAAGGCAGTTAACCAGGGTTCTTCAGGACCTAATACGGCCGCTTTCATGGTTTTTGGAGATAAAGGCGAGGTTATCTCATCAAATGAATGGAATTTGGCTACTGGAGCAAAAGCGACTCTCTCTATAGCAAGAGTAGACGAATAATTATTCTATAAAAATGATTTGTCAAATGCTAAGGGTAATAAATCGTGAAGTGATTCTGTTTTTATAACATTTCCTGTTTCTCCCATAAAATAAATAGCAATATTTTCATTTTGTTTAATCTCATATTCTGACAATGCTTGGCGACATCCACCACAAGGTGCAACAGGTTGGGTAACTGGATTACTCTTAGAACTTGCAGTTATTACAATGATTTTAATTTTTACATCAGGAAATCTCGAACCCGCTTGCCAAACTGCAACACGTTCAGCACACATACCAGAAGGATACGCAGCATTTTCTTGATTATTACCCGTTATAATTTCTCCATTTTCTAACAAAAAAGCGGTACCTACATGAAATTTAGAATAAGGTGCATATGCAGTATTTCTAGCTTTTACCGCTTCGTTCATTAAATTTTGAACATCAAAAGGAAGTTCTTCCACCGAATCATAAAGTGTGATCGGTGTCTTTAATTCAATTTTTTTCATGCAATAATATAAGAAGATATTTCTTAATAATCTTCATACAAGTCTCCAAAGTCAAATGCAAGAGAAAATCTAAACGTATTTTCTAAAGGGTTATTTACATCTGAAGCATTAAATAAATATGAGATATCTAATTTTGTACTTTTAAATTTAAATCCAGTACCCACGGTAAAAAATTGGCGTGCTCCTTTTAAATCACTTTCATGAAAGTAACCAGTTCTAAGCGCAAAAGCATTATTATAAACATATTCTGCTCCCAAAGCCCATGTAAATTCCGCCATTTCCTCACTAAATCCATCTGGAGCATCTGCAAATGACTGGAACATTCCTGTAAAGAACGGCACATCATCTTCTTTTCCTTCTACTACATTTCCATTTTCATCTCTTAAAGGAGGCGTCGGGACCAACAGTTTTGTAACTTCAGCTGTTGCGGAAATCTTATTATAATTATCCAAAATAAAATCAAATCCCCCTCCTAATTTTAAATTCGTAGGGACAAAATTCTCTTTTCCTCCATCAGAATATGTAACTTTAGGTCCAATATTTGCAATATTAAATCCACCTCTCCACCGACCATTAAAACCGCCATAATTCACTTCTTCAGATTGATAATAACCAGAGATATCAACCGCAAAGGTATTTACAGTATTTAATAGGTCATCTGTAGATTTTAAAGCAAAATCTGATCTAATGTAACGCATCGTTACACCCATTGAAAAGTATTCACTTAATTTCAAGGCATATGTTCCATCTAAAGAAAACTCATTTGGCTTTTCAATTCCAATAGGATTTCCTGAACCATCCGTTAACTGAATTTCACCAAAAGTAAAATACTTCATACTTGCGGCCCATGCACTTCTGTCATTAATCCTATTTCCAAATGAAACTCCTCCCAAAAAGACATCATTTACCAATTCTCGCATCCAAGGTGTATAGTTTATACCAAGTGCAAATTGAGAATTTAGAAACGCATATTGAGCCGGATTGTGATGCTGTGAATTAGCATCTGCACTAGTTGCAACTCCAACATCTCCCATTCCTCCTGCTCTCGCATCTGGAATAATTAATAAAAATGGAGCCGCCGTTGTTATAGGATTTGGCTCATTTTGCGCCTTTATAATTGGAATAGCAAAAAAGATTGCCATTAACGAAATTCCAAGTTTTTTCATGGACTAAATTGATTATTGGGTTGACAAATATCTAATTTTTTATTGAAGTATTACTAACTTCTTATATTTTTCTGACTTCACACTATACAGCTTACTATTTAAATTTAATTTAAATACATAAACTTTTTTTCTGGTTTTATCTCGCAAATCGTTGAATCCATTTCAACCACTAGATTTGGATAAATCACCAATAGATTAGAACTCTTTCACTATATTTTTCAATAATTTAACTGAGACTAAAGAATTCCGAATCTGCACTTCTAACGCTTCATTTGGATAATTCTAAAATCATTTCTGAATCATTTACTACAATAAATGATAACGTTGCACAAGATGAGTTATTGTATGAATCCAAAACACATAACTCTACTGAAAGTAATCTATTTCTTAGGAATAAAATAATTCACATTCAAAACATACTGTTTAATCTGTAATTTAAATAGATTACAACTTCTCACATAATAAAGAAATAAAACCATCGTTATATACTTGCAAAATTAACCGAATACGCCAATAAAACTTAAAATATTCTTGTGAGGATATTTATTTAATGTAAATTTGGCTCAATGAAACCCTAAAGTTGAAATGAACATGAAAAACATAATTGCTAATTCAAAATATCTTTTGATTGCTGTTATCACTGTTTCCTTAATTAGTTGTCATAACAGAAATCCAAGAAGTGTTTCTTCCTTAACAGGTTGGTCTTCGAAAGATAAAGCTAACGCTGGATTTACACCCGATAATAATTATAAAGGGCAATTAACACCTCCAGGCATGGTGCTTATAGAAGGTGGGGCCTTTACAATGGGAAGTGTACAAGATGATGTGGTATTTGATTGGAATACAACTCCTGTTAAACAACAAGTTCGTTCGTTCTACATGGATGAAACTGAGGTGACGAATACAGAATACAAATTCTACTTAGAATGGTTAGCACAAGTTTTCCCTTCGTCTGATGATAATTACAACCATATATATAAAGCGGCGTTACCAGATACTTTAGTTTGGAGGGATGCCCTTGGTTTTAACGAATTATTGACGAAAACTTACTTAAGACATCCTTCTTATCAGGATTACCCAGTAGTTGGAGTTAGTTGGATTCAAGCATCTAATTATTGTAAATGGAGAACTGAAATTGCGAATGAACGTATCTTAATTGATAAAGGAGTTCTTAAAAACATTTATGAAGATGATTCTTTAAGCGTAGCTGGAAAAAACAGATTCGACACAGACGTATATTTCGAAAATCCTTATTTATTATTTGAAGGGGATTCAACAATTTATGACAAAGGACTCCCATCTTACGGAAAATCTAAGGGACGTGGTGACAGAGGTGAATTTTCTGGACGTCATGTAAAAATGGAAGATGGATTAACGATTCCTGGATTCAGGTTACCTACTGAAGCGGAATGGGAATTTGCTGCCAAAGCAGATGTTGAAAACAGAGAATATAATAATATTAGAGGCCGTAAAAAATATTCTTGGAACGGAAAATACACACGTAACAAAGATAGAAGAAGTGCTGGAGATCAATTAGGAAATTACAAACAGGGACGAGGAGATTATTCTGGTGTACCTGGTTGGAGTAGTGATGGAGCAGATATCACGATGCAAATAAAACAATATCCTCCAAATGCTTATGGATTATATGACATGTCTGGAAATGTTGCAGAATGGGTTAATGATGTTTACCGACCAATAATTGACAATGAAGCTAATGACTTTAATTATTTCCGTGGAAATGTTTTCTCTAAGCAGATGATTGATAGCGATGGAAAAGTTGTTGTAGCGGATTATAACAATATGGAGTACGATACTTTAGATAATGGAAAAATTATGGCTAAGTATTTACCAGGTACTATAAAAACAGAGACTATAACGAAAGAAGATGCATATATGCGTCCAAATTATAATCAGGGTTATAATATTAATACTAGAGATGGTGAATTGGCATCTACGAAGCATTTCGAAAAAGATGAAGATGAGTTAGATACAAAACCAAGAATGTACAACTCTCCTATCACACCAAGAGAAATTGGAGAGAAAGGTTTAATGATTCAACAATATGATGAAGAGAATAGAACTACTATGATTAGTGATCAATCAAGGGTTTACAAAGGTGGTTCTTGGCAAGATAGAGAGTATTGGTTAGATCCTGCACAAAGAAGACATTTACCTGAATATATGGCTACAAGTTATATCGGGTTTAGATGTGCAGTAGACCGTTTAGGGCCAATGACTCCAAAACGAAGAAAACGATTTAATTCTGATGTTGTAAGATAATACAACACTCAAAATATTATTAAAGACCTCGTTTTATCAACGAGGTTTTTTATTTTTACAATATGACTATAAAAAAACTCCACTCACTTTTTTTACAATACCCAGTTATTGATACCGATACGCGTAAAATTAGAAACAATTCTATTTTCTTTGCGTTAAAGGGCGAAAACTTTAATGGAAATTTGTTTGCTTTAGAAGCTTTAGAAAGCGGAGCCAAATATGCAATTGTTGATGAAGATTTAAAAACAGAATTAGATAATATTATTAAAGTAGACAATGTTTTAGAAACCCTACAACAACTTGCAACATACCACCGAAATTATCTATCCATACCGATTATTGCCTTAACAGGAAGTAATGGAAAAACGACTACAAAAGAATTGATTCATGTTGTATTGAAGCAAAAATATAATTGTACAGCAACTGTTGGAAATTTAAATAATCATATCGGTGTTCCTCTTACTTTGTTATCCATGAGTAAGAAGACTGAAATAGGAATTGTTGAAATGGGAGCCAATCATTTAAATGAAATTGAATTATTATCTAATATTGCACAACCGAACTACGGCCTCATCACAAATTTTGGAAAAGCCCATTTAGAAGGATTTGGTGGCGTAAATGGAGTAATTAAAGGTAAAAGTGAACTTTATGAATTTATAAAAAATTCAAATGGTAAAGTCTTTATAAATCAAAATGATCCTATCCAAGTTAAACGAAGTAGGGAAATAGAAACCATTAATATTAACAAGAGTATAAAGTTATTAGATAGCGCTCCTTTTGTAAAAGTTTCTTTTGATGAAATCGAAATTCAAAGCAAACTTATAGGGGAATATAATTATGTGAACATTGCACTTGCAATAACTATTGGAAGTCATTTTAAAATTCCAAAGAGCAAAATAAAGGAGGCGCTAGAAAATTATATTCCTACCAATAACAGGTCTCAAATAATAAAGAAAGAATCACATAAAATTATTCTTGATGCATACAACGCTAACCCAAGTAGCATGAAAGCAGCATTAGATAACTTCAATACCATTGAAGATAGTTCTAAAATTGTAATTCTTGGTGATATGTTTGAACTTGGAGAAACTAGTTGTGAAGAGCATCAATCCATATCGGATTTAGCAGAATTTTTGAAATTTGATGAGGTATATTTGATTGGTGAAAATTTTTCAGGAGTTAAAACAAGAAAAGCTTCCAAATTTGAAAGCTTTTCTGAATTTATAAATAATATTGATTTTACCACATTTAAACATTCCACTATCTTAATAAAAGGATCACGTGGTATGGCATTAGAACGGGTTTTAGACTTTCTCTAAAAGGTTTTGATGGTATTCTATCAAACCGTCTATTGGTCTTCGTACAATATTACCTATAGTAACATTGTATTTTTTTGCCATTTTATAAATAATGTCTGAAGAAAAGTAAGCGATCGAACCTACAAAATGCACGGGAACTTCTTGATGATTATCATATGTTTTAATTCTGTTTTTAAAGAAATCTTTCATTCCTTTTTTAAGAACTGAATTAAAATAATCATTTCGTTCATTTCTAAAAATGAATTCCGCAAAACGCGCCAAATACGCATTAGGGTTCTCCTTTTTATATATATTCTCCTTTACTGAATCTGCATTTAAATCGAATTTATTTGCAAATTCTTGACGTAAATGTTCTGGCATTTTCTTGTAGAAATAATCTCTAATCAATTTCTTTCCAAAATAATTTCCACTAGCCTCATCCATTAAGGTATAACCTAAAGATGGAACTGTAGTGTGAACATCTGAACCATCAAAATAACTACTATTAGATCCAGTTCCTAAAATACAAATGATTCCAGGCTCTGTAGTTGCTGCATATGTTGCCGCATATGTATCTTCCTTTACAACAGCTTTAGCATTTACAAAATAATCTTCAAATACCTTCTTTAGGGCTAAGGTTGGTTTCGGTGTTCCGCAACCCGCTCCATAGAAATAGATATTTGTGACCTTATCTGCGTATTTTTTAAGATCTTCATTGTCGGTAATTCGCTCAATAAGGGACTGAACACTTAGAACTGCGGGATTTAACCCCAATGTTCGCGTTTTCATTTCAACCTCTCCCGAATTGTCTAATACAATCCAATCTACTTTTGTAGAACCGCCATCAGCTATTAAAATCATAAATAAGAAGTAAAGTAGTTAAAATATGTTGTGCTTATAATGAATTTACGTGCAATGCTAATTCAATTATTTTTGTTGAATATCCAAATTCGTTATCGTACCAAGATACAATTTTTACGAAATTATCATTCAATCCAATACTTGCATTTGCATCAAAAACACTTGTTCTAGGCTCAGAAACAAAATCTTGAGAAACAACTCCTTCATCCGTATATCCTAAAACACCTTTTAATTCATTTTCAGATGCTTCCTTAATTGCCGCTTTTACCTCATCAAAAGATGCTCCTTTTTCTAATCTACACGTTAAATCCACAACAGACACATCAACTGTTGGTACTCTAAATGCCATTCCAGTTAATTTTCCGTTTAATTCAGGAATTACTTTTCCAACCGCTTTTGCTGCTCCTGTAGAAGCTGGTACGATATTGTTTAAAGAGGCTCTTCCTAATCTATAATCCTTTCTTGATGGACCGTCTACTGTAAATTGTGTAGCTGTTGCAGCATGCACAGTTGTCATTAATCCTTCTGCAATACCAAACTTATCATTTAATACTTTAGCAATAGGTGCTAAACAGTTTGTTGTACAAGACGCATTTGAAACAATAGTATCCGTCGCTTTTGCATTTTTATGGTTAACTCCCATTACAAACATCGGTGCATCTGCAGATGGTGCAGAAATAACAACTTTCTTTGCTCCTGCATCAATATGCGCTTGAGCCTTATCTAATGTTGTAAAAATACCTGTACAGTCTAAAACTACATCTGCTCCTACTGCATCCCATTTTAAATCTTGTGGATTTCTTTCAGCAGTAATTCTAATCTCATTACCATTTACTACTAGATTTCCGTTATTCACTCCGATTGTACCATTAAACTGACCGTGAACAGAATCATACTTTAACAAATATGCTAAATGCTCTACATCTAATAAATCGTTAATTCCAACAACTTCTACCTCTTCTGGTTTCGACATTGCTACTCTAAAAGCAATTCTTCCTATTCTACCAAATCCGTTAATTCCAATTTTTGTTTTCGACATAATCTTTTTTATTAATGTTTAGGTGCTCATGATATCTGACACACGCAATAATTCTAAATTTATTTTTGATTTACCTTTAATCGCATTGTCTAAAGGTGTTAATTCTATTTTATTATTCAACAGCCCAACCATATAATTAGTTTGACCTTCTATTAAAGACTCCACTGCCTTTACTCCCATTCTACTCGCCAACACCCTATCAAAACATGATGGTGCTCCACCACGTTGCATATGACCCAATACAGAAACACGAACATCGTATCCTTCCATATTCTCATCTACATAGTCTTTCAACTCAAAAATATTCTTACCAATTTTATCTCCTTCTGCCACTACAACAATACTTGAAGACTTACCAGACTTTTTACTTCTATTTAAAGACTCTACTAATCTGTCCAATCCTAAATCTTCTTCAGGAATTAAAATCTCTTCGGCTCCACCGGCAATTCCAACGTTTAAGGCAATATGACCAACGTCCCTGCCCATTACTTCAACAAAAAATAATCTGTTATGTGAACTTGCTGTATCTCTAATTTTATCTATAGCATCTACTACGGTATTTTGAGCAGTATCAAATCCTAAGGTATGTGAAGTCCCGAAAATATCATTATCTATGGTTCCTGGAATTCCCATTACCGGAAAATTGAATTCTTGATTGAATATCATTGCTCCAGTAAAAGTTCCATCACCTCCAATAACAACTAGCCCATCTATACCTTCCTTTTGAAGATTTTCAAATGCCAATTGTCTTCCTTCTTTTGTTTTAAATTCTAAAGATCTTGCAGATTTTAAAATGGTCCCTCCTTTATTAATAATACCTTTTACACTTCGAGCATTCATTTGTTTAAAATCACCTTCCATCAATCCTTCGTACCCACGATAAACTCCAACACATTCTATTTTATGATATGCGCAAGCTCTAACTACTGATCTTATGGCTGCATTCATCCCTGGAGCGTCTCCTCCCGATGTTAAAACTGCTATTTTTTTAATTGTATTTTTCATATAAATATTACAATTGCAAATTTAATCTTTAAGCCTTTAGATTCCTATAATTTTCAAGTATTTTCACTAAATCGATTTCGAGATTACACACTCTTTAAAAAACAGCGCCTCAAATTATATTTAAACACAATCGAACTTAATTTCATTAAACAAAATAAAATTAAAGCAATTCACAACGAAAATAATTTCGACTTACAACGTAATTTTAAAGACTAAATGAAAAAAATCTAATTCAATTTTAGAATTAATGACTGTAATGGTTCCAACGTCAATTTAATAGTCCCTTCTTGTTCCTTATAAAACATACTATAAGGTTTTTGATTATTTAGTTGGTCTAACAGTTGATACTCCTTATCGGTTAACTTCCACTTTTGAAGAATGCTTGATGGGATTTTAAATTCTAAATCATACATATTCGCATCATCAAAATTCGAAATGATAATTAATTTTTCATTTTTTGACCAACGAACAAAAGAAAATAATCGATTGTCATATCCTTCTGTTTCTTTTCTATTATAATGATGAATTTCTCTGTAAGCACCCATTAAAGCCTCACTATTTATTGTGAAATTTAAAAGTTGTCGGTAGAAGTTTCTCAATTCCCTTTCTTTTGACGTTGATTGTCCTCCATCAAAATGTTTATCATTCATCCAACGCTGATGATGGGGTACGCCAACATAATCGAATATTGATGTTCTACTAGCCGAACCAAACCCAGCATTTTCTACACCTGGCTCTCCTACTTCTTGACCAAAATAAATGAGTGTAGGAGATGTGCTTATGGTTGCTGACACAACCATTGCGGGCTTCCCTTTTTCTGCACTTCCGGCAAATTCAGGACTTGCAATCCGCTGTTCATCATGATTTTCTAAAAAGTGCAGCATCTGATGTTCTATATCATTCAAATCTTCTTGAATTTTAGGAAGATTGTCAGTCGACCCGTCCCCTTGCATAATATTTTTAATAGTATCATACAAAGCAACCTTATCATACAAATAGTCCATTTTTCCTTTAAAAATATAATCTCTATATAAACTAGGATTATACACCTCTGCTAATAAAAAAGCCTCTGGGTAATTAGATTTAATAGTTGAATTCATATAGTTCCAAAACTCGACAGGAACCATTTCCGCCATATCATATCTAAATCCATCAACGCCCATTTCTAACCAAAACATTGCAATATCTTTAAATTGAATCCATGATTTTGGAATATCTTTATCTGACCAAAACTCAACAAAATCTTGATACTTCATTTTTTCAGAATCTAATGGTAATTCTCCAAAATCTTTTGTACCATCTGGTTTTACTCCATAATTCACTTTTACAGTTTCATACCAATCATAAAAACTTGGCTGCGCCAATCTCGAACCATTTCCGGTCCATTTTGCCGGAGACTCTTCAAATTTACGATCAGCTAATACATGCGTATCACCCCCTAAAGGCTTATACTCATTTTCCCAAACTGGAACTTTAAAGGATTTGCTCTGGATATAATAGAAATTATTATGTTTTGCATATTCTAAAGAGGGATTATCTGATGCTCCGAAAGACTCTATTCCTTTTGGACTTGATTTCCCTTCATAATTTCTTGCAACATGATTCGGCACGATATCTATAATTACTTTAAGACCCGCCTCATGAGTCCGTTTAATCAAGGCCTTAAACTCTTCTAATCTATGCTCTGGATTTTCGGCTAAATCCGGATTTACATTATAATAATCTTTTACTGCATAAGGAGACCCTGCTCGGCCTTTTACCACATCGGGATCATCATTAGAAATACCATAATCCGAATAATCAGTAATGGTTGCGTGATGCGGAACACCCGTATACCAAATATGAGTGACTCCTAAATCTTTTATCTCTTTTAAAGCTTTCTCATTAAAATCATTGAATTTTCCAACACCATTTTCCTCGATAGTCCCCCAAGGTTTGTTGGTTGTATTTGTATTTCCAAAAAGTCTTGTAAAGACTTGGTATACTACTTTTTTTCCTTCTTTCTTCTTAGAATGATCAGCATTACTTTCTTGTTTTTCGACACAAGAAACCATAAGAATTCCAGAAAAAACAACTAATAAAATAAATTTTAATCGCAAATTCATCAGTCTAGTTGTAGAACTTTTCTAAAAGTACAACGTCATAATTTGAATCAATTACCACGGCTCCATTTTTCACCTTTCCAAAACTACCTGAATAAGCATCCTTTAAGGTATCTCCTTCTTCAAAATTAGCACCAACAAATAATTCTTTTTCTCCTTTCTCTAAGTCCAATCCTACGACAACAACTTCAGAGAAATTATCTTTTGAATAAGAACGTTCGAAAACGTAAGGGCTTTTTGAAATCATTTTATGAACTCCAGCTCCTACTGCAGGATGATCTCGTCTAAATTTACCCAACTTCTGCCAATGCTCTAGAATCAGCATTTTTTCCTCATTAATACTATAATGAGTCCAATCCATTTCTGAACGCAAATTGGCGTCTCCATTCGCACCTTCGACAATCAATTCCCTTGCTACTTCGTCTCCGTAATACACTTGTGAAGTTCCAGGGCTCAATAATAATTTAGTTCCTGCCTCCAATGGTTTATTTCTTTCTTTATCAAAAGGATAAGAATCATCGTGTGAACTCACATAATTCATAATTCCCTTACCTTTTAAACTTCCTCTTAAAGCATTATTGTAATATGAAAATAATTTCTCATAGCCATCATGTGCGTTATTTCTAAATTCAAAATTGATCATACTAGTAAAACCGTGCTCATAATAATCCACTTTTACATCTCCAAAATCGAATTCTGAACCGTTTTTAGGAATTTCATATCCGTATACTTCTCCTACAGTATAAAAGTCATTATTATCTAGAACCTTATCTGGGTTATTCTTTTTCCACAATTCGAATGAATATTGACACTCCTTGTAAAATTCTGCCCAAACAGATTCCTCTATGTGACGTACCGTATCAGCTCTAAATCCATCAATTCCAAAATCTTTAATAAAATCTGTCAACCATTTTATAATGTAAAATCTCGGCGCTTTTGGATATCCAGTACGTTCAAAAAAGGCATTCAATTCCTTCATTTCCTTTTCATACCTGCCCTCTTCTTTCCATTTTGCCACCAAATATTCTGGCAACTCAACAGCTTCATTACTTTCGGTTTTTATATCGGGTAGGTTTTCTACTAGTGTACAAGTAACTGCAGTTTCATAATCTTTATAAGTACAAGCCGGAGTTGTTCTTACCCATTCATCCGGCCAAACAGAATCCATTGGAGTTACAGGTCCAGTATGATTAATTACAGCATCTAATACTACTCTAATACCATTAGAATGCGAAACGGCTACTAATTCTTTCAAATCTTCCATAGTTCCAAAATTTGGATCTAAGGCGGTCCAATCTCGCGTCCAATAACCATGAAATCCGTAAGTCACTCCAGTACCTTCATCAGTACTTCCCTGAATTTGTTCCACCAATGGAGTCATCCAAATAGCATTGATTCCTAAATCGGTGAAATAACCTTCTTTTACTTTTGCCGTAATACCTTTTATATCCCCTCCTTTAAAACCTCTTAATACAGCCGTTTCATCTGTACGCTCAAAGTTTAAATCATTCGTTGGATCGGCATTATGAAATCTATCAGTTAATAAAAAATATAGATTTGCTCCATTCCAATCGAAAGGATTTTTTGAATTATCTTTTGGTTGTAACTCTGCACATCCAATAAGAAGTGAACCAATTAAAAGTAAAACACTTAATTTCTTCATAATATCATATTACTATTTAAACAACCAAACTATGGCCTCTTTAAAATTATTTCTCCATAACTCTTCATTGTGCTTTCCATCTGGAACCACCTTCGATGTTATATTTTCTAATGGGAAACCTGCATTAACCATAATATCCTGGACCGTATTCATATTTTTAACCGTTTGGTTTATCTCTTCAAACACGACATTTCCTCCTTCTTTTCCTCCTGCTAAAAAATAAAATCTTGAATCTTGAATATTTCCATGAGTTTTTGTGTACTCGTTTATTTCTGGAGCAAACCAAAAGGCAGGAGAAAACACCCCTACTTTACCAAATATATCCGCATATTTAACACCCGCGTAGTGAGATATCAATCCACCCATTGAACTACCAATAATTGCAGTATTAGATTTGTCTGGCATGGTATTAAAATGCTGATCAATATAAGGCTTTAAAGTTTCAACAATGAATTCTAGATAAGCATCTCCTTCTCCTCCACCATATTTTTCATTCTTCCAAGGAGAGTATTCATCTAACCGCAAACTTTGACCGTTGTCAACACTGACTACTATTAGTTTTAAACCCTGTTCACTGTAAAGTTTATTCAAGGTTTCATCTACACTCCATTCACCAGAATAGGATGTACTCGAATCAAAAATATTTTGACCATCGTGCATATAAACAACTGGAAAAGGTTCACTAGATGTTTCATAATTTGGAGGCAAATACATCCAAATTCTACGAGTTCTATTTAATTGTGGTATTTCAAAATTATCAGACAATACAAAAACATTTTCTGCTATTGTCCGTTGCGCAATTACTTCAACTTTATCCCAACTCGCAATTTTCAACTTTATAGTTTCACTCTCTTCTTTAAAACTGTAAGTTCTATTTTCTATTTCATTTCCTTCTGCTCCTCTTTCAACAGTTTCCCAAGAACCTTGTGTGAATTTAAAGTTGATTGTCCCAACTTGTTTAGAAAGTGTAATCTTAAACATTCCTTTTTCCTCAGTCAATCTAAAAGACTCTTGACCTCCCGTCCAACCTTCAAAATCACCAGAAATGTAGACTGATTTTGTTCCTGCCGGAAATTCATCTACAATCAAGGTAACCTGAGATACAGAAATTTGACTACTAATTAATATGAATAAAAAAACTATTTTTTTCATTTTTTCGTAGTCAATATCATAACTCCTTTCTCCTCTAAATCTATAGAATCTCCCCAGACAAATTCTCTATCATCAATAATATTTTTTATTGATTTTCCTTCCAAACCAATTTCCGTATATCGTTTTAAATCGATAGTCATTGGCTCTTCGTTTTTGTTTAGAATTACAACTACAGTTTCATCATCAAACGTTCTAAACATAAAATATGTTCCCCT
This sequence comes from Bacteroidetes bacterium MedPE-SWsnd-G1, assembly GCA_001874265.1. GTDB lineage: Bacteria > Bacteroidota > Bacteroidia > Flavobacteriales > Flavobacteriaceae > Urechidicola. The sequence goes on along the minus strand of MPDD01000017.1, from coordinate 20,527 downwards.
AAAAGGTGCAAAATGCACGGTTTTTCCTTTATGTATTGCGGTACTGCTTTTTCTATAATTCAATAGTTTGCTCATAAAGTTTTGCATATCTCTCTGAGCATCAGTCAAACCTTCTCCTGTAAAAGCATTCACTTTATCTCCAGTCCATCCTCCCGGAAAATCTGTACGTACCAATCCATGATCTCCTGGTTTAGCCGAATCATGCATCAAAATTTCAGTTCCATAAAAACCTTGAAAAATTCTTGGCATTAAGGCATAATAACTCAAAGCCATCTTTGTCTTTGTAACATCCAAATCCATTTGAGTATGAATTCTACTCATATCATGATTATCTGGAAACACCATGATTTGTTCCGGATTCGAATATCCAAAATCATTCGCTAAGCCTTCATAAATTTTTACCAAACCTTTATCCCAAGATTCTTCCTCTTTTAATCCATCTATCACCAATTTTTGCATAGCAAAATCCATACTTGAGGTTAAATTTGAATCATAATCATCATGATTTTTTTTGCCATCTTGCCAATAGCCGATTAATAATGGATTATAACTCCACTCCTCTCCTACGATGGAAAAATTTGGATATTCATTCATAATAGCTCCTGCCCAATCAGACATAAACTGCTTATCAGGATATGGATACGTATCTTGACGAATACCTCCAAGGCCTGCCTCTTCAACCCACCAAATACTATTTTGGATTATATATTTGGCCATAAATGGATTTCGCTGATTCAAATCTGGCATTGAAGATACAAACCACCCATCAGCCATTCCTTTTTTATCACTTTGAGATGCATATCTGTCTTGGTTGGTTGTTCTTCTATGATTTGAATACTTGGTTTTCTCTCCATTTTCAAATTCTTTTTGAAAATTTACCCAATCCTCAAATGGCAGATCTTTCATCCACCAATGTTCTAAACCACAATGATTTGCAACTTGATCCATAATCAACTTCATTCCCCTACTACTCATTTCCTGAGAAAGGGCTTTGTAATCATCAAGTGTCCCAAACCTAGGGTCTATTTCATATAAGTCCGTTATGGCATATCCGTGATATGATTGACTAGACATGTCGTTAGTTAATAATGGATTGGTCCAGATTGCGGTATAACCTAAATCATCTATATAACTCAAATGGTCAATGATTCCTTCAATATCACCACCATGTCTTTTATAATTATCGGATCTATTTACTTCTTGCTCGAATAAACCTTCTATTTGGTCATTACTTGCGTTTCCATTTACAAACCTATCTGGTGTTATAAGTAAAACAGCATCCGAACTATCAAAACCTTGAACCAAACTAGCATCTTTTTTACGGTTTTTTAAATTATACTCATGAGAAATAACAACCTTATTTCCATTCTTAAATTGAATTTTAAATACCCCTGCCGAAGCTTTTGATAAATCCAAATCAATAAATAAGTAATTCGGACTATTCGCTTTATGAATTTTTAAAATTTCAATTTTCTCATTTTGAATGACTGGTGTTAAATCAGAAACATTTTCTCCATAAACCAACAATTGTAATTCTGGGTTTTTCATTCCAGCCCACCAATGCATCGGCTCAACTCTATCTATAGACTGCCCTTGCATACTGAATATACATGCAAACAACATAAATGTTATTTTAATAAGAATCTGTTTCATGATAAAAATGTTTTAAACTATATATCAAACCGTAACCAATTCATCCTTTTTAATTAATCGTTTTTCTCCACTAACAACGATCTCTGCAGGTATTTCAGATTCATTGGTAAAAGTACATCCTTCATGACTTACTTGCACTTTTAATGTACTCCCTCTAAAGTTAATTTTAAATGAATAAGAACTCCATTCATCCGGAATTTGTGGATTAAATGACAATACTCCATCAAAGTTTCGCATACCTCCAAATCCTTGAACAATGGCAGACCATGTACCGGCCATACTTGTAATATGCAAGCCTTCATGTACTTCATGATTATAATCGTCTAGGTCTAATCTTGATGTACGTAAATATTGTTCATAAGCCTTTGGCATTCTATCAATACTTGCCGCCAAAATTGCATGAATACAAGGTGACAATGATGATTCATGAACCGTTAATGGTTCGTAAAAGTCAAAATGTTTTTCAATTTCTTCTTTTGTAAACCTATCTTCGAACATATACATTCCTTGCAAAGTATCTGCTTGTTTTATATAACAAGAACGAAGAATTCTATCCCAAGACCATTTTTGATTAATAGGTCTATCTGCTTTTGATAACTCTGATGTCGGAATTAATTCTTTATCCAAGAAACCATCTTGCTGTAAGAAAACCCCGAACTTTTCACTATATGGAAAATACATTGCATCAGCTACTTTTAACCAATTAACAACTTCCATATCTGTTAGGTTCGTAAGTTCAATTACACGTTTATAATCAGCACCAAATTCTTCTTTAACCTTTTTTAAGTTTTCTACTGCATACTCAATACACCATTTTGCTAAATAGTTAGTATAGTAGTTATTATTTATATTGTTTTCATATTCATTTGGTCCAGTAACACCTAAAATTACATATTGCTGTTTATCTTCAGAAAAGGAAGCACGTTGATGCCAAAAACGAGCAATTGCAATCATTACTTCTAACCCAAATTCTGGAACGTATTTGTAATCTGAAGTATAGTTTACATAATTATAAATAGCATACACCATAGCTCCATTTCTATGAATCTCTTCAAATGTTATTTCCCATTCGTTATGACATTCCTCACCATTCATAGTAACCATAGGATATAAAGCTGCGCCATTTTTAAACCCTAGTTTTTCGGCATTTTCAATGGCTTTTCCTAATTGATTATGACGGTATTGCAATAAATTTCTCGCAACATGCTTGTCCTTAGTACTCATATAAAATGGAATACAGTAGGCCTCAGTATCCCAATAAGTACTTCCTCCATATTTCTCGCCTGTAAAGCCTTTTGGCCCAATATTTAACCTCGAATCTTCTCCAGAATAAGTCTGGTTCAATTGAAAAATATTAAATCTGATGGCTTGCTGTGCCTTTACATCTCCTTCAATAATTATATCTGCAGTTTCCCAAATATTAGCCCATGCTTTTTTCTGCATTCCCAACAATGTGTCGAAACCTAAACTTGCTGCTTGGTATAAAACTTTTTGAGATTGTGAAATTAACTGCTCTTTTGGGTGATTCATTGACTGACTATATCCCCCAAACTTGATCAAAGAAATGGTTTCTCCTTGGTTCAAATTTGCTTTTGAAACATAATCTATTCTTTTCTCTTGCTCATGAACCGTCTTAGGAAGATGTACTTCTTTACCGTTCAATTCGTAAGAAATATGCATTCCGGTAGCAACGTAGAATTTTGTTTTTAAAGTTCTAGATAATATGACAGCATCATTATCTCTATCTTCTATATCTAGCACCTTCCAAAACACCTCATCATAGTTCGTGTCTTCATTCATAATCCCTCCATCCAAATATGGCGAAAATTGAATACTACCGCTAAAATTGACCGGAGTAACACTATATTTTATTGCTCCAATTTCGTGTAAATCCAACGAACAAAAACGGATTGACTCCACTTGAATTTGGTCTCCATTATTCATGGTTGCTTTAAAAGAGCGTTTCAAGTAACCCTCCTTCATATTTAATTCACGAGAAAAATCAGAAACAGCACAAGTATTTAAATCCAGTTGCTCATCGCCTATTTTAATTTCAATCCCAATCCAATTTGGTGCATTCAATACTTTGGCAAAATATTCTGGATATCCATTCTTCCACCATCCAACGCGTGTTTTATCTGGATAATAAATTCCACCAATATAACTTCCTTGAAAAGTTTCTCCAGAATAGTGCTCTTCGAAATTAGCACGTTGCCCCATTGCTCCGTTACCAATACTAAAAATACTTTCTGAGGCTGTTGCCTGTGATTTATCGAACCCTTCCTCTAGTATAGACCACTCGTTCGGTAATATATAATCTATATTCATCTTATTCTTTTATCAATTCATTAATCATTTCAATAGTCAATTCGCTTGTAGAATCTAAATTGAAATCTGCTTCATTTAGGGTGTTTTTATCTCCAATTCCTATGCTTAACATACCTGCAATATTAGCTGCTTCAACTCCTGCAATTGCATCTTCTATAACCACGCAATTTGCAGGTGCAGTTTTTAACTTTTCTGCGGCAATTAAAAATACTTCAGGGTCTGGTTTCGCTTTTGATACATCATTCCCATCTACAATAGCATCGAACAAATCAATCAATTCTAATTGTTTCAATATTAATCGTGCATTCTTGCTTGCAGAGCCCAATGAAAAAGGAATAGCCTGTGCTTTTAAATACAATAGCACTTCATGCATTCCTTCTAAAATTTCATCTTGCCCCATTTGGGTGATGTATTGTAAATAATGCTCATTTTTATCTTGCATTATTTTTATTTTCTCTTCTTCAGGAAGTTTAACACCTCCTATATTTAGCAATATTTCTAAGGAGCGAACTCTGCTCACTCCTTTCAATAATTCGTTTTGTTCTTCTGTAAAATCAAAACCTAAATCATTGGCTAATTTTTTCCACGCTTTATAATGGTACTTTGCAGTATCTACAATTACACCATCTAAATCGAATATAAATGCTTTTTTACTCATTTGTTTGATAGGTTATGGCGCTTTTATTTGTAATTAATAAATTACAAAGGCCCGCAATTATTAAACTAAATCCTGCCACCAACATAGCGTTGATCGGAGCATCTCCCAACAATCCAGAAACAAAATTAATTCCTCCCAATGCTGCGATAATTTGTGGAATTACAATAAACATATTAAAGATACCCATGATAACTCCCATCTTTTTAGGATCTACCGAACTCGACAACATGGCATATGGCATTGATAAAATACTTCCCCATGCAAATCCGATTAAAACAAAACAATACTTAAGGTTTTCGGGTGAAATAAAGTTCATCATTAAGAATCCAATTCCTCCAAGAATTAACGACCCCATATGAACTAATTTTCGATTGATTCTACGTTTAGAAGTGTAAAAAACCAATATTAAAGCAAAAGCCATCGAAGATAATCCGTACACTCCCATTGCAGAACCAACAAGATTTGATGATTCTTGAAATGCCGTATTCGCAACGTCAAATGCTTCTGCCTGAGCAGAAATTGTTAAATCGTAGTTTGCCTCGATAGGAGCCGGAGTTTCAAAAACATGCTCTGTTAAAGCCGGGTTTGCCAAACTCCACATGGTGAAAAATGCAAACCATGAGAAAAATTGAATTATTCCTAATTTTTTCATAGTTAATGGCATGCTACCAATATTGGCTACTATATCTTTGATAAAGGTATTTTTAGATGCTTTCTTTTCTCTTTCAAACTCTTCCATATCCTCAGGCGGATACTCAGTAGTTGTGAAAACGGTATATAAAATACTTACAAGAAAAACTAATGCACCTATTGCAAATGCAATTTTTACTGACATTGGTACAACACCTGATTCAGCGGAGTTACTAACTCCTAATTGAGAAATCAACCATGGCAAATTACTTGCCACCCAAGTTCCAATTCCAATAATCAATGTTTGAACAACAAATCCATAAGATCGTTGTGACTCATCTAATTTATCGGCAACCAATGCTCTAAAGGGTTCCATAGAAATATTTATGGAAGCATCAAGAATCCATAAAAATCCAGCTGCTACCCAAAGCGTTGGTGAGTGCGGTACAAAAAATAACGCTAAAGAACTGAGTACTGCTCCAATTAAAAAGTAAGGTCTTCTTCTTCCCCACCTCGGGTGCCAAGTTTTATCACTTAAATAACCTATAATTGGTTGTACTATAAGTCCTGTTAAAGGAGCAGCAATCCACAATAATGGAATTTCTTCTTTTCCTGCCCCAAGTGTTTGAAAAATTCGGGACATAAAACCTCCTTGTAACGCAAATCCAAATTGAATTCCAAGAAACCCAAAACTCATGTTCCAGATTTCCCAGAAACTTAGTTTCTGTTTTTTCATCGGTAAATATGTATTAAAATTCTATTGAACTCTATTGGCTGAAAGCCTTAGATTCAATGGTGTGAAGTCGAAATTTAGTAAATTGTGAAATTACTTTTGATGGGTCAAATATAGAAATAATTTTCTAAATCAAAATTCTTTAAACACTTTTTGTGGATTTTCTAATTTTTAAATTAGTAGATAAAACAATTTTTTGTGGCTGAATATCTTCCTTACTTTCAATGCGGTCTAATAGCAATTCTGCGGCTTGTTTACCCATGGTAAATCCATGCTGAACTACGGTAGTTAAAGGAGGCAAGGCAAGTTGTGAAATTGGTCCATCTGTAAATCCGATAACACTAATATCTTCTGGGATCTTATAGCCTTTCTCGCGTGCAACATTCATTGCTGTAACAGCATAAACTTCGTTAACAGCAAAAATACCATCAGGCACGTTTCGATCAAAAAGTTCCTCTATTTGTTCTTGAATACTTTGCTTTTCATTTACTTCAACCATTAAATTAGTATCCACCTCTAGCCCATGACTTTGTAATGCTTTAACATAACCTTTCTTGCGAAGAGCACCTACCGTAATTTCATTTGGTGTAGTAACCAATGCTATTTTTTTACATCCAGTTTCAATTAGGTGACTCGTGGCATTCATTGCTCCACTAACATCGTCAATGATGACTTTATCACAACTAAAGTCTTCATTAATTCTATCAAACATCACCAATGGAAAATCATCTTCCAATAAGTTTTTAAAATGACTATAATCGTTTTTCTTTTGCGTCTCTTTTGATATTGAAGCTATAAGCCCGTCTACACTACCATTGGTAAACATTTCTATATTCATCACTTCTTTATCAAAAGATTCATTTGATAAACATATCATAACATTATAACCTCGCTGGTTTGTTACTTCCTCTATACCTCTAATTACCATAGAGAAAAAGTGATGTACAATATCAGGTACAACAACACCAATTACTTTGGTTTGTTGGTTTTGTAATCTAACCGCTAAACTATTTGGCTTGTAATTATATAATTTAGCAAATGCTTGAATTTTCTCTCTTAAATCTTTACTTATTTCATTACTGTCTTTCAACGCTTTAGAAACAGTTGAAATAGAAACTTCAAACTCTTTTGCTATTTTCTTTAGAGTAATTTTTGGACGCATTATTTAATCTAGAATTCTTTTCAAATATAACGTTAAATTTAACAATCTCACCAATAAAAAAGAGTTAACAATTCTACCTTATTAGGTAATATATTGCACAATAAAGACAATTTACTACAATTTTACTACAACGTTTTCGTGTGGAAGTTATTAAAACTATAACGTTTTCGTAACCTGTTTAAATATTAAAAAATTGTTAAGAATATAATTAAGATATAGCTTCACAAGGTGAAATTCGAGATTTAGTACAATTGTTTAACTTTTAAAAACTAAAATTTATTTAATTCAAAACTACATGAAAAACTTAAGAATATTAATCGTTCTTTTTATGCTTCCAATCGTTTCGTTTGCCCAGCAAACAGTGAGCGGATCGGTTACTGAAAAATCTTCTGGTGAAGGATTACCAGGAGTAGACGTAATTATAAAGGGGACAACACGTGGAACTTCTACAGATTTTGATGGAAACTACACCCTAGATGATGTAAATGAAGGAGACATCCTTTCTTTTTCTTTTCTAGGTTACAAAACAATCGAAATAGTTGTTGGAACAAACAACAACATTAACGTAGAATTAGAAGAAGGTTCTGAAGCCTTAGATGAAGTTGTAATTATCGGATATGGTACTACAACTGTAAAAGATGCTACAGGTTCTATTGCCTCAGTAAAAGCGGATGACATTAATAAAGGTGCAACGGCCTCAGCCGAACAACTTTTAGTAGGTAGAGTTGCTGGTGTACAAGTTACGCAAGGCGGTGGTGCTCCTGGATCAGGAGGTACTATTCGTATTAGAGGTGGTGCTTCCTTAAATGCATCAAACAGTCCTTTAATTGTTATCGATGGAGTTCCTGTTGATAATAATGGTGTTTCTGGTGCAAGAAATCCTTTAAACCTAGTTAACCCAAATGATATAGAATCATTTTCTATTTTAAAAGATGCTTCTGCAACCGCTATTTATGGTTCAAGAGCATCGAACGGGGTTGTAATTATCACAACAAAGAAAGGTAGAAGTGGCGATCTAGAAGCGAACTATAGCGGGAACGTATCTGTGCATGAAAATATAGAATTTGTTGATGCCTTATCTACAGCCGATTTTATTGATTATGTAAATGCAAACGGAACACCTTCTGATATTGCATTATTAGGAAACACAACTACAAACTGGCAAGATGAAATTTTTCAAACAGCTATGGGTACAGACCATGCTTTAAGTCTTTCTGGAGGTAGCGATAGAGTTGATGTTAGAGGTTCTATAGGTTATACTAAATTAGAAGGTACTTTAAAATCATCAGAAATGGAAAGAGCAACCTATGCATTAAATATAGGTTCTAAGTTTTTTGACGATCATTTAAAAGTAGATATCAACTCAAAAGTTGCTCTAATAAACAACCAATTTGCAGATACTGGAGCCATCGGAAATGCGATTGCATTTGACCCAACACAACCAGTTTGGAATGGATCAAAATACGGAGGATATTATGAATGGGTAGATCAAAGTACTGGGAATCCTATTTCAATTGGTGCTCCAAGAAATCCTGTTGCTTTATTAGACTTAAGAGAAAACAAATCGAACGTACAACGTTTTATTGGAAATGTGGTTTTCGATTATACGTTTCATTTTTTACCGGAATTAAGGGCAAACCTAAATATGGGTCTTGACAATTCTTCTAGTAATGGTACTAATACGATGTCAAATGTTTCAGCAACAACGGTATTGGCTGATGGAACGAATTTAGGTAACGAGTCTACTTACGAACAAAAGAAGGACAACAAATTAATGGACTTCTATTTTAACTACGCTAAAGATTTAGAATCTATCAACAGTAAAGTTGATGCAACTGCAGGTTATTCATATCAAAACTTTATTAATAGAGGTTCAAGCATCGGTAACTTGCAAGACCCTTCTATTTCAGAAATGTCTGATTACTACAATGAATTGAATCTTCAATCATTCTTCGGAAGATTAAAGTATTCTTATGCAGATAAGTATTTATTAACTGTAACTTATAGACGAGATGGTTCTTCTAGATTCAGCGAATCGAACAGATGGGGTAATTTCCCTTCTGCAGCTTTTGCCTGGAAAATATTAGAAGAAGATTTTATGAGTGATACGAATACCTTCTCTAATTTAAAACTTAGATTAGGATGGGGTATTACTGGACAACAAGATATTGGTAGTTTCTACCCAGCTATTCAGACGTATTTAGCAAGTACAGGTACAGCTCAATATCAGTTTGGTGATAGTTTCATTCAAACTTATAGAGCAGAACCATTTAACTCAACTTTAAAATGGGAAGAAACAACTACGTATAATATTGGTGTAGATTTCGGATTCTTTAACGACAGATTAAGTGGTAGTATAGATGGATACATTAGAGAAACTGAAGATTTATTAAACTTTATTCCATTTCCAGGTGGTTCTTCATTGTCAAATGCAGGAAATGCCAACATCGGTTCTATGAAAAACACGGGGGTTGAAGTTGCATTGAATGGTGCGGTAATTCAAACTGAGGACATGATATTAGATTTAGGATTAAATGTTACTTGGAATGATACAGAAATAACAGGTTTAACGACTAATGATAGTGACGATTATGATGGGGTACCAACTGGAGGATTTTCTGGAGGTGTAGGAAACACTGCTCAAATACATTCTGTTGGATACGCTCCAAGTACATTTTTTGTATATCAACAGGTGTATGATGAAAATGGAAAACCATTGGAGGATGTTTATGTTGACAGAAATGGAGATGGGGAAATTACATTAGATGATAGATATAGATATGAAAGTCCTGTAGCTGACTTAACATTTGGATTTAACACAAACTTCAACTATAAAAATTGGGATTTTACAATGTCTTGGAGAGGAAGTTTCGGAAACTATGTTTATAACAATGTGGACTCAAATTTAGGATTCCAACAGCAACTATTAAACCAAGCGTTCCCACAAGTAATTTCTAATGGAGTTGAAAATGTATTGGAAACAGAATTTGTAAATGGAGGTACTGCTAGATATTTATCAGATTATTATGTTCAAGACGCTTCATTCGCAAAATTAGATAACCTTGGAATTGGATACAATTTTGGTGGTTTGCTAGGAGAAGACACAACGTTTAGACTAAATGGAACAGTGCAAAATGCGTTGACTATTACAGATTATGAAGGTATAGACCCTGAAGTTTTTGGAGGAATAGATGGAAACAACTATCCGAGACCTAGAATTTATACGTTGGGTGTTAACTTAAACTTTTAATTAAATTAAGATGAAAAAATATTCTTTTAAAATATTATTTGCAGGTGCGTTTATATTCTTATTCTCGCTTACCTCATGTATAGATGATTTGGATACAATTCCAAAAGATAATGATATTGTACTTGCCGAGGATTTATTTGATGATCCTGCAGCGTACAAGCAAGTTTTGGCAAAAATTTATGCTGGATTAGCTATTAGTGGACAACAAGGACCTGCAGGTTTACCGGATATTTCTGGTATTGATGAAGGCTTTAGTCAGTATTTAAGACAATATTGGTTAGCGCAAGAAGTAACTACTGATGAGGCTGTAATTGGATGGGCTGATGGAAGTTTACCAGATTACCATAACCATAATTGGACAGCTGGAAATGAGTTTATTACAGCGCTTTACAACAGAATTATTTATCAAATTACATCGGCGAATGCCTTTTTAAGACAAACTACTCCTGAGTTATTAGACTCTAGAGGTGTTGAAGGTCAATTACGTTCAGATGTTGAATTGTATAGAGATGAAGCTCGATTTTTAAGAGCATTGAGTTATGCTCACGCTATGGACTTATTTGGTAATGTACCATTCGTAACGGAAGATGACGAGGTAGGATTCTTCTTCCCAGAGCAAATCAGTAGAGCAGAGTTATTCGCATTTGTAGAAAGTGAGTTATTGGCTATCGAAAATACTTTGATGACTCCTGGAAGTAATGAATATGCCAGAGCAGATAAAGCAGCAGTATGGTCATTACTTGCTAGAATTTATTTAAATGCTGAAGTATATATTAAGCAAAATAAATATACTGAATGTGTTACTTATGCAAACAAAGTAATCAATGCTGGTTATACTTTAGAAGCCGAATACGAGCACTTGTTTTTAGCAGACAATCATATGGCAAATGGTGTAATTTTCCCAATTGCTTTTGACGGTCTACGCACACAGTCTTATGGTGGAACTACTTTCTTAATACATGCTGCCGTAGGTGGTTCAATGTCTCCTGCAGACTTCGGAATTAACGGAGGTTGGGGTGGTAACAGAACTACCAGTGCTTTAGTAGATTTATTCGAAATAGACCTTGGAGATTTACAAGCAGGTTTAGGACCTGTATCTACTTGGGGATTAGTTGGAAACGCAACTCCAAACGGATGGGATGGACCAGATGTAACTTTACATGAAACTGGAACAGCGAATGTTTATGAAACTTATGTAACATTAGCAGATGGTGAATGGAAAATAAGAGAAAACAATGACTGGACCAATAATTTTGGAGACAATGGTGCCGATGGAACTCTTGAACCAGGAGGTGCTAACATGGTAGTATCAGCTGGGTCATATAAAATCACAGTAGATTTTAATGCAAATACGTATACCATAGCAGCCATTGGAGATGGAAGAGCATTATTCCACACGGATGGACAAACAAAAGAGATTGCAGATGTTCCAACATTTACAGATGGTTACGCAATTACGAAGTTTAAAAATGTAGATCAAAACGGAATACCAGGATCTGATAGTTCAGGAAACTTTACTGATACCGATTTCCCATTATTCCGATTAGCCGATATCTACTTAATGTATGCAGAAGCCGTAATGCGTGGTGGTGCTGGTGGAAGTGAAGGAATGGCTGTTACTTATTTTAATGAGATAAGAATGAGAGCAGGGAATCCTGAAACGGTAAGTTCATTAAATTTAGATTTAATCTTAGATGAAAGAGCAAGAGAATTGTATTGGGAAGGGCATAGAAGAACAGACCTTATCAGATACGGAAGATTCTCTGGAGGTGAATATGTTTGGCCTTGGAAAGGTGGTGTTGCAGAAGGAACTGCAACTCCAGGACATTTAGATCTTTACCCTATTCCTGATACAGATTTGAATGCCAATCCGAACCTTACTCAAAACATGGGTTATTAATTTAAAAATGAAAAAAATGAAAAATTTAACATATAAAATATTCATGTTATTAGTGGCTCCAATGTTATTTATTGGGTGTTCTAATGATGATGACGTTGTTACTCTAAATTCCAGCGCAAGTGTAGACGTTACTCTCTCTACATCAAGTGTTGTTTTAGATCCAGCAACTCCAGACCTAGAAGCTTTATACATTTCATGGGCACAGCCAAATTTTGGATACGATGCCGCTCCAGTTTATAAGGTTCTTATTGACAATGCAGGCGGAGATTTTTCAAGTGCCATTACTATTACAGTAGGATCAGCCTTAGAATTATCCTTAACTACTAGTCAATTAAACGGACATCTATTAAATCTCGGTTTTGAACAAGATGTTCCTGGTGATGTTGATATCAGAGTTATTGCTGCACTTGGTAATTATAATTCTATAGTATCGAATATATCAAAATTAAACGCAACCGCATATGAAGATAAATTAGATTTATCTACTACTTGGGGTGTAGTTGGATCAGCAGCGAATGATTGGGGAGCAACTCCCGATTTACCGTTCTACACAACGGATCAAGCGGGTGTTTTAGTAGCTTATGTAAATTTAATTGATGGTGAAATTAAATTTAGAGAAAACAACGCTTGGGATTTGAACTATGGTGATGATGGCGCTGACGGAACCTTAGATGAAGGCGGAGCAAATATTGCTGTAACTGCGGGGTCGTATAAAATTGTTATGGATCTAAATAATTTAACATACACCATGGAATCCTTTACTTGGGGTCTTGTAGGAGATGCAACACCAAACGGTTGGGATGGACCAGATGCACAACTAACTTATGATCCATATTCAGATCAGTGGAGGGCAATTGTTGAATTGACTGATGGTGAAATGAAGTTTAGATTGAACAATGATTGGGGAACTAATTATGGAGATGATGGTGCTGATGGAACCTTAGAAAATGGAGGTGCTAATATCGCCGTTTCAGCTGGAATCTATATTGTTACTGCCAATTTTGAAGATTTGACATATACGATGGAAGAAATTCAATATATCTGGGGAGCCGTAGGAAGCGCAACTCCTAATGGATGGGATGGTCCTGATGTGCAATTTACCCGTGATTGGAGTACTAATGACGAAGTTTGGATTCTAAACGGAGTTACTCTAGTAGACGGAGAATGGAAAATTAGAGCCAATAATGATTGGGGATTAAACTTTGGTGATACAGGTTTAGACGGTGTAATGGAAAACGGTGGAGATAATATTCCAGCTACTGCTGGAACCTATAATATATCTGTAAGTTTTGTAAACCCAGATGCTCCAACATACACAATAGAATAAGTTTAATTAGTTTTTTAAAGGGTTGTTTATTTAATACGTAAACAACCCTTTTTTATAATATCAAATATGAAAAAATTACTCCTGATAATTTTATCAATTTCATTTCAACTTGCTATAGGGCAAGTAACTACAAGTCCTTCAATACCAATTGTGACAGAAGGATTTACCGTTGTTTTTGATGCTACGGGCACACCATTAGACGGTCATTCAGGAACGATATATGCCCATACTGGCGCTACAGTGAATGGTGAAGAATGGGAAAATGTAATTGGAGATTGGGGCAATAACAGTAGTCAACCTTCGCTAACAAACACTTCTGGTAATTTATATGAACTTCAAATTACTCCAGATGTTTTTTCATACTATGCAATAAATACATCAGATACTGTCACAAAGCTTTGGTTTGTATTTAGATCTGCAGATGGTGGAACCCAAACCTCCGATTTATCGATTGATGTTTTTGAAGCAGGTTTAAATGTAACAGTAACCAACCCGCTAGATGGTGCCGTATTTGAATTAAATCAATCAACAACAATTAGCGCAGAAAGTTCTGTAGATGCAGATCTAGAATTATTCGTAGATAATGTCTCTCAACAAACTGCCTTAAACACAAAAAACATAGAAGTTCCCTTTACTTTTACAACAAAAGGAAATCATGAAATTAAAGTAGTAGCCTCTAAAGACGGGGAAACTACCGAACATATTGTAAGTGCTTATGTTAAAAGCACAACTGTAAACGAGCCAATACCAGCCGGCCTATCAAATGGATATAATGATAATGGAGATGGTACAATTTCGTTTGTATTATTAGCACCAAATAAAACCGATGTTTTTTTACTAGGTGATTTTAACGATTGGGAATTAAACGACACCTATCAACTTAAAAAAGACGGTGATTATTTTTGGACAACTATAACTGGATTAGATCCGGAATTAGAATACACGTATCAATATTATATTGATTTCGAAATTAAAATAGCAGACCCATATGCCTTAAAAGTATTGGATCCTAACAACGACCAATACATTCCTGATAGTACCTACCCAAATCTCATTGACTACCCAACAGGTAAAACAACAGGAATTGTTTCAACATTTAAAATGAATGACGAAGAATATGTTTGGCAACATCCAACATTTGCAAAACCTGATCAAGACAACTTGGTTATCTATGAAATGTTGATTAGAGATTTTACAGATAGCGACACTTTTAACGAAGCTAAAACACATTTAGATTATTTGGAAAGCCTTGGCGTAAATGCAATTGAATTGATGCCAGTAAACGAATTTGAAGGAAATGATAGTTGGGGCTACAATCCTTCATATTATATGGCATTGGATAAGGCCTATGGTACCAAAAATGATTTTAAAGGGTTTGTAGATGCTTGCCATGCACGTGGTATTGCAGTATTAACAGATGTTGTTTTTAACCATTCATATAGTCAGTCTCCATTATTGCAAATGTATTGGGATGGCTCTAAACCAAGTGCTGACAGTCCTTTTTATAACCAAAACCACAATCTTGTAGATAATACCAGCGCACATTGGGGCTATGATTTTAACCATGAATCTGATTACACCGTAGACTTCTTTAAAGATGTTTTGGATTTCTGGATGGAGGAATACAATATAGACGGATTTAGATTTGATTTTACCAAAGGTTTTTCTAACACGTTATATTACGGAGAAAACAATTGGGCTAGCGCATATGATGCTGAAAGAATTGAAAATTTAAAAAATTATGCCGATCACGTTTGGGCAAACGATCCCGGAAATGAAGCCTATGTCATTTTTGAGCATTTGTCGGATAACGACGAGGAAGCAGAACTCGCAAATTATGGCATAATGCTATGGGGAAATATGAACCATTCATTCAATCAGAATACAATGGGATTTGCAAATGATTCTGATGTATCATGGCTATCTTATAAAAATAGAGGATGGAACGAACCAAATGTTGTAGGCTATATGGAAAGCCATGATGAAGAACGCTTAATGGTTAAGAATTTAACCTATGGTAAATCTAACGACTATTACGACGTTACAGTTCTAAATACGGCTTTAAAAAGACAAGAAGCAGCAACTGCAATATTCTATGCTGTACCAGGACCAAAAATGATCTGGCAATTTGGAGAATTGGGATATGATAAAAGTATCAATTGCGAAAGTGATATAACAGATGGTTCTTGCAGACTAGATAGAAAACCCGATGCCTGGACCTTGGGTTATGATCAAGACAACAATAGAACCCATCTTTTTGATGTAACTGCAAAAATGATTGAATTAAAGCATTTATATCCTTCTACATTTAATACGGATGATTTTAGTTTAGATGTTTCAGGATTGGTTAAACGTATTAATTTAAACGATAATGCTGGTGATTTGGATGCCGTTGTTATTGCCAATTTCGATATAGTATCGAAATCAGTTAATCCAAATTTTCCATCAACAGGAATTTGGTATCGTGTTTTTAATGGTTCAAAAATAAACGTAGACAACCCTACAGAAGCAATAACACTTGCTCCGGGTGAATATAGGATTTATACGACTTCAAAATTAAATGATCTTGAATTTTCCTTAGCTCATGACAACTTTAATATTCAGGCTACTGGAGAAACATGTTTGAATAAGAGCAATGGAGAAATTAGCATCAGTGCAAAAGAAGCTTATATTTATACGGCAACAATTAATGGCCAAAATTATGACTTCACTTCTGATTTTTTAATTCCAAATTTAGCATCAGGCTCTTATGAAGTCTGTATAACACTGCTAGAAGAACCCGATTATGAACAATGTTTTAATATTACGGTTGATGAAGCCGAAGAAATAGCAGGAAAAATACTGTCATCCAAATCTTCTAAAGGTGGTCAAACAGCCAAAGTTCAAGTAACACAAGGAACTGCTCCGTATACAATTAACATAAATGGTAAAGAAGTTATGACCACATTTGAAACTTCTATAGAATTAAATGTCAAAAACGGAGATAAAATTTCGGTATCGACAGCCTTGGCATGTGAAGGTATTCTAGAAAAACACTTTTCAATTTCTAATGGTGTTGTTGCTTTCCCAAACCCGACGAATGGTTTAACACGAATAGCAACATCGACAGATTTAAAAGAGGTAACAGTTATAGTTACCAATATGCAGCAACAAGTGCTAATTAATAAAGTCTATTCCATAGTAAATGGATTTATTACGCTTAATTTAAGTGATAAACCTTCAGGTTTTTATATAGCAACGATTTTATTAGAAACACCAGTAACCACTAAATTAATTAAACAATGAAAAACTACTTATACCTATTAGTTTTAATATTGATAATCTCAGCATGCGGTGGTTCAGATAGTGATACACCACCTCCAGTTACTCCTCCTATAAATGAGGCCCCATCGACTCCCGTTTTATCGTATCCATCTGATGAATTATTGTGTACAGAAAACCCCTTAGAATTTATTTGGAACGCATCAACCGACCCGAATGGAGATGCTATTTCTTATGAATTACAAACTGCAACGAATGATTCCTTTAGCGAAAACGTTCAAAATGCGACTACGTCTTCAATTAAACATTCCTTATCATTATTAAAAGGAAAAGCATATTACTGGAGAGTACGAGCAAAGGACAGCAAAAATGCTTACAGTTCTTATGCAACTACGCGTAAATATTTTACCGAAGGTGAAGGTGTTTCTAATCATGTACCTTATGCGCCAATTCTTATTTCGCCTGAATTAAATGCGAGTATTAATACAAGTACAGTTGATCTATCTTGGAGTGCAAGTGATGTAGACAATGACCCGTTAACATTTGATGTCTATTTTGGGACTTCAAACAATCCGTCAAAAGTACTTGAGAACTCCGATAAAACAACATATACCGCTTCTATTACTGCCGGAAACACCTATTATTGGAAAATCGTAGTTAAAGATGATAAAGGTGGCGAAACCATCGGTCAATTATGGAATTTTAAGGCTGAGTAATCTAATTTACGTCCTTTAAAAAACTCTTAAAGGCCTTCCAATATCCGTCTTGCCCTAGGGTAGATTCCCATAATCCACGGGAACCATGTATTCCAGATTCAATCGGTTTATAATGGCTTACATATTGTTGATCAATCCCTTGAATCAACTTTTCAACTTTTGGTGTTTCAGAGCGCGAAGAAGTAACGAAAATTGATTTCGACATGGAAGCTATAGATTCTGTTACATTAATCCCCTTTAAGTATTCACCTGGGCTAAATGCAGCAATTGCCTTCACTTTATCATTATCATTACCTACAAGTAATACCAATGAGGCCGAATACGAACTCCCAACTATTAAAATAGGCCGATTGTTATTTCGAGAATACAAGAAGTCTATCGCAGCCTCAACGTCTTGTTTAGCATCTATATAATTTGTAGCTAACCCTTTTTCGTTGGCTCTCTTAGCCGTTTCATTTTCTATTCCATTTACTTCGTTACCCGATCGTTGGTCAATAGCCAAACAAGAATATCCTAATGCATTTAATTTCTTGGCTGTATCCAAATATTCGCCTCTGCTATATCCCGCTTGATGACAAAGCAAAATCATTCCTTCAGCGTTCTCTACTTCATAAAAATCTGCCGTTATTATTAATCCATCTTTTGATGGAAACTCAATAATTTCTTTTTCGGTATTCGTTTTAGCATCCACCTGAATGCTAAGTAGAAGCAACAACACAACTGATATTCTTTTCATAATTACACTCTATATGTATTCGGTTTCCAATCTTTAATCCGTTTCTTAATTTCTTTCTCAGACAAATTATCCGTTACAGACAACTTTGCCAACTCTTGAAATTCGGAGTCAGATGCAAAACGTAATGCAATAATTTGACGCATTCTTAAATCTTTACTTAATGGAGTCCCTGTTAATATATAATGACGAAAATTTTCTTCCGCCTTAATGGCTCTATCCTGTGCTTTTAAGGCAAAGACACGAGCATAAAATGCTACAATAACCAAAAGAATACTAATTAAGACCAACAAAGTAGCATTGTATAAGTTCTCACTATTTCCAACAATAAGGTTTACTACTGATCCTACAAATAAGAGTAACAGCAAAGTGCCTCCTAAAAAATGATAGCCTGGAACAAGACGTGAATGGTTTTTAAAGTTTTGTTTTTTCATTAATTCTTTAGTTTGATTTTTAAAGATATGAACTTGAAGATGAAAAAAAAAGATAAACTAATTAATTCAGAGTTATGATTGATATAATCAAGAACAATGAATTGAGATAAATTAGTGTATAAATACAGTTTTTAAGAAGGCTCAAAAATCAAAAAAATCCTACTATTTATAGTAGGATTTACTTTGGTGGCAATGAGCATTAAAAATACTTTTAAGACACATCAACCCTTAGTAAGAAAATTTCCAAACATCATTATCTACATTCAAGTAATTCGAAAAGTCTAAAAAATTAAATGTTTCTCTATCCCCTCCAAATGTATATATCATATCTGATTTATTCTTTTTTCCTTTTACTAAAACAACGTCAAAATCATATTTGATGTCAGATGGTAAATTTGCATTCCAAGGAGAACTACTTACCTTTTTCCAAACTTTTCCATTATTACTTATCCATATATCCATTGGATTGGATGCAACGGTTATATCTGGTCCTAATCCGAAACCGCCGAATAATACAAATTTGTTTTGCGAAACTATTACCTGATGACCAGGTCTTGCTTGCCATTCACTAGATTCAGTAACTAATTCCCAATTCTGTCCATCTGTTGATCTCCAAACATCATTATAATAAGGAGGACATCTCACCGTCTGTGCATTACAAATAAATCCATCTTCACCACCAATCATATAGATATAATCACCTTTAACAACAGCAATCCCTCCAGCTCTTGGCGCCCAAGGGGCATTATCTGTTAGTAGTTGCCAATCTATGCCGTTTGAAGATTTCCAGACATCATTATAATAAATACGCGCAGGTCCGTTCGGAGTAATAGATGAATCGTCGTTTACAGATCCTCCCATTACATAAATTTCATCATTAAACATTACAGCACTCAAGCCTGCTCTGCCACTCCAACCTGCATTAGATGTTAATTTAGTCCAATTTACACCATCCGGACTTCTCCATACATCATTAAAAAAGTCTGAACTAGCAATAAGTGGTGGTCCAGAAGGATCAAAATTGGGTATAATATTAAAATTTTGACCTCCCATTAAATAGACATATTCACCGTCACTTAATGCTTGAAAATATGCTCGTGCTGGCCAATGACTTTGATCATCAGTTTCAAGAATATTATCCCAACTCTTTCCATAATCAGTACTACTCCATACGTCTCCCCAAATCATAGAGGCTCCTGGAACTGGAGGTTGTAATTCGAATGGGTTTGATGGCGTTCTTCCTCCCATTAAAATAAATTCTCCATTGTGATTCACAACTTTTAACCCTGCCCTTGCACTCCAAGAAGCATTTGAATTTACTTCTTCCCAAGACCATTGCTTAAAATTGTTTCTTTGATTTCCTTTATCACTATTATCTCCTGTATATTCGGTGTTGTTTTCATTTAAATCCTGTGCTTCAAATGAATCATCCAAACTACATCCACAAATAATCAATAAGAGTAATAATAAAACGTAACTAATTCTTTTCATAACTTAAATATTTAAATTTCAAAAAAATACAAATCAGTTTACTTCGTTTGAAGTAAAACTTACATAATAAAAATAATTCGGGGGTTCCAGCAGACTATTAGGAATGTCAAGATTAGACATCTAATATATAAGTCTTAATAATTATCTAATATACAATAAATAATATAATATATTGTGATTCAGGTACATATTAATATTTCATTATCAAAAAAAATATCACCCAAACAAATACAATAAGTAAAAACAAGCAT
>MPDD01000016.1 GCA_001874265.1 Bacteroidetes bacterium MedPE-SWsnd-G1 | reverse complement strand
AATTTAAGACTACCTATTTGACCTTAAAACGATATTTTAATATTTTACACTGTTTTTTTGTAACAAAACAATCAACTCTTACGTATATATATTTGACACCTAAAAATTATTAGATGAGACAACTTAAAATTACCAAGCAGGTTACTAATAGAGAAACTGCATCATTAGACAAATATTTACAGGAAATTGGTAAGGTAGATTTAATTACTGCCGATCAAGAAGTAGAATTAGCACAACGTATTAAAGCTGGAGATCAAATAGCTTTAGAAAAGTTGACAAAAGCCAATTTACGTTTCGTTGTTTCTGTAGCAAAGCAATACCAAAATCAAGGATTAACATTGCCAGATTTGATTAATGAAGGGAATTTAGGTTTAATTAAAGCGGCAAAGCGTTTTGACGAAACTCGTGGATTTAAATTTATTTCATATGCTGTTTGGTGGATTCGTCAATCTATCTTACAAGCCTTGGCAGAACAATCTAGAATAGTTCGTTTACCATTAAATAAGATTGGTTCAATTAACAAGATTAATAAAATGTACGCTTTCTTAGAACAAGAAAACGAACGTCCTCCTTCTGCAGAAGAAATTGCTAAGAAATTAGATATGACAATTTCTGATGTAAAAGAATCTATGAAGAATTCTGGACGCCATGTATCTATGGATGCTCCATTAATTGAAGGTGAAGACTCTAATTTATACGATGTATTAAACACAGGAGAATCTCCAAATCCAGATAGAGTATTAATGCACGACTCTTTAAAAATAGAGATTATCCGTGCCTTGGAAACATTAACGCCTCGTGAAGCTGATGTTGTTCAATTATACTTTGGTTTAGGAGATGCACACCCAATGACTTTAGAAGAAATAGGAGAAACATTTGATCTAACTCGTGAGCGTGTTCGTCAAATTAAAGAAAAAGCAATTAGAAGACTTAAACATACTTCTAGAAGTAAAATCCTTAAAACATATTTAGGATAATAAAAAGTAAAACGTTTTAGAAAATGCCGAGCAAATTGCTTGGCATTTTTTATTTCAATTTCAATCAAACTTTTACGCACTTTTTAATTTGACTCCCTATCTTTGCACAACATAAATCTTTATAATTTTAAGACATGACAAAACTAATTGCTCCTTCAGTACTTGCAGCAGACTTCGCAAACATTCAACGCGATATAGAAATGTTGAACACAAGTGAAGCAGATTGGATTCATATTGATGTAATGGACGGAGTTTTTGTACCAAACATTTCATTTGGAATGCCCGTAATAAAAGCGATGGAACGTCATGCAAAAAAAACGATGGATGTGCATTTAATGATTGTAGATCCTGATAGATATATCGAAACATTTAAAAGTGTAGGTGCAGATATTTTAACTGTTCATTATGAAGCCTGCACTCATTTACACCGAACATTACAAGCCATTAAAGCGGTGGGTATGCAAGCTGGAGTAGCGCTAAACCCACATACACCTATCAGCGTCTTAGAAGATGTAATTAAAGACATTGATTTAGTATGTATTATGAGTGTTAATCCTGGTTTTGGTGGACAAAGTTTTATTGAAAACACTTACAAAAAGGTTATTCAATTAAAAGACTTGATTGAAAAATCTGGGGCTTCGACAAAAATTGAAATCGACGGAGGGGTTACGGATAAAAACGCACATCAACTAATTACTGCTGGAGCCGATGTTTTAGTTGCTGGTAGTTTTGTTTTTAAAGCAGAAAATCCAATTGAAACTATTAAAAACCTGAAAGTATTAGCGAACAGCTAAATTTAAAGTGTTGCCGTATTTAAAATAATTGGTTTCACATTCTTAGCATAAGTTCGTCCAATTACATAACGCATTCCTCCTACTTCAACACTATTGCCTTCAATCATATCAATTTTATCTAATGATATTGTGAAGGATCGATGAATTCGTAAAAATTTATCAGCCGGTAAACCATCAGTAAAACTACTTAAGGTCTGATGAATGATATAATTTTCAGTAGTCGTAATCAACTTTAAATAATCCTTTAAACATTCTACAACCAACAACTCATCTAGATAAAGTTTTTTCATCCTTTTCTTTTCTAATTTTATAAAAATAAAAGGCTTATCTAAGGTCTCATTTTGTACCGTTTTAGAAACTGACAATGTTTTATTTACTTTATTTACAGATTTTACAAATCTTGGAAAACTAATTGGTTTTACTAAGTAATCCAATACATCTAAGTCATAGGTTTCTGCAGCAAATTCTTTGTAAGCGCTTGTAATTATTATCAATGGCTTTTTCTCTAAACTTTTAATAAAACTTAAACCGTCTAAAATGGGCATATTTATATCTAGAAAGATCAAATCAACCACATTGTCATTCATAAAACTCAAACCATCAATAGCGTTATTAAATGTTTCTAACAACTCGAAATTATCTATTTGATTTAAATAGTTTTTAATAACGTTTACCGCTAAAGGTTCATCATCAATAATTATACATTTAATACTCATTATACTTTTATTTTAAGATTCACAGTAAAGTTGTTATCTTCATTTTCAATAGCCAAATCAAATTCTTCATCTTTATACCCTAGCTCCAACCGTTTCTTAACATTGTTAAGTCCAATCCCACCTGATGCATTCATTTTTTTATTGAAGTCATCTGCATCTGGAATGGGGTTTGAAATGCTAAAATAGAGGAAACTCGGAGTTATATCAAATTCAATTTTTATTTTAACTTTTTCAATCGTTTTACTTACTCCATGTTTAAATGCATTCTCAACAAAAGACAAAAGTAAAATAGGTGCAATTTTCTTCTCTCCTATTTCTCCTTTTATATTCATTTCTATTTCCAACTTCTCACCATACCTTAAACGTTCCAAATCCAAATAATTTTGGATACAAACTATCTCATCTTGAAGACTATTTCTTTTTGATTTTGTTTCGTACAAGAGATATCTCATTAATTCCGACAACTTCAATACAACTTGAGGGGTCTTCTTTGAGTTCTCCAATGCTAGGGAATAGATATTGTTAAGTGTATTAAAAAAGAAATGCGGAGACACTTGAGTTCTTAAAAATAACAACTCTGTTTCTAATTGCATTTTTTCCAAATTTGTAACCCTTCTGTGCTCAGAAATCCAATCCATGGTAATTTTAATTGAAGTAACTACTGCAACTACATAAAACTCTCCAATTGACATATCTAAGGCATAATTTGCGGTAAATGTATTTGTAACCTCAGGACCTTCTGGCCAAACATTATGACTTATTAAATAGTACGTTAGATTAAATTTCAGAACAACAACCGCAAGAATTGAGACTATAAGTAAAACTATGTATGACAAATATTTTCTTTTAAAAACAAAATTTGGCATTAGATAATAAATATTAAAATACGCCAACATCATGTGTATTGGGAAACCTATCGCAGTTGTTTTTAAAGAATACAAAAAATCATTATGAATACCAGCCCAACGAATTGTATTTAAACTAAAATACAATAGCCAAAATATGGCATGATGCCTAAAGGTTATTTTAAATGTTTTTGCAGATTCTAAATTTCTATATTGATCGGTTAATGGCACAGATTTGTTTTTTGTTGAAGTTTAGCAGATACGAACTGCCGTACGTCTAAATAAGTTTTACAACTAGGTAAATTTATAAATATTTATAGAACAAACTAAAAATTGTGCTACTGTTGAAAAATTATTTCCCCCTTTTCTACATTATTTTTTTCGCCCTGCATTCTTGTTCTAAGTTGAATGAAACAGATTTTGTAAAAAATACAACACCTACAGACTTTGTAAACCCTCTTATTGGCACAGGTGGTCATGGACATACTTATCCGGGAGCAACAGTTCCCTTTGGAATGATACAACTAAGTCCCGATAATGGCACTTCAGGCTGGGATTGGTGTTCTGGATACCATTATTCAGATTCTATAACAATCGGATTTAGTCACTTACATTTGAGTGGAACGGGAATTGGTGACTTGTACGATATTAGACTTATGCCAATTAATAAAAAAGTCGATTTAACAACACCTATTAAATCGCGAGATGATATTCCTTATAAATCTAGTTACACACATACTCAAGAAGTTTCAAAGGCCGGTTATTATAGCATAAATCTCATTGATCACAATATTAAGGCAGAATTGACCACAGACTTAAGAACAGGATTTCATAAATACACCTATGCAGAAAATGAACCTCAATCAGTAATTATTGACTTAGGGTTTGCTATAAACTGGGATAGACCGACCGAAACTAACTTAAAAATTGAAGATAAATTTACGATATCAGGATATAGAAATAGTAGTGGTTGGGCAAAAAATCAGAAAGTGTTTTTTGTTGCAAAATTTTCAAAATCATTGAAAGAATATGATTTAGTTGTTGACAGCAAATATGTTGAAAAAACAAAATCAGTTAAAGGCACAAAAACCGCGGTTCAACTTTTTTTTAACGATGTTAATAATGAAAGTCTCGAAGTTAAAGTTGGGCTTTCATCGGTTAGTATAGAAAATGCTCTTGAAAACATGAGCGATCATACGGAACGTTTTGAATTTGATAAAATTAAAAATGAAGCTGAAAAAAAATGGGAACAAAACCTAAGTAAAATTCATATTGAAACTCCGAGCGACTCATTAAAAGAAATATTCTATTCCGCCCTATATCATACCCAAATAGCACCAGTAACTTTTAGCGATAAGAATGGTGAGTTTAGACAAAGTAATGACAGTATTTATAAAACTGACAAATTTATTACATATTCCTCGTTATCACTTTGGGATACCTTTAGAGCAGAGCAGCCATTACTTACCATATTAGATCCTAATCGTGTGTCAGATATTGTAAACTCTATGTTGGTATACTATAACCAAAATAAAACTTTACCTGTTTGGAATTTATATGGAAATGAAACCAATACTATGACGGGCTATCATTCCATACCAGTTATTGCCGAAGCTTCTCTAAAAGGAATCAAAGGTTTTGATATTGAAAAGGCTTATTCCGCAATGAAAACAACTATGATGCAGGATGCTCGCGGATTAAGTATCTATAAAGAGTATGGCTATATTCCATATAATTTATTAGATGAATCGGTTACAATCACCTTAGAATATGCATATAATGACTGGTGTGTGGCCCAAATTGCCAAACTATTAGATAAACAAGAAGATTATGAATATTTTTTAAATCGCTCTAAAGCATACAAATACTTGTTTGATCCTGAAACTGGTTTTATGCGAGGAAAAAATAATACAGGTACGGGTTGGCACGAACCTTTTGATCCAAAATATTCAGCACATAGGGTACATGCGGACTATACCGAAGGAAATGCTTGGCAACATAGTTGGTTCGTTTTACACGATACAAATGAACTTATTAAATTACATGGTGGCAATAACAAATTCAGTAATAAATTAGAGCAATTGTTTTCCGAATCCTCTGAAATAACAGGCGAAAATGTTTCTGCTGACATTTCTGGTTTAATTGGGCAATACGCACACGGAAATGAACCAAGCCATCACATAGCCTATATGTTTAATTTTGCTAAACAACCCTGGAGAACCCAATATTGGGTCAGAGAAATTTTAAAATCTCAATACTTTGCCACTCCAGATGGGTTAAGTGGAAATGAAGATTGTGGTCAAATGTCTGCTTGGTATGTCTTTAGTTCAATGGGGCTTTATCCTTACAATCCATCTTCTGGACTTTATCAAATTGGAAGCCCATTATTTGAAAAATCTGTAATTAAAATTACAGAAAACACTAACTTTACAATCATCGCTGAAAATGTTTCTGATAAAAATAAATACATTCAATCTGCAACTTTGAATAATGTTAATTTTAACCGAACCGTTTTAATGCATCAAGAATTAAAAAACGGAGGCACCCTACATTTTGTAATGGGTGATAAACCCAATACGAATTGGGGAGTCCATTAATAAACATTAAGCTAATTAGTTTTATGAAAATTTTCTCTGACAAAGGAAGAATACACTCTATTGAATTGATAACAAACAAGAGCAAAATCAAATTGTCTTGCTTTTTTTTAATTTTGATATCAACTCAACTATTCGCGCAAAGCATGAGTGATATTCTACCAAAATCATACATTGCTAATTACACCACGGACACTTTTAAAATTGATGGTATTGCAAATGAAGCGCAATGGAAAGACGCACCTTGGACGGATGAATTTATTGATATAGAAGGTGTAAAAACTCCAAAATATAAAACCAAAATAAAAATGCTTTGGGATGATGAATATTTTTATTTCTATGCAGAATTAGAAGAGCCTCATATCTGGGGAGATATTACAAAAAGAGATGCCGTAATTTTTTACAATAATGATTTCGAAATTTTTATGGATCCTGATGGAGACTCTCATAATTACATGGAGTTTGAAATAAATGCACTAAATACTGTTTGGGATTTGTTTTTAACCAAACCCTATAGAAATGGGAATAAGATTCTAAATAATTGGGACATCAATGGAATGAAAACTGCTATTTTCATTGACGGCACCTTAAATGACTCCAGTGATAGAGACTCTAAATGGACAGTTGAAATCGCACTTCCATGGAGTGTTCTTTTGGAGGGCTCTTCTTCTACTTCTATTCCAAAAAACGAATATTGGCGAGTGAATTTCTCAAGAGTTAATTGGGATTTTGAAGTAAAGGATGGAAAATACACTAGAAAAAAAGATCCAAAAACAAAAAAACCATTACCAGAATACAATTGGGTTTGGTCGCCCCAAGGTGTTATAAACATGCATGAACCTGAAAAATGGGGCTACGTGTTTTTTGCTGAAAATGAAAAACAAAAAAAATCATTTCAATTAACTAATGACGAATATATTAGATTACAACTTTTCAATATTTACAATAAACAGCGTAAATACTACTCAAAAAACAAAAAATGGAATAAGGATTTGTTTCCGAAATCTTTATTAATAAAAGAAACTACTATAAATATTACCACCGAAACAACAAAAACGAGTTATGTACTTTCGGTGAAAAGCCCCTTTACAAACAAAACCCTTTTTATAAACAACGAAGGAAAATTGACTGCATATTAAATCATGAAACTATTAGTTGCAATAATTGCAATCATATTAGTTTTTTTGTAGGACTGAATCAAAAGTATTTCTATATAAAGCGTCTTATATACCCCAGTACCTAATACAATTAAAGGCGACATTTATATATTTAATAGTTATGCATTTTTATTTTTAAATGAAATTTTGATAAAATAACTACAATTGAATTTAACCAAAAGGCAAATCTCATTTCAAATTTTACGAAATGAGGTTTTTTAAATCGAACCTTAACCATTAACATTTGGTAATTCATCGAAAAAAAAACGTTTAGAAGACCTTGTTTTAGTATTTTGAACAAAATTTATCATTGTGCCACAAAAACAGTTTTCATTTCTAAAATTAGGATTATTCTTTTTCATTCCATTTTGTCTCGTAATTATCGTGAAATTTGGAATTAATAAAATGAATTCTTCTGAACCTAGTTATCAGGAATATGCAAGTTCAAATACATTATCTAAAACAATAATACCTGATAAAATTGATTATATTTTTGATGTTAAACCCATTCTTTCTGACAGGTGCTACCTGTGTCATGGTCCAGATGAAGGTACGAGAGAAGCAGGGCTGAGATTAGACATTAAAGAAAATGCTTTTGGCGCCATTGGAGAAAACTTAGATAGACATGCCATAATTCCTGGCGATTTAGAAAATAGTCAACTAGTGTTTAGGATTAACAATCCGGACCAAGAGAAAATAATGCCTCCGGTACATTCTAACTTAACACTTTCAGATTACGAAAAAAAAGTCCTAACAAAATGGGTGGAACAAGGAGCGGAATGGAAAGATCATTGGGCGTTTATTCCACCAACAAAGCCTAACGTTCCAGAAATTGAAAATAACATTTTAGCCGCCAATGAAATTGATAATTTCATAATAAATAAACTATCTCAAAAAGGACTTACTCCTTCTGAAAAGGCAACAAAAGAAAAACTAATTAGACGAGTTTATTTCGATTTAACAGGCCTACCTCCTACGCTTCATGATTTAGATAGTTTTTTACAGGATCAAAGCGAAAGTGCTTATGAAAAAGTTGTTGATAAACTGTTGGCATCTGAAGCATACGGAGAACGCATGACTTCAGAATGGTTGGACGTTGCTCGATACGCAGATACACATGGATATCAAGATGATTTAGAACGTGTAATGTGGCCATGGAGAGATTGGGTAATTCATGCTTATAATAAAAACTTACCGTATGACGAGTTTATTAAATGGCAGTTAGCAGGAGATCTATTACCTGAAGCTACACTCGAGCAAATTGTGGCCACTGGCTTTAACAGAAACCATAAAATAACTCAAGAAGGAGGTGTAATTGATGAGGAATATCGTGTAGAATATGTAATGGATAGAACCAACACCACTGCTAAAGCTTTACTTGGTCTTACCATGGAATGCGCACGTTGTCATGACCATAAGTATGACCCTATTTCTATGGAAGAATTTTATGGGTTCTATTCTTTTTTCAATCAGTTAAAAGAAAAAGGGCAAATTGGTTATAGCGAAATTCCAAAACCTAATATTGAAATTACACCAAAGGAAATTGAAGACGTTCTTTCGTTTATTAAAATGCCAGATTCTATTGAAAAAGTGAATCTTATGGTTATGAAAGAAGATGATGATTTTAAAAGAAAAACGCACATTTTAGGTAGAGGCGTTTACGATAATCCCACTGAAGAAGTTGAATTTTCTACTCCGGCTGCTTTATTAGAATTTACCGACAAATATGATAAAAACAGGTTAGGTCTGGCCAATTGGTTCTTTGATGAAAAGAATCCGCTTACGGCTAGAGTGGCAGTGAATAGATTATGGCAACAGATGTTCGGTGTTGGACTTGTAGCGTCTATGGCAGATTTTGGAAATCAAGGTGATCTTCCTTCACATCCAGAATTGTTAGACTGGCTAGCCATTACCTATAGACAAGATGGATGGGATACGAAGAAAATGCTGAAAAGAATTGCAATGTCCCAAACCTACCAGCAAACATCTAAAACAACTCCAAAACTGCAAACGACCGACCCAAACAATGTTTATTTAGCAAGAAATACTAGGGCAAAATTAACCGCAGAAATGATTCGTGACAATGCGCTTTCTGTTAGTGGATTGTTAGTTGAAAAAGTTGGTGGACCAAGTGTAAAACCTTATCAACCAGATGGCTTATGGGCAGAAACAACATCAGGTCAAGGGCTTACAAAATACATACCTGACACCGGAGAAAGTTTACACCGAAGAAGTTTATATACGTTTTGGAAGCGAACTGTACCTCCTCCATCTATGACGACTTTTGATGCTGCCAGTAGAGATGACTGCACTGTACAACGTCAAAAAACGAGCACACCATTACAAGCACTTGTAATGTTAAATGACCCTCAATTAATAGAAGCATCTCAAACGTTAGCTGTTGAAATGCTAAACAAAAGTGAACTTTCCGATGAAGAAAGAATTACATCTATTTTCAGAAAAATCACCTCTAGAAACCCTGACAGCTCTGAATTAAACAACTTGTTAGAGTTCTTAGAAAATTCTGAAAATAACTTTAATCCATAAACATCAAAAATAGAAACGAGCAACAAAAATATTGCTCCAGAAAAAATATATGGTTTATCAACTTTAACAAGTTTGGTATTTAATTTAGATGAAGCCATCGTAAAAGGATAATTATGGAAGAACATTTAAAGCATCATTTAAATAACAACAGAAGACATTTCTTAAAAAAGGTAGGACTGGGAATAGGCGGATTGGCTGCTGCTTCTATGATTGACCCTTTTAATATGTTTTCTAAGGGTAGTAGTGTTAACCCAACTGGATTAAATCTACCACATTTTGCACCCAAAGCAAAACGTGTAATTTATTTATTTCAAAGTGGCGGACCTTCTCAGCTAGATTTATTCGATTATAAACCTATGTTGAATAAAATGAGAGGTCAAGACTTACCAGATTCCGTCCGTAAAGGACAGCGATTAACAGGTATGACTTCTGGGCAAGAACGATTTCCATTGGTTGGTAGTAATTTTAAATTTAACCAATATGGAGAATCGAGAGCATGGGTAAGTGAAGTTATGCCCTACACTGCTAAAATTGTAGATGAATTGTGTTTTATAAAAACAATGCATACCGAGGCTATTAATCATGACCCGGCAATTACTTTTTTTCAAACGGGATCACAACAATCTGGTAGACCAAGTATCGGTGCTTGGATGAGTTATGGTTTAGGTAGTTTAAATGACAATCTTCCAACTTTTTCTGTACTACTTTCTAGAGGTTCTGGAAGACCGTTTGGCCAACCATTATATTCGCGTTTATGGGGGAATGGTTTTTTAAGTTCCCTGCATCAAGGTGTTCAATATAGAGCTGGTAAAGACCCTGTTTTATATTTAAAAGATCCTGAAGGAATGAGTAGAAGTGAACGTCGTAAAATGCTAGATCACCTTAGCGAATTAAATCAAAAACAAGAACAAGAATTTGGCGATCCTGAAATAAATAGTAGAATTGCACAATATGAAATGGCCTATAGAATGCAAACTTCTGTTCCAGAAACCATGAATATTGATGAGGAACCTGATCATATTATTCAAATGTATGGCGCCGACTCTATGATTCCTGGCACCTATGCCGCAAACTGTTTATTAGCAAGAAGATTAATTGAAAAAGACGTTCGTTTTGTTCAGTTATACCACATGGGCTGGGATCAACATGATAATTTGCCAACACAATTAAGCGGGCAAGCAAAAGATGTGGATCAAGCCACTGCTGCCTTAATAATGGATTTAAAACAACGTGGTCTGTTAGACGACACATTGGTTATCTGGGGTGGTGAATTCGGAAGAACTAACTACAGCCAAGGGGCATTAACGGATACAACTTATGGTAGAGACCACCATCCAAGATGCTTTACCATGTTTATGGCCGGTGGTGGAATTAAACCTGGATTCACTTATGGAGAAACAGACGAATTCGGATATAACATTGCAAAAGACCCAATGCATGTTCATGATTTACAAGCAACCTTAATGCACTTAACAGGAATTGATCACACAAAATTCACTTATAAACATCAAGGACGTAGATTCAGACTAACCGATATAGCCGGTCACGTTAATCACGATATTTTAAGTTAACCCATTTTATGAGCAGACGTAGTTTTTTAAAACAATCATCACTTGCCACCTTAGGCATTTTATCAAGCCCAATGTATAGCAGTGCTTTTTCAATTGGTAGAAATGAAGACATTATCATAGGTCATAATTCGCACCAATATAAAGTTGATGTGAATTGGGGGAATTTAGATCCAACTAAAGTACCTGTTAAGGACTGCCATGAAATGGTGCAAGATTCAAAAGGCAGATTGGTAATGTTAACCAACCACACAAAGAACAATGTAATTATTTACGATAAATCTGGTAAACTTTTGGAGACTTGGGGAACCAATTACCCAGGAGGCCATGGATTAACATTGCTTAAAGAAAATGGTGAAGATTTTTTATTGATAACCGATTATGAGAGACATCAAGTTATAAAAACAACTATTGATGGTAAAGTTGTTTTTGAAATTGACTTCCCTTCAGATAAGACTAAGTATCCAACCAAAGACGAATTTAAACCAACAGAGACTACCGTTCTACCAAATGGTGATTTCTATGTTGCAGACGGTTATGGAAATCAATTTATTTCACATTACAATCATAAAGGAGAATTACTAAATATGTTTGGCGGAAAAGGAACCGACAACAATCAGTTTTTGAATGCGCATGGTATTTGCTACGATGATAGAGATCCAAATGATCCTTGCCTACTAATTTCTGCAAGAGCTCAAAATGTATTGAAACGATTTAGTTTAGACGGTAACTATTTATCATCTATTCCGGTTCCAGGAGCTCTAATTTGCAGACCCGTTATTCACAAAAAAGACATTTATTTTGCCGTTCTAAAATCTAAAGAAGCACCTAATGAAGATTCAGGGTTTTTATTAATTATGGATGAAAACAACAAAGTTGTTTCATGCCCTGGAGCGACGGTGCCAAGATACGAGCAAGGAAAATTAAATCAATTGTATCAAAGTATTAGGTTATTTCAATACCCTCATGATGTGTGTGTAGATGATGAAGAAAATCTATACGTTGCACAATGGAATTCGGGGCAAACCTACCCCATAAAATTAACTCGAATATGAGAACGATAGTTTTCTTAATTATAATTTTGGCGTTCATATCATGTAGTAAAAAAAGTTCTTCTAATTTTTTAAAAAAATCTGAAGTTCAATTGGTTCAACCAACAATACATATATCTAATCAATTAATTGATTCTTTTGTTGTCTTAAACGCAGAATTGAACTATCCGAATGTCGAAATTAGATACACTACAGATGATTCTGAACCTAATAAGGATTCAAAATTGATTGATGGAGAACTGAAAATTACAGAGCCCATAAATTTTAAATTTAAAGCATTCCATCCAGAATTAGTACCAAGCGAATCTATTACAACATCTATCGCTAAAAAAGGAAAATCTATTAAATCAATTCATTGGATTTCAAAACCAAGTGAAAAATATTCTGGGTCTGGAGAAAATACTTTGACCAATCATACAAAAGGTTCTTTAAGTTTTGGAGATCAGCAATGGTTAGGGTTTGATAATAAAGCACATGCCACAGTCTATTTTGAAAAGCCTACAGATATTTCATCAATTGATTTAGGATATTTATCTAGTCCTGGCTCATGGATTTTTCCTCCTAGATCAATCAAAATTTCCATTTCAAAGGATGGAAACACTTTTATTTCAAAAGAAATTACTGAATTAAAGTCCTTAGAAAAAAATGTAAATTCTTCAATACAAATACTAAACATACCAATAGAAGAATCCGTACTTGCAATTGAATTAGAAATAGAAAATGAATCTGAAATCCCATCATGGCACGAAGGCAAAGGAAAAAAAGGCTGGTTGTTTATGGATGAGTGGATTTTTAATTAATTATTAAATAGATGCTGAAAAAATATATTCTCACATTTCTAATAGGGGTTATTTCTATCTCTACATTTGCAAATAGCGATACTGCGGAACCCTCTAGACTAATTTTATTTTTAGGCCGGTTTCATCCATTGATTTTACATCTACCTATTGGAGCCCTTTTAATAACATTTTATTTAGATATTGTTGGACGATTAAAAAAACAATACCAACATAAGGCAGTTCATTATTCTTTAGGGTTCTCAGCTGTATTTGCAGTATTAACATGTTTACTAGGTTATTTTTTATCCTTAGAAGGAGGTTATGATGAATCCGTACTCGACTTTCATTTTTATTTAGGATTTGCAGCAGCGGTTATGATTATCGTCTTATTCTTTATGAGTAAATCCACTCAAAAGAATACAAGATTGCTTTTCTTTCCCTTTTTTGTTTTAACAATTGCATGTTTAAGTGCAGCAGGACATTATGGAAGTGTCCTTACACATGGTGAAAATTTTATTACAGAATACGCTTATGCACCAGAAGAAGAACCTTTGATTTTGGAGGTTGATAGTTTAAAAATATTCGAAAATGTTGTGTACAAAATCTTAGATGACAAATGTATACAGTGTCATAATTCAACCAAAAAGAAAGGAGATTTATCACTTCTAACGAAAGAAACCATTTTAAAAGGAGGTGAAAGCGGAATTGTTCTTCACCCAAATGATCCGTTTGAAAGCCTAATATATTCCAGTGCTTTACTTCCAATTACAGACGATACTCATATGCCGCCTGAAGGAAAACCTCAACTTACTAAAGACGAATTATGGGTGTTAAAATATTGGATTCGTAATAATGCAGACTTTCAGGCTAAAATCCATTCACTACCTATTAATGATACTTTAAAACGAATTGCAACAAAATTTCTTGTACTCGAGAAAAAGAAAATTCCATTTGCATCGGATTCCGACATTTCAAAAGTTCAGGAATCGGGCTTTAGTGTTACTTCTATTGTTCCCAACAAACCCGAATTAACCGTTAAATTTTTAGAAAAAAACGCAACGAAAGCAAACCTAAAAAAATTAAACAATATTGGCGAACAAATTGTTGAATTAGACTTAAACAATTCTGGAATCTCAGATAACATGTTAGAAAATCTAGAACGTTTCTCAAATTTAAAAAGACTTAGGCTCGATAATACGGATATTACAGATAAAACCTTATCAGCAATAACCAATCTAGAAGATTTGGAGTTTCTCAACCTGTACAATACTAAAATTACTTTAAATGGGTTAAAAGATCTTTTAGAAAACAATCCTATTCCAAAGATTTATACATGGAGTTCAGAAATTGCTAGTAGTGATGTGAGTAATATGGAAAAAGAATTTAATGTATCGATAAGCAATGGTGTTTTTGATGGATTTGTAGAAAAAGTAGCCCTAAAAAAGCCCGTTTTAAACACGGAAAAAACCCTTTTTGTTGATACTATTTCTATTCGTTTAGAAACAAAAATGAGAGGTGCAGAAATTCGATATTCATTGGACAGCACACAACCTAATGAACATTCGGAATTATATACAAAGCCAATAATTTTAAAAGAAGGTGCTTATTTAATGGCACGCGTATATAAAAACAATTGGTTACCAAGCGAAACATTAAATCGGAGTTTTTCTAAAATCGGAGTACAAATTGAAGATTTCTCATTAAAAGTTAATCCCGATAAAAGATATCCGGGTGCTGCAAAACTATTTGATTTTGAAGAAGGATCTCTAAATTTTAGAGATGGAAAATGGACTGGATTTAACGGATTAGATATTGAAGCTATTGTAGATTTAAAAGAGCAAAAGTCTATTTCTTCATTATCTGTGAATTGCTTAGAAAACTTCAACAATTACATTTTATATCCAAATAAAATCTCTTTATACACTTCCAACTCCAAGCAAGGACCTTATAAATTTTTAGGAAGTACAAAAATTAAAAGCCTAGGACCATCCGCTATTGGCCATATAAATCGTTTCGTTGTAAAAATTCCCGAAACCAAATCACAATTTTTTAAAATAATAGTTAGTAATCCAAAAAAGTTACCCTCATCGCATCCTGCTGCCGGAGACAAACCTTGGATATTCGTAGACGAAATAATGCTACATTAACATCATATTAGAATCAACTTAATGAAACAATTCAAATTACACTTTATAGGATATTTAATTCTAGCCCTTTTTATTGCTTGTGATAAAACAATAGAGACTAAAAAGATCGAATCAACTACTCAATCTTTAGTAGATTATGTAAACCCACTAATGGGAACCGATTCTAGTTTTAGCCTTTCAAACGGAAATACCTACCCAGCAATTGCAACTCCTTGGGGAATGAATTTTTGGACACCAATGACTTCCAAAATGGGTGATGGCTGGACCTATAAATATGATGAAAATAAAATTAGAGGTATCAAGCAAACACATCAACCTAGCCCATGGATTAATGATTACGCTGCTTTTTCCTTTATGGCCACAACTGGAAAATTAAAATATAAGGAAGATGAAAGAGGTTCATGGTTTTCTCATAAAGCGGAAACTGTTAAACCTCATCATTACCAGGTGTACTTGGCAGATTATGATGTTACTGCTGAAGTTTCTCCAACCGAAAGAGCGGCACATTTTAAATTTACCTTTCCAGAATCTGATGAATCTTACATAATGCTCGATGCCTTTTTTAAAGGTTCTATGGTAAAAATTTTACCTAAAGAAAGAAAAATTATTGGGTATTGCAGAAACAATAGCGGTGGGGTTCCAGATAATTTTCACAATTATTTTGTTGCAGAATTCGACAAGGATTTTGAATTGAATCATACATGGGGAGATGACTGGAAATTGATTGAAAACTCAACTGACAATGAAGGGAATCATGTTGGTGCGATAATAGGGTTTAAAACAAAGAAAGGAGAAAAAGTACATGTAAAAGTGGCTTCTTCATTCATAAGCCCAGAACAGGCACAATTAAATTTAGACAGAGAAATTGGGACTGACTCTTTTGAACAAACAAAAGCAAAAGCCGAGCAAGCATGGGAAAAAGAATTGAGCAGAATAGAAATTGAAGATTCTAATACTGCCAATATTGAAACTTTCTACTCTTGTCTGTATCGAGTTTTACTTTTTCCAAGAAAGTTTTACGAATACGATGAAAATAATGAAGTTGTTCATTACAGTCCTTATAACGGAGAAGTTTTACCTGGCTATATGTTTACTGATAATGGTTTTTGGGATACGTTTAGAGCGGTATTTCCATTTTTTAATATGATGTATCCAGAATTGAATAGTAAAATAATGGACGGTTTGGCTAATACTTACAAAGAATCTGGTTGGTTACCAGAATGGGCTAGCCCAGGACATAGAGATTGCATGATCGGATCCAACTCTGCCCCAATTATTTCCGATGCTTTCTTAAAGGGTGTAGACAATATGGATGCAGAAGTTTTATTAGAGGCCATGCTTAAAAACGCTACTGAATCTGAAGGTAGGCCAGTAAACTCTGTTGGAAGAGCGGGAATAGATGAATATAATGAACTAGGTTTTGTGCCTTACAATATTGGAATTCATGAAAATGCTGCACGTACGTTGGAATATGCATTTGCTGATTTTACCATTGCTAAGATGGCTGAAAAACTGGGCAAAGAAGAAATAGCACATAAATATTATGAACAATCTCTAAACTATAAAAACCTATTCGATCCAGAAACCAATTGGATGCGTGGTAAAAATAATGATGGCAACTTTATGACGCCATTCAATCCTTTAAAATGGGGAGACGCTTTTACAGAAGGAAATAGTTTGCATTATACGTGGTCCGTTTTTCATGATGTTCAAGGGTTGATAGACTTAATGGGAGGTAGTGATAGTTTTGTAAATAAATTAGATGAAGTTTTTGAAATGGCTCCAGAATTCGATGATTCTTACTACGGATTTACCATTCATGAAATTAGAGAAATGCAAATTGTAAACATGGGGAATTATGCACACGGAAATCAACCAATTCAACACATGATCTATTTGTATAATTACGCTCAACAACCCTATAAATCGCAAGAAAAGATTCGTGATGTTTTAACTAAATTATATTCAGCAACTCCAGATGGTTACTGTGGTGATGAAGATAATGGACAAACCTCTGCTTGGTATGTATTTAGTTCTTTAGGGTTTTATCCTGTAACCTCTGCAGTTGATGAGTATGTGATTGGAAGTCCTTTATTTGACAAAGCAACGTTACATCTACAAAACGGAAATACTTTTACCGTTTCGGCAGAAAACAACTCAAAACAAAATTATTACATCCAAGATGCTACCCTAAATGGAAGGCCTCAAGAAAATAGTTTCTTAAAATTTGACGATGTTCAAAATGGAGGTCAAATAAATTTTAGAATGGATAGCTCTCCAAATAAAAAATGGGCTTCAAAACCAGAAAATGCTCCCTATTCACTGAGTAACCATCAGCCCATTAAAAAGTAAATTTAAAATGAATAAATTTTCCATTTCGATCATACTTCTATTAGCTGCAGCATTTGTTTGTAATGCGCAAGAATTAACTGATTACGTAAACCCATTTATCGGCACCTCTAATTATGGAACCACAAATCCAGGGCCAATCGCTCCAAGAGGAATGGTTAATTTAACACCATTTAATGCTGCGGGAAAACAAAATAAATTTGACAAGGATAGTCAATGGTTTTCAACCCCATACGAACATACAAATACTTTTTTAACCGGTTTCAGTCATGTTAATCTTAGTGGAGTTGGCTGCCCAGATTTAGGTGTGTTGTTGTTAATGCCAACCACAGGTAACTTAGAAACCAATCATCTTAAATATGGGTCTACGTACAAAAATGAAAATGCCGATCCTGGCTATTACAGCGTAGATATTGACAAGTACAACGTAAAAACAGAACTTACGGCATCTAAAAGAGTTGGAATTAGTCGGTATACATTTCCGAAAGGAAAATCTAATATTTTATTGAACCTAGGGCTTGGATTAACCAATGAATCTGGCGCCATGGTACAAATAGTTTCGGACACAGAAATTGAAGGAATGAGAACGGTAGGTTCGTTTTGCTACAACAGTCCAGAAAATGCCTATCCCGTTTATTTTGTTGCTAAATTTTCAAAACCCGCAGATGAGTTTGGAACTTGGAATACACCCAAAAAATACGATGGTGTAGAAGCACAATGGATGGGATATAACGGAAAAACCAGAATCATGAATACCAACACTAAAATGATTGCTGGTGATAGTATTGGAACATTCTTTACTTATAATTTTAAAGAGAAAAACACCGTTGAAGTGAAACTTGGAGTTTCGTATGTTAGTATTGAAAATGCCAGAGAAAACCTTGAAAAAGAAACGATGAATAAATCCTTTGATGATGTAAGAATCGAAACCAAAAACAAATGGAATGAAACGCTATCCAGAATAAAGGTTGAAGGTGGAACTGAAGAAGATAAAACTATTTTTTATAGTGCACTATATCATACACAAATACATCCAAACACATTTAATGATATAAATGGCGATTATCAAGAAATTGGTACGGGCAAAGTTGCCAATACCGACGGAACTCGATATACTGTTTTCTCATTATGGGATACCTATAGAAACACACATCAACTGTTATCTTTAATTTTTCCGAAGCAACAATCGGATATGATAAAAACCATGTTACAGATGTATGACGAAAACGGATGGCTTCCGAAATGGGAATTAAACTCGACTGAAACATTTACAATGGTTGGTGATCCAGCGGCAGTTGTAATAGCCGACACCTATTTAAAAGGCATTAAAGATTTTGATGTAAATAAAGCCTATGAAGCCATGCTTAAAAGTGCTGATCAAATTGAAAACAATCCCGTTCGTAAAGAATTAAAGGAATATTTAGAAAGAGGTTATATCACAGAAAAATCTACAAAGAGTGGTGCTGTTTCAATTACACAAGAATTTAATATTGCTGATTTTGCAATTGCGCAACTCGCAAATGAATTAGGAAAAGAAGAAGACGCGAAACGATTTTACAAGCGCTCTATCACTTATAGAAAACTGTTTGACAAAGAGTTTAACCTTTTACGACCTAGAAGTAAAGATGGAACTTGGCATGAACCATTTAGCCCAGATACCGGCGCCAATTTTGTCAAAAACATAGCGTTTATAGAAGGAAATTCTTGGCAATACACCTTTATGGTAACTCATGACACCCCTGAACTCATTAAGTTAATGGGTGGCAAAAAAGACTTTGTAAATCAGTTAGAGAAAGTATTTAGCAACAAGCAATTTGACATGGCCAATGAACCCGATATAGGTTATCCATATTTGTTTAATTATATAAAGGGTGAAGAACACAGAACTCAAAAACATGTCAGCAATCTTGTTAAAACACATTATAAAAATAATTCAAATGGAATTCCTGGAAACGACGACACAGGTACCATGAGTTCTTGGTTGGTGTACAGTATGATGGGGATTTACCCTATTGTACCCGGCAAGCCTGTGTATACTGTTACCAAGCCAGTTTTTGATAAAGTAACAATTGAATTAGATACTGAATATTATAAAAATAATTCTATTACAATTACCAAACAAGGTACTGGAACAATTGATAAAATAGAATTGAATGGAAAGAAGTCGGATTTCTTTATAAGTCATAATGAATTGGTAAATGGAAATAATTTAAACATCATATTAAAATAGCATAAAAAGATTTTCATCATTAAATGACAGCTGAAAAATTTAACATTTTGCTGGTTTCTGCATATATAAACTATGAATAAACTTAGAAATAATATCACCTTATTTTCGTTATCATTACTATTCGCCGTGAATTTTTTTGGGCAATCTTCAACTAAACTTACATATGGTAGTCTAAGTGATGTTGGATTAGATTCGGTAAAAATTTATTCTAAGGTCGATTCTATGATGACTTTAGGAATTGAGAATAACGCCTTTCCCGGAGCTCAGGTTTTGGTTGCAAAAAAAGGAAAAATTGTTTTTCACGAAGCCTATGGTTTTCATACTTATGATAGCGTTAAAAAAGTAAATTTGAATGATGTTTATGATCTTGCCTCTGTTACTAAAGTATTAGGTCCCTCGCTTCCAATCATGAAATTAGTAGGAGAAGGAAGAATGGACTTGGATATTCCTTTTTATAATTTTTGGGAGCCCTGGATGAACGATAAATCCAAAAAAGACTTAACTCTTCGAGAAATTTTAGCCCATCAAGCAGGGCTTAAATCTTACATTGTCTTTTTAGCAGAAGTGTTAAAAAAGGGTAAGCCAAAGCATCGATATATAAGAACATCCTATTCTAAAAAATACAATCAACAAGTAAATGACAGTCTTTACATCAATAAAAATTTTCACAATAAAATTTATCGAAAAATTAATAAATCAACGGTTAAAAACGATAAGAAATATGTGTATTCCGGCTTGAGCTTTTTACTTTATCCACAGATAATAACCGACATTACCAGTACCGAATACACCAACTATTTATCCGAAAACTTTTACGAGCCCTTAGGACTAAATAGTTTAACCTACAATCCAAAAGCAAAGAAATCAAATCAATCTTTCATTCCAACCGAAAAAGATACATTATTCCGTCATACAACGGTTAATGGCTATGTACATGATGAAAACGCTTCTTTGTTTGGTGGCGTATCGGGCAATGCTGGTCTTTTTTCAAATGCCAATGATTTAGCTGTAATTATGCAAATGCTAATGCAATATGGGCACTACAATGGAAAACAATATTTAAGAGAGAAGACGGTAAAAGAATTTACATCAGTTCAATATCCAGAAAATGACAATCGACGAGGATTGGGTTTTGACAAACCCCTTCTAAACAATTCAGAACTTCCATTATCTGAGGCTTACCCAGCACCAGAAGTGAGCCCAGAAAGTTTTGGACATAGTGGATTTACTGGAACGTTTGTTTGGGCAGACCCTACACATGAATTGGTATTCATTTTTCTGTCTAATCGTGTATATCCAACAAGAGCTAATAGAAACTTGTATAATTTAAATATCAGGCCAGCTCTTCAGCAGGTTTTTTATACTGAAACCAACTAAACTTATTAATACGATGAAAACTAAACGACACCTAGGTAAAATTATATATTATAATCTTCTTTTCGTTTTAGTTCTTTCCTGTACTAGTAATTCAATTACCTTAGTTAATAATGGACATACCGATTATGAAATAGTACTGCCAATAGACGCATCGAATAAAATTCAAAAGGCGGGTGAACAACTTCAATTTTACATTGAGAAAATATCCGATGTCCGTATTCCAATTGTCAAGAATAATGAAGCGCCCTCAAATAAAAATTACATTTATTTAAAAACGAATCCTGAGCAAAAAGATCAAATCCAAATTGAATCAATCGACAAAAATATTGTTATTAGTGGATGGAATGAGGAGGCTTTACAAAATGGGGTTTATGAATTTTTAGAGGTATATTTAAATTGTAAATGGTACTCTCCCACAGCTGAAGATACCCCTCCTTTAAAGGAACTAAAACTAGCGCAATTTGAGTCATATTTTTACACACCGCCTATAACGACAAGAACAGTTCATTCTCGCTTATTTTATCAGAATGAATCTTTTGCTAATAAACATAAAGTAACTACGCTAGCATTCCCTAAATATGCACCTTCAGCTAGAGTTCATACATTTCATAAATTTTTACCTGAAGAAAAATTCTTTGAGGAACATCCGGATTATTTTGCATTGCGAAATGGAAAAAGAGTTCCAACACAATTGTGTTTAACAAACCCTGAAGTGTTAGATATTGTTAAGGACTCTGTATCCTCTCTTTTTAAGAATTATCCAAATTCGTCAGTTGTTTCTGTTAGTCAAGACGATAATCAACAACATTGTTTATGTCAAAACTGTAAAGCCATTGATTTTGAAGAAGGGAGTCCTTCAGGAACTATGATTCAATTTGTAAATAAGGTGGCGGCCGACTTTCCAGATAAAACCATATCAACTCTTGCGTATCAGTACACAAGAAAGCCATGTAAAACCAAACCACTACCGAATGTTTTAATTACACTATGTACTATTGAATGCGATAGAAGTGGTTCTATAGAAGAAAAATGTACTGATTTTTCTAAAGATTTAAAAGGATGGGGGAAATTGACTGATAATATTAGAATATGGGATTATACCACTCAGTTTACAAATTTCTTAGCTCCATTTCCAAATCTTCATACCATCGAACCAAACATTTCCTTTTTTAAGGAGAATAATACCAAATGGATATTTGAACAACATAGCAATAATCCGAGTGAATTATTTGAACTTCGATCATATGTTATGGCCAAATTGCTATGGAACCCAAACTTAAAAATGGATGATTTAATTTCTGAATTTACAAATGGCTATTATAAAGAAGCAGGTATTTATATTAAAGAATATATAGATTTAATCCATGCAAAAATTAACGAGGACCCTGATTTCTTTTTGTTTTTATATGGCGATCCGTCTCAGGCTTTTGACTCCTACTTAAACTCGGATTTACTAGAACAATACAATGAATTGTTTAATAAGGCCACAAACGCAGTGAAATACAACGATGATTTAATTCAACGTGTAAATTCTGCAAAACTAGGAGTATCTTATGCCATTTTAGAGGCTTGTAAAAAAAGTATTTCTT
Source organism: Bacteroidetes bacterium MedPE-SWsnd-G1 (assembly GCA_001874265.1). Lineage (GTDB taxonomy): Bacteria > Bacteroidota > Bacteroidia > Flavobacteriales > Flavobacteriaceae > Urechidicola. Next base: position 29,907 of record MPDD01000016.1, on the reverse strand, counting down.
CTAAATTTAGATTAGTTAATAAAGATGCTGATGACAATCCACAAATTAATCCTTTAGTTAAAGAAGAACTGGCCAATTTTTACAAAACTTGTAAAAATGAAAACATATCACTAATGAATGAAATGGGCTTTACGGTTCAGGAATATGTTAACAATTATAACATTGCGTTAGAGGTTGCTATGAAACCAAATAAAGCGTTAGGTAAAAAGGTAATCTTACTTAAAAAGCCAAAAAAGTACGCAAATGAAAATCCACAAGTACTAACAGATGGTGCCATCGGAGGTAATAGTTTCTATGCAAACTGGTTAGGTTTTGAAGGAAATCACATGGAAGCAATTGTGGATTTAGGGCAAGAAATGCCAATTAGTTCTATCTCCACTGCATTTTTACAAGTGACCAATCATGTTGTCTTTTTCCCTATTGATGTAACCTATTCAATTTCTAATGATGGAAAAATATTTAAACCTATTGGTACCGTTAAAAATGATTCTCCCCTCATAAAAAGGAGTAAGGTAAATGATATTAAATATTTTGATTTAAGTACTAATGAAGTTAAGACAAGATATATAAAAGTTTTTGCAAAAAGCATGAAGCAGCCTCCGTATTGGCATCATGCGGCTGGCACAAAGTCTTGGATTTTTGCTGATGAAATAATTGTTGATTGATACAATTCAGCATAGTTATTTTATTATTCCAATCTTTTTATATAGTTTTAACATCTTCTAGTTTCTTAGTTAAAAATCACATCCGACCGTCATTTTTAATTAAAATCTTTCAAAACCCATGGGGGCAAAAAAATCTTTTGACAGTAAAGACAACATTATCCGTGTTGCATTCTCACTTTTTTTAAAAAAAGGGTTTAAAGAAGTAACTATTACTAACATAATGGATGTTACCAAATTGTCTAAAGGTGCCATTTACCATCATTTTAAAAGTAAAGAAGAAATTTACGCGGCAACATTAGAAACCTATTATTTTGAACTGTTACAGCCGGATGGCGTAGATTTTAATTCGGGAAATTTTAAAAAGGATATTGAAGTTTTATATTATTACGTGGCTGAATTATTTCATAATATTGAGAATATTTCAAAATATTCTGACTATCCAATTCGGAATTATTTTAGTTTTCAATTAGAAAGCGAAAAAAACACAGCAATTCGAGGGCAAACAATACAAGCCGTTGCTGAATTTAGAAAAACTGTTGAGGGTATAGTTACTAATGGGTTTTCAAACAATCAAATTAAATCTGATCTTGATATTAAAACAATCACGCTTCAGATTGTCGGATTAATTGAAGGTGTCGCTGTGCATCATTCAACACTTAAAGACAACGTAAAAGACGTTTTACTTAAAAGGTACAAATTGGTATTTGATTCTTTTCTTTCGTTTATCTGCACAGAATAACATCACTATAGGATTTCAAATAACTAAGTTGCTTAAGGTAAGTGATTTCCAATAGTTAAATTTTTATTTTTTATTTTCTTAATTTTATTTTAAACAAAAAAAAATTTTATATTGCAACCGAACGAACGGTCGGTTTGTGAAAATTTAACTTAATTTCTAGTTAAATCAATAAAAAAAGTGCTTTGAAATAGAGAATTCCTCAACCGGAAAAACCAGTATTAATAATCAAAAAATTATTAAATTTATGAACAAACTATTACTAACACTATTTGCAATTATTTTTTCCATTGCAAGTTATTCTCAAAAATCAGTTTCTGGACAGATTCTAGATCAAGAAACTAAGGATCCTCTACCCGGAGTGAGCGTAAATGTAAAGGGAACCGAAAAAGGTGTCCCTGCCGATTTTGACGGTAATTACGTAATTAGCGGGATTGACGAAAACACCATACTTGTATTTTCATTTCTAGGTTACAAAACTCAAGAAATTCTTGTAGGATCTCAATCAATAATAAACGTGCAATTAGAGATAGATGCACAAAGTTTAGACGAAGTTGTAATTACAGCCTTGGATATTGAAAGAGACAAGGCTTCTTTAGGGTATTCTGTTCAACAGGTCGAACCAGAAGAGTTTGCAGTTGCACAAGAAAATAACGTAATGAATTCCTTACAAGGCAAGGTTTCGGGTCTTCAAATCACACAAGGTAATACAGGTGTAGATGGCTCTTCAAGAATTTTATTAAGAGGAGTTACAACTATTGATGGTTCTAACAGACCTTTGGTTGTAATTGATGGTATTCCAGTTTCTAATAGCAGTAGTGGTGGAAATCCAAACGGAGGAATTGATCGTGGTGATGCACTTTCTGACATAAACCCAGAAGATGTAGCCTCTATAACTGTATTAAAAGGTGCAGGAGCAGCGGCTGCTTATGGATCTTTAGGTATGCATGGTGTAATTTTAGTTACTACAAAATCAGGAACAACTCAAAATGGAATTGGAGTTACGGTAAACTCTTCTTTTAATGTGACTGAAATAATGTTAACTCCAAAATTACAAAACGAATATGGGATGGGTGCTTTCGGCGCTTTCTCGCCTATTGGAGGTGATGGAAGACCGAACTTAGACTATCCAAGTTCTTGGAGTTACGGACCAAAAATGGAGGGACAAGATTATGTAAATTGGTTAGGAAATGATGATGTGTTTTCTCCAAGAGATGGCAACCCATACAAAGAATTTTATCAAACTGGTTACTCATTTACAAACGGAGTAGCGTTTGAAGGAAATACAGACGAGAGTTCATTTAGAGTTTCCATAACAAACCAAAATACAGACGGAACAATCCCTAACAATACATTAGATAAAAACACGATTAACTTTAGAGCATCGTCAAATTTATCTGACAAATTAAAGATAGATGGGAAAGTAACTTATATCAAGTCTAAAGTGAAGAACAGACCGGAATTAGGAGAAGGAGCTGCAAATACCGCACTTCAACTAGCCTTAATGCCTAGAGATGTTCGCTTAGAAGATGCAAAAAACAACATAGTTGACGCCGACGGAAATGAAATAAAATGGAACTTAGACAACACATTTAACAACCCGTATTGGGCACTAAAAAATGTGTACAATGAAGATAATAGAGATCGCTTTCAAGGAGCATTTTCTGCAAAATGGGATGTTTCTGACAACTTCTACATTACTGGTAAGACAGGTTTAAACTATGTAGTTACAGACTTCACTACTCATGCAGCAGCAGGTGCACAAGCGCAATACAACGGACTTGGAGGTTATTCTAATTCTAGCAGTAAAAGCACTTCATGGAACTCTGATATTTTAGGAACCTATACTAAGGATTTTTCTGGTTTCAATGTAACCGCAAGTGTTGGTGCTAATTACCGTTCTGATGGTGGTAGTTCAATAAGTGTTTGGGGAAGCGATGAAAAAGTTCCCGATTTTTATCGAATCTCAAACTATGCTGTTGTGGGAGATTCTGATTACGAATGGGAAAAAATTGTGTATTCATTCTATGGTCTTGGTCAAGTAAGTTATGGTGGTTATGTATATTTAGATGCGACAATTAGAAATGATAATTCATCTGCATTACCGGCAGATAATGATTCATACTGGTACCATTCAGAAAATCTAAGTTTCCTATTTTCTAAATTCTTCGGAATTGAATCTGACACCTTCAATAAAGGAAAGGTTAGAGCATCTTATGCTAAAGTAGGTAATGACACAAGCCCTTATAGAACACAATCATCTTATAGCATAGATCAAGCAAGAACGTTAGATTATACCGTGGCCTCTATTCCGGGGTCATTACCAAATCCAAATTTAAAACCTGAAGTTTCTCATTCTTGGGAAGTAGGTACAGAACTTGGATTCTTCAACAATAGAATCCATTTAGATTTTACATATTATGAAACCTTAACAGAAGATCAAATTATGGCTGTTCCAATTTCTGGATCATCAGGGTTCTCTTCTTATACAACCAATGCTGGCTCTATCAAAAACAAGGGGTTTGAAACACAGTTAAACCTTGTTCCTATTCAGAATGACAAGTTTACATGGGACATGGGATTATCAATTACCAAAAGTAAATCAACTGTTGAAAGTATTGATGAGTCCTTAGAAAGCATTACACTTAATTCTTTAATGGGTGTTTCTATAGAAGCAAGACCAGGGGAGGAATTTGGAACAATTTACGGATTGGATTATTTACGAGATAATTTTGGAACAAAACTAATTACTGATGAAGGATTGGCGCAACCTGGAGAACGCATTAAACTAGGGTCAATCAACCCAGATTTTTATGGAGGTATTTCTAATAACTTTAGTTTCAAAAACTTCTCAGTTAGAACTTTAATCAGTTATCAAAGCGGCGGTGAATTCTTCTCTTGGGGAAGAGGTTACCGACAAATGTTTGGAACGGACGCTACCTCACTTGAAGGTAGAGAAACTGGAATTATCGAAGAAGGAATTAATGAAAACACTGGGTTTGAAAACACAGTGCCAATCAGTCCTTTACTTAAAAATTACACCAATAATTTCGTTAGCAACATCAGAAAAGATTTAATTTTTGATGCTTCAAATGTGAAATTTAAAGAATTGGTAATTTCTTATGACATACCTAAAAAGGCATTGAACAGTGTAGGTATCCAAGGTGCAACGGTTTCGGCAGTAGGAAGAGATTTGTTCTTTATCTACAATCCGAATGGTGATTTAGATCCTGATGCAAGTAATGGAAGTAGTCCAACCGCAACCGCGTTAGAACATGCTTCATTACCATCAACTAGGACTTATGGAATTAATTTAAGACTAAACTTTTAAAATAAACTAAGATGAAAAAATTACAAAATATAGCATATAAGGTTTTAGTTGTTTTATTGGTTGGATTCGTAGTAACATCTTGTGAAGACACTTTAGAAGATGTTCGTGAAAATCCAAACAACGTTACAAGTATAGATGACGCACCGTTATTTGCCAATGCGGCTAGAAGTTTATTTAATGGAACCTTAGATGAAGGTTCATATAGATTTGCTGGGCAATATGGCCATTACTATGTAGCCGGAAGTACAGCAAGACAACCAGATCAATATACTGACGGTTTTGATGGAAATTACAATGGAATTTATAATGGCATGTATAGTGGTGTTATAAAACATATTGAAGAAGTTCTTGTTTTAACATCTGAACCAGAAACGGCGAACCCTGTCCGCTATGCAATTGCTGATGTAGTTGCTGCCATGGGATTTGCCAGAATTACTGATGGGTTTGGAGAAGTTCCTTATACCGAAGGTGGCAAAGGAAAAACAGAAGATATCTTAACACCAAAATACGATACACAAGAATTTATTTATAACGACCTAATTGATCGTTTATCACAAAGTATAAATGTTCTGAAAACGGCTGATCCAGCAATGGGATACCCAGACTCTGATCCTGTTTTTGATAATGATTTAGATCGATGGGTACGTATGGCAAACTCAATGCGTTTGCGCTTGGCAATGCGAATGAGATTTGTAAATCCAACACTATCTCAACAAGTAGTAGCGCTTTGTTTATCGGAACCTTTAATGGAAGACAATGCACATAATGCTTATATGATAGAAACTGAAGGACAAGGAAATGCATGGTATGGAAGAAGAACAGGATTTCCTTCTATTAAAATGTCTACAATGTTTATTGGTCAATTAGAAGGAACTGCAGATCCTAGATTATCAGTTTTTGTTGAAAAGGACGGGAATGGAAATTACACAGGTCAGAAAAACGGATTGAATGATGAGGCTTTTGGTCAATCAGATTTTGCAAGTAAGTCAGATATGGGAATTCCACTTTCTTCAAAAGACAGTAAAATTTTCCTAATGACGGCTTCAGAAATATATTTCCTTAGAGCAGAAATTGCATTGATTTATGATAATAATCCAACAGAGGCTAATAACTTATACAGAATGGGAATTGAAGCATCCTTAGAACAGTGGGATATAGATGCTGCAGAAATCACAACGTTCTTGGCAAGCCCAACTGCTACACTTACTGGTTCAGTTGATGAGCAAGAAGAGCAATTAGGGACACAAATGTGGATTGCTTTAACACCAAATTATTTCGAAGGTTGGAGTCATATTAGACGAACTGGGTATCCTGTTATTGAACAAAGAACAGACCCTGATTTGGAGAAAGGTGCTACAAATGGAATTTTACCTACGCGTTTTTTATATAGTTCCTTTGAAATGAGTTCTAACGGAACAAATGCTTCCGAAGCTATTAATAGACAAGGTGCCAATAAAATTGATACACCAATTTGGTGGGATAAAAACTAAAATGACAACCATGAAAAAATTTAAAAATATGAAATCATTTAAATTACTATTTATAGCCATATTGTCATTAGCATTGGTACAATGTGATGATGACGATGATGATATGGTCATGCACAAACCATTATCAGACTTTCAATTTTTGGTTGAAGGTTCTTTAGTAACATTTAATGGAAAAGTCTCTGACGATACTGATTCTTTTTCTTGGGATTTTGGTGATGGAAACACAAGTACAGAAGAAGATCCAGTCCATGCTTATGCAGCAGCCGGAGATTATGAAGTAAGTCTTACAGCTGTAGGCTCTGGAAGTTCTTTTACTGAAACAAAAACTGTAACCATTTTGCCATCGTTAGAAATTCTTTTAACTGGCGGACCAGCCAAACCAGAAGGAAAATCTTGGCGATTGAAAGCGGCATATACTGCAGGTATTGAAGGAGCCAGTGGTGTTGAAAATAGTTTATCTATTTTTCAACCTTCTATAGATAATTTATTACATGCTGTAGGGTTAGGTGCTTCTTACGAGGATACGTTTACATTTATTTATGATGGTAGATATGTAATAGACAATAAAGATGGAAACAGTTTAATGGGATTAATTTATGCTAATTTTGAAAGAGGTGCTGATATAAGAGAAGTCTCTTGGGATCCAAATTTGGTACCATTGGCAAATGTATTATATACTCCTGCAACTGATGCAACTTGGAGTATAGATGAAGAAGATTTTTCTGTAATGGCTACTGACCCAGCAACAGGAGCACCTTATCAGGCAAACTTCACTGGACATCAAAGATTAATTACTGGTGATTATTTCGGGTTTAAAGATGCAAATGCCTTTACAATTATTAAAAGTATTGATGAAACAACTATGAATGTAGCCTTATCTATAGGTGCTGTACCGCATCCTGATTTGTACACATTCCCAACGTTAATGTTCCATTTGTCTTTTGAAGCAATGTAATTAACAAATATAATTATTGAACCGTAGAATCAAGGAACTCCAAAATTTGAAAGAGTTCCTTGATTTTACAATTTAAAAAATGAGAAAAATTAAAAACATATATCAACTCTTATTGGTTTCAATTAGTTTGATTCTCATGACTTCATGCTCAAATACAAAGAGTAATGAAGAAAAGGAATACGTTGAAGTTAAAAGTAACTCTAACGATATCACATTAAATTCTAATTGTCCTCCAGGATTTCAATTAAATGAAAACAATGAATGTGTTGCTCGTAATTTATACGATCAATATGTTTACGATACCTATGAGAACAGAGGTGTTGGTGGATTAAAATCTGGCTTACCAAAATTAAGAGAAGGTTTTAGCCCACAACAAATAGATTTAGGAAGATATTTGTTTTTTGATCCAGCCTTATCTGGCGATGGTTCTGTCTCATGCGCTAGTTGTCACGACCCGAACCAAGGCTTTAGTGATGGCAAAGCTCTCGGAACTGGAATACATAATGCAAAAATGAAGCGCTCCTCTCCTACACTTTGGAATGTTGGTTATTTAAAAAGTCTCTTTTGGGATGCAAGGGCAGGTAGTTTAGAACAACAAATGTTAGGTCCGTTGTATTCAGAAGAAGAAATGGGAAACACTGAAGAACAATTGTTTGAAACCTTAAATGGAATCAAAACATATCGTGAATTATTTGCAGAGGCCTTTCCAAATAGAGATTATAATGATAGTATTCAATTACATGAAGTTTATACATCTATCGCAGCATTTGAAACCTCTTTGATTTCATTAAACAGTAAATATGATCAATATGCACATGGGTATCATGAAGCATTGAATGAAAACGAAATTAAAGGTTTAAATATCTTTAGATCATTTGTTGCGCGTTGTGCGGAATGTCATACACCACCGCTATTTACAAATCAACAAGTAGCCGTAATTGGTACTCCAGAACCAGATGGATTACCATTGGATCCTGGAGCGGAAATAACTTTTAACGACCCATCTAGAAGAGCAGGTTTTAAAGTACCTACTTTAAGAAATATTGAAAAAACAGCACCATATATGCACTCGGGTAAATTCAAAACAATTAGAGAAGCAGTTGAATTTTACACCAAAGGACGTGGACATGCCGTGCCCGAAGGAGAAGATTTATTCATTCATTGGCATATTTGGGAACCTAATTTAACAGATACAGAATTAGATCGCTTAGTCGATTTTTTAAAGACTTTAACGGACGAATCCTTTAAACCAAGAATACCGGAGGTTTTACCTTCAGAATTAAAAACGAAACAAAACAACTCATAAAAACAAAAACCATGGGAACATCTAAAAAACCATCGATTGGAAAACGAATATTTTTTGCCCTATTATTTATAGGAACAGGAATATTTGCAGGCTACAAATTATTTAGCCCAACTGCAGAAACACAATTGGTCAAAAACGCATTATATAGAAATGCGGGAGCAGGAGAAGCTGTATTAAAACAAGCGAAAGAATTTACTGGAGAAATTTTTGAAGTAAAGGATGGAGATTTAATAATGGATGCTGTAAAAAAAGCAAATGCCGGAGACTTAATTAGAGTTTATCCTGGAACGTATTCCGAAACAGTATATGTAGATAAAAACGATATTACTTTTCAAGGTATTATTGAAGATGGCGAATGGCCAACTTTAGATGGTAAAACAGAATTGAATGATGCCTTTTTATATTCAGGGAACGGTATTCATATTGAAGGATTCAAAATTACTAAATACAAGGGTAACGGAATTATGGGGCAAGCTGGAAATAACTTTGTAATAAGAAATAACTGGGTTATAGATACTGGTGTTTACGGTATTTTCCCTCAATATGGTAAAAATGGACTAATTGAATACAATACGTTAACTGGTATTGAAGATGCTGCCATTTACGTTGGAATGTGTGATAATATAGATGTTTTACATAACGAAGTTTTCGGTAATGTTGCAGGTATCGAGTTTGAAAACTCGCGCCATTGTATTGCAGAAAACAATAATGTTTATGACAATGCCGGTGGAATCTTAGCATTCATTACTCCGGGGTTACCTATAAAAACAACTTATGATATTATTATACGAAACAACTTTGTAAATGCTAATAATCATGAAAATTTTGCTACTCCAGGATCAACAGTAGCAGGAATTCCTCCAGGAACTGGAATATTAGTAATGGCTGCCGATGATGTTATTATTGAGGATAACATGATTACAGGAAACGATAATGTTGGTATTCTAATTACTGACTTTGAAAGCGGCGGCATAAAGGCTTCTAGAGATCCAGAATCTGAACCAAACCCAGATAATGTAACCGTTTTAAACAACTATATGTTTAGAAATGGCGAAAATCCAATTGGAGAGGTAAAATTATTAATGAAGGCTCAATTTAAAGACAGAGGTCCTGATGTGTTGGCTATTGGCGGTGGAACTGGTAGTACTATTGCAAACCGAGATCGATATGTAACTTTTGGTGTTGGTAAATTTGGCAACCCTAAAATTGAAACTTCTTATGGCGTAAAATCTTTCTTATTAGATAAACCGGCAGAACATAGAGATATAACAAAAGAGCAATTGGGTGAGTTCACATATTACGGTGTTTGTTCTGGATGTCATGCTGTAAACCAAAGACTTATTGGAGTTCCTGTAGAAGTTATTCAAATGATTTATAAAGATAGACCAGAATCAATGGTAGAATACATGAGTGCTCCTAAAAATTTAAGAGAGGATTATCCAGAAATGCCACCTCAAAATCATTTATCACCTGAAGCTAAGTTGGCAGTTGCAGAATACATTTTAACTATAGGAAAATAAGACTATTCAACCCTAGGATTTGATTTGTTCCTTAATTTAAATAAAAAGGCTCCATAATGGAGCCTTTTTTATTTTAAAATTGATCTAATAAATAATTGATCAAGTCAGTTGTTGTTACAATACCTACTAACTTCCAATCATCCACAACGGGTAGAGCATGGAATTCGTTATTCGCTAAAATATGAGCCACATCTTTAATAGTTGTAGTAGAAGATACACTAACCAAATTTTTAGCCATTACTTGTTCAATGCTAAACATATTATAGACAACCGCATCGACCGTATTTTCGTCTTCATTAAAAGAATCTGCAAAACTGATACGGAGTAAATCGGTATAACTTAATATTCCGATAATTTTTTCACCACTTACTACAGGGATATGACGGATTTTATTTTCTCTAAACAACTGTTCGGCCTTCATCAGGTTATCTGTCGTGTTTAAAGTTATTATTTCGCTTGTCATTATTGTTGATACTGGAGCACGTTTTTTCATGATATATACATTTAAATTATGTATAAAATTAACCCTCTAAATGGTTAAAAATCATGATAAAAATCATTAAAAATGAAGTAATTAATTACTAATTAAACAAAGCATTTTATCTCTTAGATCTCAATACAATTATTAGTCATTTTTTCAACCTCTTCTTTAAAGTAATTTATCGAAGGTATCTTTAGTAATTATAGAATTGGTTAGTGGTACAAAAAATATTATCCTTAAATTGTTCAAAAAAATCAATGCTATGAAAAAATTACTTGCGATTATCTTATTATGTTGTTTTTCAACAATCACCTTTCATGGACAAGAAAAATCACTTTTTTCACAGGAAGAAGTAATCTATAGTAGAAAGCATGGTATGGCTTTAACAATGATAGTTTTAAAACCAGAAAAGGCAAATAAAAAAGGAATTATTCAGGTAGTAAGTGGATCATGGTATTCCGGTTATTCGCAATTGGAAAATGAAATTAGTAATGCAGAACCATTTCTTGAAAACGGATATACTGTTTTTGTAACAATTCACAGTTCAAACCCTAGATTTGATATTTCAGAGGCTGCTTTGGATATTAAACACGCGGTTCAATACGTACGCTTCAATTCTGAAAAATTTAACATTGACCCAAACAATATTGGAATTACTGGAAGCTCCGCAGGAGGACATTTATCTTTGGTTGCAAATACATCTAGTGATATTAAAAATCTTAATTCAAAAAATCCTCTAAAAAGGGTTTCTTCTAAAGTGCAAGCGGTTGCTGTTTTTTATCCACCAACCGACTTCTTAAACTGGGGGCAACCAAATGCTTATATGAATTATTTAGAACATTCTCCAATTTTGGCTCAATCATACGTTTTAGGAGCCATGACTTATCATGAATTTGACTCTATTAATATAGTATACAAACCAATAGTTAATCCCAAATTACTTAAAGAGGTAATAACTAAGGTTTCTCCTGCTCAATTGGTAAGTATAGATGATGCTCCAACATATATTATTCATGGAGACAAGGATCAGGTAGTACCGCTTCAGCAATCGCAGCATCTTCAAAAAAAATTCGATAGTATTGGTGTCCCATTAATACTTAAAATAAAACCAGGTGCAGATCATGGATGGCAAAACATGAATGAAGACCGACAAGAATTTGTAAATTGGTTTGATAAATACTTGATTGAGGAATGATTAATAAATGCCGAATTTTTAAGAATCGACCATTGAATTTCCGGCAATAAATCCACCCGTCCAAGCATTTTGAAAATTAAAACCACCTGTTACGGCATCAATATCCAACACTTCTCCTGCAAAAAACAAATTCGGGTGTAATTTGCTTTCAAATCGTTTAAAATTTATCTCTTTTAACGAAACTCCTCCAGCAGTAACAAATTCATCCTTAAATGTACTTTTACCATTGGCATTGAAAACTCCTTTAGTTAATTGTCTTGCTATTTCTTGCAGTGTTTTATTGCTTAAATCTGCCCAACGATTTTGAGCTTGTACGCCACTAATATTACCTAAACGCTCCCAAAGTCTTCTGGAGATATCAGTAAAAGGAGATTTTTTTAATACTTCTTTTTTTGGTTGTTTTCCCTTTAGTTCTTTCAACTCATTAAATACGCTTTCTGTAGCGCGAGATAACCAATTGACCTCAACATTATATTGGTAGTTTTTATCTGCTAAAATACGTGCGCCAAAAGCAGATAATTTCAATACTGCAGGTCCACTCATTCCCCAATGTGTAATTAATAATGGTCCTGAAGATTCTAATTTTGTTTTTACGATCTTCACCGTTGCGTTCGGAACCGCAACACCCATTAAATCTTTTAAACGGGGGTCATTTATATTGAACGTAAATAATGATGGAACAGGTTCGACAATCGAGTGTCCTAAAGACCTACATAAGTCCCAAACCTTTGGATTACTTCCCGCTGCGATTAGTAATTTGTCGGCAACAAAAACATCTGAACTTGTTGTAATTTTAAATTGATTTCCAATGGGCTCTATAGTAGAAACATTTTGCTGAAAATTCACTTCAACTCCTGCCCCATTCGCACCCTCAGTTAAACAATCAATAACTGACTGCGATGAATTAGACATAGGGAATATGCGATTGTCGTCTTCAATTTTTAATTCTACTCCCCTATTTTCAAACCATTCCATAGTATCACCTGTCATAAACTGATGAAAAGGACCTAGGAGTTCGCGTTGACCCCTTGGATAAAACTCCACCAATTCTCTTGGTGTAAAGCAAGCATGGGTTACATTACAACGTCCTCCGCCCGAAATCTTTACTTTTTGCAATCCACTTTTTCCTTTTTCAAGGATCATCACTTCTGCTTCAGTATTCGCTTCTGCTGCCGTAATCGCCGCAAAATAACCAGCAGCACCTCCGCCTATGATTATTATTTTACTCATAAAATCATGTCATTATATGGAATTACTGTTTCAAAGCCTTTTGATTTAAAATAAGCCGGAGTACTATCATTACCCGTTGCCAAAACAAAATCTCCACCCCAAGCACCCAAACTTTTAATCGCTCCAAAATAATCTCCAAAAACAATTTCTTTTATAGGTTTATTCTGAATAATTTCTGAAATTAATTCTTCATGACGAACAATCAAATCTTCAAATTTTTTCAAATCTTCACAATGAATCATTTGCTCCGTAATTTCATTTATCAAAGTAAATGCAGTTGATTCCAAATCATTTCGTTCTCTATATCTTTTTATTCCCTTTTTACTGTCTTGTTTTTGGTTTAGGTGAACGAAAAACAATTTATCGGCAAATGATGGTTTAAAATCCAATGGAACGACTTTGTAATTGTCATTTAAAATTTGATACGTAATAGGACTATCATTTTGAGCACAAGCGATATCATAACCACTCCCTCCAAATGATTTTTGCAACAATAAAAACGCATCCACATCAGCCCATTGGGCAATATTATTAATTAATGTAGAGGATGTTCCTAAGCCCCAATCTCGTGGAAAAGACAAATTTGTTTTAACTAATAAACCACCTGTTTCATTTAAGAACTTAGGATTCATTTCTCTTGACGCTAGTAATATTCTATGAAGCGTTTGCGCAATGGATTCTTTTGAATCCTCAGAATTAGCATCAAAAGTTTCATTTATAATTCTCAATTCTGGCAATCTAAATTCGGCTTGGAACCAGCAATTTTTATCAACATCATAACTCTCCCAAACAAGCACTGGCTCTTTAATAGGTTCTACCACCAAATCCTGTCCATACTTGGTTGGAATTGCCAATGCCATTGCTCCATCTAAAACCAGATATTCGGCAGATAATAATAATTTTCCGTTACTATAGTATTTTTTCAATGATAATAGATTGCTGTCATTCTGAACATCGTGAAGAATCTTGTAAAAGATATTTCGCTTCGCTCAATATGACAAAATTACTTATTCTTCAAATTATTATAGGCCTCCACAACTGCACTATGAGACACTTGCTTATTTGCAAAATAATTCAGCAAATACGTTTTTTCTTGTTCCGTTGCGTCTAATTGCTTTATTATATTGGATAAATGCATTTTCATATGTCCATGCTGAATACCAGTAGTAGTTAGTGCTCTTAAAGCAGCAAAATTCTGTGCCAAGCCAGCAACTGCAATAATTTCCATCAATTCTCTTGCAGATGGATTTTGCAATAGGTCTAAAGAAAACTTAGACAATGGATGTATACTCGTAAGCCCTCCAACGGTTCCCAATGCCAATGGAATTTCAATCCAAAATTTAAAAATTCCATTCTTTATTTCACAATTAGATAAACTCTTATATCGTCCACTTCTGGCAGCATAAGCATGCGCACCGGATTCTATTGCTCTGAAATCATTACCTGTTGCGATGACTACAGCGTCGATTCCGTTCATAATTCCTTTATTATGAGTCACTGCCCGATGAGGCTCAGCATTGGCAATATCCACCGCTTGTTTAAATTTTTGTGCCAACAATTCTGCATTTTCACCATACAACCTATCCACAGGACAACTTACCTCAGCGCGCACCAAACATTCTGGAACATAATTTGAAAGAATGGACATTACTATTTGAATATCATCTTTCTTAAATTCTTCAGCAATAGCTTCTAAACATGAATTAATAAAGTTTGCACCCATTGAATCAACCGTTTCAAAAGTAACGTGCAATTGATAATAATTTTCTAGTTCCGAAGTTTTATCGCGCAACTCTATATCCAAAATTCCACCTCCGCGCTTACGCATGTTTTTAGTTATGGATTCAGTTGCGGACAACAGGTCCTCTTTTTTAGATACAAAATAGGCTTCTAAATCATTAAAAGCGCCATTATGCATAAAATGAACCTGTCCAATTTTATTAGTTGAAAGCACCTCTGCTATAAAACCTCCTCTTGTACTCCAAAACTTGGCTACCAAAGAGGCCGCTGCAACAACAGAACTTTCTTCAATAACCATCGGAATAGCAAACTCCTTATCGTTAATAACAAAATTAGGAGCAACACCCAATGGTAAATAGAAATTTGAAATTGTATTCTCTATAAAGTCATCGTGTAAATCCTGTAATACCTTATTAGAATTCCAGTATTGATGTAATATTTCCTTTGTATTCTTTTCATTGTTAAAAAAGGTTTTAACCACCCAATTTAATTTTTCTTCTTTCGTAAATTTTGAAAATCCGCTTACGGTTTTAGTCATGTCACTAATCTAAAATTGAAGCTTCAAAGGTAACTCAAAAATTAATGAATTTACTTTTGTGAAAAACTAAAAAAAAGAACGCGCATAAAATCAAAGGAAAATTTGTAACATTGGGTCGATTTACTACGTTCCATAAAATTTAATTACTTTTAGGGGCATTAAGTCAAAAAAAACTGCTCTAAATAAAGAATATTACAATTTTATTATTTTAAACTTCAACAACACACTATGTCAGATACTGCCGTAAACACACAAGAACCTCAGATGTTCGGACACCCAAAAGGACTTTTTTACTTATTTTTTGCTGAACTCTGGGAACGTTTTAGTTTCTATGGGATGAGAGCGTTATTAACGCTTTATATGGTTGATGAAATTTTTCAATCTCTTTCAAATAGAGATTATGCAACCGCTGTAGTTTACGCTTCATACGGATCAATGGTATATGCATCTACCGTAATTGGTGGGCAAATTTCTGATAAAATTTTAGGAATGCGTAGTTCGATATTTTTAGGTGGAATTTTAATGGCTGTTGGTCATTTTGTTTTGGCTATAGAAAACGATATGGCATTTTTCTTAGCACTGGCATTTATTATTGTTGGGAACGGTTTCTTTAAGCCTAATATTTCAACTTTTGTTGGGGCGCTTTATAAAGATGGTGATGTTCGTAAAGATTCTGGTTTTACTATTTTTTACATGGGAATAAATATTGGTGGATGGATTGCACCACTACTTTGTGGTTGGCTTGCAATGGAATACGGCTACCATTATGGATTCGGTTTGGCAGGAATAGGAATGTTAACTGGACTAATTTTCTTTTGGAGCGGAATAAAAAAGAATATTTTTGGAGATAAAGGGTTACCACCAAACCAGGAAGTCTTTGAGAAAAAAGTATTTGGCATTCCTCAAAAAACTTTGATTCCTATAATTTCAGTATTGGCTGTTCCTTTAATCGCATATATCCTTTCTGCATATGAAGCTATTGCTGGCGGCGAGACATTTTTAGGAGATGAAACCATTGTAGGTCTTCTATTTAAAATTATCGGAATTTCAATTCTGGTATATCTAGGAAAAATTATGATCAATGCTACTTTAGAAGAACGTAAAAAATTATTCATGGCGGTTCTTATTACCTTCTTTATGACTATGTTCTGGGGATTCCATGAATTATCAGGAAGTGTTATTACCTTATTTGCTGCTAGAAATGTTGCTTTAGATGGAATCATGACTGCCGCACAAACCAATTCGTTAAACTCAATGTTTATCATAATTTTGGCAATTCCAATTTCGTTATTATGGGGCTATTTATCTAAAAAAGGCTTAAACCCTAGAACTCCTTATAAATTTGGTTTTGGGTTGATTATGGCCGGCGTATGTTTTTATATTTTATCTATAAGTAAAGGAAGTGCTGATGAAAACGGTATGGTTCCATTTGCATACTTACTGATAATGTACTTTATTTTATCAATAGGTGAATTATTTATGTCTCCAGTTGGTCTTTCTAAAATAACTGATTTATCACCAAAGAGAATTGTCGCTTTTATGATGGGAATTTGGTTCTTATCATCTGCATATGCATTCCAAATTGTTGGATTCATTTCAAAACAATTGGCAATTGAAAGTACAGATGCAAACGTTGGCGGGTTAGATACTTTAGGTATTTACACAGATGGATTTGGCTTAATTGCCCAATACGCATTAGGGGCTGGAATTATTGTTGTTATTTTCTCTCCCTTAATGAAAAAACTAATGGGCAACGTCCACTAAAAAAATATTAAAGCCTTCTGAATTCTTCAGAAGGCTTTTTCTTTACTCTTAAATTTTAAAACATGAGCGCAACCTTAGAAAAAAATGAGTTCAGCCTCCTAGGCCATAAACCAGCCCTTTTCGTTTTATTTTTCACAGAAATGTGGGAACGGTTTTCATATTATGGAATGCGTGCCATATTTGTGTTATTTCTTACAGCCTCATTTACAGATGGTGGTTGGGAATGGACCCGTGAAAGAGCCTTAGGTCTATTAGGAATTTATACAAGTTCGGTATACCTAACACCAATAATTGGAGGTTGGATAGCGGATAAATTTACAGGTTATCAAAAAGCTGTAGCACTAGGTGCTTTCTTAATGACACTAGGCCATGCTTCCTTAGCATTTGAAACTGAAATTATGTTCTACGTTGGTGTAGGATTACTAATTGCCGGTAACGGATTATTTAAACCAAATGTAACTTCTGTAGTAAGCGGATTGTATGATAAATATCCCGAAAGAAAAGATGGTGCTTTTACTATTTTTTACATGGGTGTAAATTCAGGTGGATTCTTAGGAGTTCTTTTATGTGGGTTTTTAGCGAGTAATTTAAGTTACTCTTGGGGATTTGGACTGGCAGGAATATTTATGTTCTTAGGAACGCTTCAATTTTGGTTTGGTCGTAGTATTTTTGGAAAAGTTGGTGTTGAGCCTACCAAAAACAATACTGAGGAAACGGAATTAGATCCTAAAACAGAGACTGTACCGGCAAATGTTCAGAGGGATAGATATATAGTTGTAGGGATTTTAGCCTTTTTTGTAGTGTTCTTTTGGGCGGCATTTGAACAAGCCAGTGGTTCTATGAATATCTTCGCCCGTGATTATACACAACGTGCTCTAACCGGTAATTCGGCCTTAACCTTTAAAATAATTGACACACTAATAACCGTAGTTCCATTAGGTATAATATCCTGGGTTTTATTAAAATTATTTGCTCAAACCTTTAAGTCAATATCCTTGTCCAACATTACCTTAGGAATAAGTTTTTTGAGTATTTGGGGGATTGCGATTTGGAAATTAACCGTAATTCTACCGGGAGACAAAGCAGAAATTGAAGCATCATGGTTTTTAATTTTAAACTCCTTGTTTATTATTGGCCTGGCTCCATTGTTCTCTAAATGGTGGGAAAGTAAATACAATCCATCTGCCGCCATGAAATTTGGAATAGGAATGCTATTACTTGGTATAGGATTTGGGGCGTTGGCTTATGGATCTAGTACTATTCCTCAAGGTGCTAAAACGGCATCTGTTAGTTTAATATGGCTTGTTTTGGCTTATCTGTTACATACAATGGGCGAACTATGTTTGTCACCTGTAGGGCTTTCATATGTATCAAAATTAGTTCCTCCGAAAAAGATTGGAGTCATGTTTGGCGTATGGTATTTAGCAATTGCAGCGGGTAATAAAATTGCACATTGGGTTGGCGGATCTATTGATACAATTGTAGAACAGTATTCAATGTCTTATTTCTTTCTAATTTTCACTATAGTTCCAATTACCGCAGGATTAATTTTAATCTTGTTAAATCCACTAATGAAAAAATTAATGCACGGTATTCGATAGAATTCATTTTTTTAATACAAAAGTTCCTTTTTGCCCGGTATAGTGAAAAGGAGTTTTTTGTTGAATACAAGTTTCTTCCCATCTCTGAACATACGACTTGTAATTTGAACCATCGGCAACAATAATTTTTGGTTGCAAACTTTCTAATACTCTTTCCAAATTTATTTTGGGAGATTCTCTTAACACCACTATTGAAAGATTCATGTCAGGAACTTTGTACAGCCCCAAACTGTCAATAATCAAAATGGTTTCATCTCTAAACATTTCAACTTTAATCATTTCATTTTTAGTAATCAAATCAACATTTCCAACTCCTAACTTATATTGTTTTAATATGTTTTCCTCCAAAATTTGAGTCGAATCTAAGGAATGATTAATTTTTACATTCCCTCCTATTCTTTTTCCAAAAATTGACTGTCTAGATTTGTGAAAAACAATCCATTCACTTTTTGATTTGACATTGTATTCTTCATATATAACAACACCTTGTAGCATCAAAATAGAAATCAGCAAAAACATCATTCTTGAATAAGTCCATCTTTTAAAAATTGAAATCAATGCCATCAAAAAAAGATAACAGGCTAGCATTTTTAGTAAAGTCATCGGAATTTCTCGGAATAAAAAGGACTCTTGTCTACCAATCCAATCAACTGCTGAATTCATATAACTAATAACTTCATTATACAATTCAAATAATTGTTTGGGTAATAAGTTTAATAAGGAAAGAATAATTACCAAAAAACCACATCCTAAAATAAAACCTAGAAACGGAATGATTATTAAATTAGATATAAAGAACAAACCTGGAAACTGATGAAAATAGAATAAACTCAAAGGGAGGATTCCTAATTGCGCTGCTATAGAAACCGTTAATAACTGCCATAAGTAATCCGAGATCTTGAATTTTGGTTTCCAAATATTATAAATTAAAGGTTGAATTAAAACAATAGCATAAACGGTTAGATAACTTAATTGAAACCCGACTTCGAATAAAAAACTTGGTCTAAATAGCAATAATACAAACATAGACATTACCAAAGTGTGGAACACATTTGTAGGTCGTTTCGATTGCCACCCAATGGCAACAGCTGTAAACATGGTGACTGCTCTTATAATTGAAGGCGACATACCCGCCACAAATGCAAAGGACCATAGAAACGCAATAATCAACATCAACTTTAATGATTTACCAAAACGTAGCCTTTCTATTGGCTTTAAAATAAAATTCAGTAACAATAGAATAATTCCAACATGCAATCCGGACAAGGCTAAAATATGGATGGCTCCAGCATTGGCGTAACTTTGAAGTAACTCTTTAGAAACTTCACTTCGTTGCCCAAGTAGTAACGCATTCATAACGGCTAATTCGTTTTCTTTAAACCCTTGTTTTTCGAGTGCGGAGTTTATGCTTTTCCTAACCGTTTCAGTTAGCCCAAGAAGTGTCGTTTTATCATTAGTCAACATTAACACTTCACTTCTGTTGGAAGTAACTTGATGATAAATTTCTTTTCTTTCTAAATACTTCCTATAATTAAAATAATATGGATTTAAGGGTTTGTTAACCTCTCGAAATTCTGGGTTTAAAAACAACCTATTATCAACACTATAATTGGGGAAACTATCTTTTTCTAAATTGAACAAAACCTTACCAAATACGCTCTCACCGTTTATAATTTCTATTTCAACAACATATTTATTGTGATAATTTGAAGGTGCTAAAACTTCAAGTATGCGAGCCTCTGCAAGGTTATTTTGGTCAAGTTTATATGAATAATGATTTTTATAGAATTTATCTTTATGAATTGAAGTTGAAGTTATTCCAATTACTAAAACGAGCGCATATGCAATGAAATTAAAATGGTATCTACGCTGAAATGTCTTATTTGAAAAATAATATGATCCTAGTAAGCAACTCAGTAAAATCAGAAGAATGGGAAATAAATATTTCGGTTCAACTTTAAAATTAGAGCCAACCAAAATACCAGCAATTAAGAAAAAACAAAATTGCCCGGGAACAAACCGAAACACCTTTAACATAGCAGGTTAAAGATACTAATTTTCAGTAATTTAACCTACAATCAATTTTGCAGCATTTTCACTTGCCCCTTTACCACCTAATCTTTGCTCGAGATCAAAATAATCTTCAAATAGTTTTTCTCGCTGTTTTTCGTCTAACAATTTTTGCAACTCAGCCTCTAATCTTTTTTCATTAAAGTCATTTTGAATCAATTCGGTAACTACTTCACGGTCCATAATTAGATTTACCAACGAAATAAATTTGAGTGTAATAATTCTTTTCGCAATTTGATATGATAACCAACTTCCCTTATAACAAACAACCTCCGGCACTTTAAACAAGGCTGTTTCTAAGGTTGCAGTACCCGAAGTTACCAACGCTGCATGCGAGACCGAAAGCAAATCGTAGGTTTTATTATCGATAAACTTTACATCTGTATCTTTTATAAAACCTTGATAAAATTCAAAGTCTTGACTTGGCGCTCCAGCAATTACAAACTGATACTCCTTAAACTTTGCAACCATTCTTAACATTACCGAAAGCATTTTGGTAATTTCTTGTTTTCTACTACCTGGCAATAACGCAATAACTGGCTTCTCTGATAAATTATGTTCCCTTCTAAAAGCAACCTCATCAACCTGCGTTCTGTCAGCGATAGCGTCTAAAAGTGGGTGACCAACAAAATTGACATTGTAATTATATTTTTTGTAAAAGGCCTTTTCAAAAGGTAAAATAACATACATGGCATCAATATCTCTCTTTATATCTTCTACCCTGCCTGCTCTACTTGCCCAAACTTGAGGAGAAATAAAATAGTTCGTACTAAAACCTTGCTGCTTTGCCCATTTAGCAACTCTAAGATTAAACCCAGAATTATCTATAAAAATTATTTTGTCCGGTTCATATTCAGAAATATCCTTTTTACAAAAACTTATAAAGCCAAGAATCGTCTTTAGGTTCATTATAATTTCTGCAAAGCCCATAAAAGCTCTTTCTTTATAATGCAAAACCAAGGTACCCCCAACTGCCTGCATTAAATCACCTCCCCAAAATCTAAATTCTGCTTTTGGGTCTTGCTTTTTAATAGCCTTCATTAAGTTAGACGCGTGCAAATCTCCTGAGGCTTCACCGGCAATTAAATAGTACTTCATGATCAAACAAACTTTAAAACTGAGACTGTTACTGCAAGAAGAATTGTAAATATCAACACACCCCTTGCTCTATAATCTTGTTTCTTTTTTATAAATACAAAAAAAACAAACAAATTAGGTATGGCTGCTAAGGTTAGTACTTTACCATATAACTTTCCCTTAATTATAAAGTCGATCGTTTCATCAAAACCCAAATCTGAAACGAACTCGGCATATCCAAAAAATCCAGTAACAGTTGCTATAATAGCAACTACAAAACCAATGGCAATTTCCTTTTTCATAAATCCCAACTATTTAAATTTTGAATTGCATGATATGCCGTAAGGTCATATTGAACAGGTACTATTGAGACATAATCGTTTTCCAATGCCCATTCGTCTGTATCTTCTCCTTTATCATGATTCACAAATTTACCAGAGAGCCAATAATATTCCTTTCCAGTAGGACTTTCTCTTTTATCAAAAGTCTCTTCCCAATTACCCTTGGCTTGTCTACAAATTTTAATGCCTTTGAATTTATTTTCTGTTTTCGGAAAATTGACATTTAATACTACTCCTTCCGGAATACCATTTTCTAAAACATTCTTTGTTATAGATAATATCTCTTCCTCTAAATGTTCAAAATTAGCATCTAAAGAATAATCACATAATGAAAATCCGATAGCTGGAATTCCTTCAACCCCTGCTTCTACCGCCGCACTCATAGTACCTGAATAAATTACATTTACTGAAGAATTTGAACCATGATTAACGCCAGAAACACATAAATCAGGTTTTCTCTCTAATGCCAATCTTACGGCCATCTTAACACAATCTGCTGGAGTTCCAGAACATTGATATTCCGTTTGTGGGCCATCATCAATTTTAACCTTGTTAAATGTTAAGGTCGCATCAACTGTAATAGCGTGCCCCATACCACTTTGCGGACTATCAGGCGCAGCCACAACAACATCACCAATCGAATTCATTAATTGAATTAATTTTCTAATTCCTGGCGCAGTAATACCATCATCATTGGTAACTAAAATCAAAGGTCTTTTACTCATAATAACAAATCTACGTTATTTTAATATAGTAGTCGACATCCAATTTTAACATTTTATAAGGAGTAGAAAAAAAGGGAATTCTGTATCATTGTTTTTAAATCCGCTGATCTTATGAAAAAACTAATAATGATTGCGTTGTTTGTAAGTTTTATTCAAATAAACGCACAAACAAAAAGCGAAGATACTTGTCCGTGCTGTACTGACAAACATGCTCAATTTGATTTTTGGCTCGGTAATTGGAAGGTGTTTAATACAGACGGTAAAACTATTGGAACCAATACTATTACAAAACTGTATGACCAATGTGTTTTAAAAGAAGAATGGATTTCAACAGGATCTAGTAATGGAACAAGTACCAATTATTACAATAAAAGCGATGATTCTTGGAATCAAGTTTGGGTAGACAATTCTGGATACAGTTTGGTTTTAAAAGGAATGTTGATTGACGGTAAAATGATTCTTAAAAGTGAATTAATTGAAGGACAAAAAGGCTGGTATTACAATCAGATTAGTTGGACTCCAAATAAAGACGGTTCGGTTACCCAATTATGGGAACTTTTTAAAAAAGATGGAACTTTGATTCAGGAATCGTTTAGAGGGATTTATAAAAAAGAAAAATAACATTAGGAATTCACTAAAATGATAGTATTTTAGTGCGTTACAAAATATTTCATTAGAAAACAGGAAGATTTATGAGACGAAATTTGAAATTTTTATTACCAATTTTGATAGTGGTTTTAACCTTAGTTAGTTTTAACCATAATAGAGCAACACCAAATGAAAAAGACAAGGTACTTGTAAGTCTTTTAAAATATGTATTGTCTAACGGACATTATGTTGAACAAGATATAAACGATGAATTTTCTGAAGTTGTTTATTCTAGTTTTATTGAAAGCTTAGATTCTGGGAAACGTTACTTTATTCAAAGTGACTTGGACGAGTTTTCTAAATACAAAACTTTGGTAGATGACCAAATTTTAACAGAGGACATGACTTTTTTCAATTTGGTTTATACCAGATTTATGGAGCGTGTAGATGAGGCGAAAACATTCTATCCGGAAATTTTAAATCAGCCGTATGACTTTACTACGGATGAAACATTAAATGTTGACTACGACACTAATTCGTATGCGGCAAGTGAAAATGAATTGTATGACAATTGGAGAAAGCAATTAAAGTTTAGTACACTCTCTAGAATTCATGATAAGTTATCGGATAAAGATGCCGAAACTGAAGATGGCGTTAAACTTACTTCTATCCAACTGAATGATGCCGATTTTAAAACGATTGAAAAAGAGGCCAGAAAAAAAACAAAAGAAAACTATGACGAGTTCTATGATAGAATGAGTGACTTTGATCATACAGATTGGTTTTCTACATATTTGAATAGTATTACCGGAGCGTTCGACCCGCATACTTCTTACTTTCCTCCTAGAACTAAAAAACAATTTGATGAAACCTTATCAGGCAGATTGGAAGGTATTGGTGCAAGGTTATACGAAAAGAATGATTACATCCACGTTTCGGAATTAATTTCTGGTGGGCCAGCTTGGAGAGCAGGTGAATTAGAAGCGGAGGATATTATTTTAAAAGTAGCTCAAGGTGATGAAGAACCGTTGGACATTGTTGGAATGCGTTTATCTAAAGCCATAGAATTTATTAAAGGTAAAAAAGGAACTGAAGTTAGATTGACATTAAAGAAAATTGACGGTTCTATCGAAACAATTTCAATTATTAGGGATGTTGTAGAAATTGCTGAGACATTTGTAAAATCTAGTATTATTGAAAAAGATAATAAAAAGTATGGAGTAATTAACCTTCCAGCCTTCTATATCGATTACAATGATAGAAATGGAAGAAACTGCGCCAAAGATATGGCGAAGGAAATTGAACGATTAAAAACCGAAAATATTGATGGTATTTTAATTGACTTAAGAAATAATGGAGGTGGTTCTTTACCTGCCGTTGTAGAAATGGCTGGGTTATTTATAGAAGATGGTCCAATAGTACAAGTTAAGTATAAAAATGATGAACCAATAGTACATAAAGATAGAAGTAAATCTATTCTTTGGAATGGACCATTGGTAGTATTAACAAACGAGTTTTCAGCATCAGCTTCAGAAATTTTTGCTGCTGCCATGCAAGACTATAACAGAGCTGTAATTTTAGGAAGTAAGCAAACTTACGGTAAAGGAACGGTTCAATTGGTTATGGACCTAAACAGATATTCTAAATACCCAGAAGACCTAGGCGGTTTAAATATGACCACTCAAAAATTCTATCGAATTAATGGAGGATCTACACAATTAGAAGGTGTAAAACCTGATGTAATTTTACCATCGAGATACACCTATATGGAAATTGGTGAAAAGGATTACGACAATCCACTTCCTTGGGATCAAATTAAAAAAGCAACCTATGATAAATGGGGCTTCTACTCGAACTTTGATGAAGTAGTTCATAACAGTATTAACCGTATTAATGACAACTCGCAATTTTTATTAATTGATGAAAATGCGAAATGGCTAAAAGAAGGGCAAGATGATAATACTATTTATTTGAACTATGATAAATATAAATATGATTTAGATAGTAGGTCTGAAGAAGGAAAGCGTTTTAAAAAGTTATCTGAATACAATACGGACTTAACTTTTCAATCGCCACAATATGAAACAGCCTTAATTGAAAACGATTCAATTCTTGGTCAAAAACGTGTGGCATGGCATAGAAATTTATCTAAAGATATTTACATTGAAGAAGGATTAAATGTACTTGATGAATTAAAGATAAAAAAAGAAGTGGAATTGGTTAAGAACTAATTCTTCTACAAATATTTAAAAAGCCACCTAAATGGTGGCTTTTTTATTTTATAAATGTAAATCTTAGTCGAAATTTAAATGACAATTATCTGAATTTTAAATATTAGTCTAATAGCAATCCGCTAACATCTGACCATTGGATTCTATTTTGTCCAATGTTAATATTGCGCTGTTTTGCATTATCTTTTCCAAAACATCCGTCACTCCCTTTTCCATGGCAACTGAACCGCACAGCATAAACACCGCACCATTTTCTAAAGCAGTTATCACTTCATGCTCATTGCTTTCAATAATATCTTGAACATAATTTTTGTCTTGCTCTTTTGAATAAGCAATGGATAATTTAACACTACTATTACGTATTTCTTCTAACTTGTTCTTATAAATTTTATAGGATTCAATAGTTCTTCCTCCCCAAATAAAATGAACCTTTACATTAGATTTCGCTTCCTCTAACATCCCCAAAAATGGCGCAATTCCAGTACCATTAGAAATCATCCAAATCTCTTTCGCCTTTTTTGGCAAATGAAATTCTTCATTTTTTTCTACAGCTCCTTTAAAGGTAGTGCCCACTTTCATCTCACTTAAAAACGTTGAACAAATTCCTTTATCATGTTTCTTAATACTCAATAAAATATCATTTTCACATTTTGAAATTGAATATTGACGAACGGTACTACTTTCAGGTGGAAGTATATTTAACAAATCTCCAGATTGAAACCGTGTTCTTTTTTTAGGTCTTAAAGTAATTAGAAAGGTATTATCCGTATTTAATAATGTACGTTCTACAACCTCAAATGTCTTTTGCCTCTTTGGTTTTTGTTGTAATGCACTTAAATCCATCTGCAACTTTATTTCAGATGAAGCATTCCATAATTTCTCCCACGATTGAAAATCTTGTTGAGATTGATCATTGATTTTTACCAGTGGCGTTGCTTCCTCAAAATTAGGATGCTGTTTAAATAAATTTTCAACCTCATCTGCAAATTGACAATAATTAGGGTATGATTTTGAACCAAATCCAACAATCGAATATTTCATTTGATTTAAAGGCGAAACTTCACCAAATATCTTTTGAAACTTTCTTGCATTACTCGGTGCATCTCCATCTCCATAAGTGGCAGTAAAAACAATTATTTGTTTCGCATTGACATACGTTGAATAATCATTTAAAGAGGCTACAAAAACTTTCTTACCTACAGATTTTAAAACTCTTTGAAAAATACTAGCAAATACATTAGTACTTCCGGTTTCAGAACCGATAAGCAACACGAAGTCACACGAATCCTTATCATCTACTTTTAAAACCACCTTCTTTTTACGTATCCTTTTTATACTCATTTTTAGTCCAGAATACATAAAAAACAACATGCTTAAACTAGAAATCAATAGAATCAATGACCACAGAATACTCCCTTGACCTGTATGTAACGTCATACTCAATCTTGAGGCTAAAGTCACAAAAGGAAAAGAGGCTTCACTCAATACTTTCCCATTATATTGATGCACAAACTGCTCTTTATCTTGTAGCGTTAATTCAAAATAATCTTCCTCATCTGGAGAAAAAGGAAAGACCAATTTTCTTATTTCAGAAAGTTTTAATTTGGCAAAGTCCTGAATCTCAACATCCGTTTTATATTTAACTGTAGCATGTTTTAAATCATTATTTGGTAGTAATGAAAACTTTTCTGCAGAAAGATATACTCCGGTTAAGGCTAAAATAAAAATGGGAATTAAAAACCAGCGTCCTAAAATAACATGGTAGCGCTGTCCCCAATCTTTTTCTTGGACTTTCGTAAACCATTTTTTTAAACCTCCTTGTCGTTCTGCCAACAAAAACAATCCAGTTATGGTAATGATGCATAATAGAAATGAAATAACACCTACAAATCCACGTCCAATAGATTTTAAAAATAAAGAGCGGTGGAAATTGGTTACAAAACTAAAAAATGATGATTGTGGTTTAACATCACCTAGTTTTTCACCCGTTATTGGGTTGATATAAATAGTTTCACTACTACCATCGAAAGTAAAAACCGAGGCTTTAACAAAATCATCAGAAGTGACTTCTATATCTAGGACTTCTTCGTAATTCTCTTTTAGAACAACGATTGTTTCATTTAGGGTTACCTGATTAAAGTCAGAAATTTTATAGTCTTGTATACTTTGAGAAATAGGCTCAAATGCTAAGATTGCCCCTGATAAAGAGGCAATCAATAAGAATATTGCTGATATGGCAGCAACTAAGAAATGACTATATCGCCAAATTGAACCAACCATTCATTAGTTTTGAGGCATTAAACGCACATAGCGAATAAAACCAGTTCCTTCTTTTTTCGAACTCAAATTTTCGGTAGTCAATTCAAACTCCAAATCTGCTACATGATATTCTTGCTCCTCTACAGAAGTTTCAAATCGTAATTTATGACCATTATCAATTGCGTCAGTTGGAATGTTAATTACATTCATACTGCGTTCACCTCCAGCAATGGTTTCACCAGTAATAGCATCAATATTTGGGCGGTACTTTCCATGAAATGACCACCATTCTGTAATGTCGTTATACCACTCTTTATCATCTCCTTGCACATACAATGTTTCTTTATAATTACCATCTGGATCTAATAAAGAAATAATTATATAGGCGCCTTCACCTTCATAATTAACCATTTGCACCATGCATTTAACACTTGTTTTGTCATTCATTTTTGAAAATGACATTAAAGTGAAAACTCCAATTATAACAGCGATTGCTAGTTTTGAAATTTGCTTCATTACTTTAGGAAATTTAAATCAGTGTTAGTTTGTTGCAGTAATTCGTTTTCTTGAGCTAAATCATAAACTGATTCTTCAAAATCCGTAGTAGCTGATTTATCGGCCCCGTATTTAATCAGATATTCTAATGCTTTTGTATCTGTAGCTTTCATGGCTGCTAAATGCAATGGTGTTAAACCATCAGCATTTTTAACGTTAATATCTACATCAAGAGATTGTACCGTTTCTAGTAAATGCATATCATTTCTTTTTACCGCCAAATGCCATAGGTTATCCCCTTTAGACTGTTGTTCTGTAAAATCCAATCCTATCTTTTTAAGTACTTCCAATTTTTGATTAAATACAACAATATTATTGCTACGGTATCCTGCTATTAAATAATGGGCCAATGAATTTCCTTCTGTATCTTTTATACTAGCATCTGCTCCATTCGATAATAAATATCCAATCACCTCTAATGAATTTCTTTGTACTGCTTTCATTAAGGCTGTTTGACCTTCCTTGTTTTGGGTATTTACATCAGCATTATGTTTTGAGATCAATGCAATATTTTTTAACGTATTCCCACTTGCAGCATTTATAAATGCTGTATTTCCATTAGAATCTGCTTGATTCACATCAACACCTTTTTCAATAAAATAGGTGATTAAAGCACCATCTTTATCTCTTAATGCTGCCCAATGCAACGGCGTAACACCATTTTTTGTAGTAACATTTGGGTTTAATCCTAAACTTTCTAAATATTTAAAATCTTCTAAATCATTTATTCCAATTCTAATTCCGTTGCTCGCATTTATAAAAGCATTGCCACCAATATTGTTCAATGATTTATAGTCAACTCCCATCTCAATTAACAGATTTAAAAAGTCTTGATTTATTTTTTTTGCAGCATAATTAAATATTCCGTCGCCATTGTCATCTGTGCTATGAATATCTATTCCTTTAGAAGTAAAATATTTAATTAAGGTGTCATCTTTTAAATTGGATGCTATGTATAATAATACATTTGCTCCATATTTATTTTTTTGATGAATACCTTCTTTATTATTCTCAATACATAAATCATAAATTCTAGTATCAGAAACGCCAGTACCAGCTGCAAAATGCATTACTGGAGAACCTTTATCATCTATATGATTCATATCTGCTCCATTTGCAACCAAATATTCCAACACTTCAAAATTCGATCTTAGAGCGGCCCAAAAAGCATAGGTTCTACCGTCGTGTGTATTCTTATTCACGTCGTTACCTTTTTGCTTAAGTAAGTGTAGAATTATGTCATTATCAACCTTATCTAGAATCGCGTAAACAACAGGGTCAAAAGCTCCACTATTCATTTCTGCTGGATCGTTTCCTGCCGCTATATCTTTTTTAACTTGTTCCAAACTTGGGTTTGATTTAAAATACCCTCGTTGCATAAATACATTCTGTGCAAATGTGGTTGCAGATAGCAACACTATAACAATAATTAAAGTTAATTTATTTTTCATTTTTCACATTTTCTAAATTGCTCTTAAAGCATGAAATATCTGCTGCAAATATAAAATA
>MPDD01000015.1 GCA_001874265.1 Bacteroidetes bacterium MedPE-SWsnd-G1 | reverse complement strand
AAAAAATGGGGTATTGACAAAAATAATATTACAGATGTTAAAATCACCCCTATTTTTTACGAGTATTTGTCAAATATTTTATATTTGCAACGGAATATTTTTCAATTGTCTATTTAAACAAAATAAAATTATGGCTAAAATAAAATTAGAGTACATTTGGTTGGATGGTTATAAGCCAACTCAAAATCTTAGAAGTAAAACTAAAGTTGAAGAACATGAAAATTTTCAAGGAACAATTGAAGAATTAGGAGATTGGTCTTTTGACGGTTCATCTACACAACAAGCCGAAGGTGGATCTTCTGACTGTTTATTAAAACCTGTAGCAATTTACCCTGATCCTGCTAGAATTAACGGATATTTAGTTATGACGGAGGTTTACAACGCTGACGGTACTCCACACGAATCAAACGGGCGTGCTACTATTGATGATGATGATAACGATTTTTGGTTTGGATTTGAACAAGAATACTTTTTAATGGATTCTAGAACTCAATTGCCATTAGGGTTCCCAATTGGAGGGTATCCAGGTCCACAAGGTATGTATTATTGCTCTGTTGGTGGTAAAAACACTTGGGGTAGAGAGTTAGTTGAAGAACATGCTGATTTATGTATTGAAGCTGGATTGAATTTTGAAGGTATTAACCAAGAGGTTGCTGCTGGACAATGGGAATTTCAATTATTTGCAAAAGGTGCTAAGAAAGCAGGAGATGAAATTTGGATTGCAAGATACTTACTAGATCGTTTAACTGAAAAACATCACTATTATATAGAATATCATCCAAAACCAGTTAAAGGAGATTGGAATGGTTCAGGAATGCATGCGAATTTCTCTAACTCAATATTGAGAGAGTGTGGGTCTGCTGAAAAATACGCTGAAATTTGTGAGGCATTTAGACCTGTAACAAAAGAGCATATTGCAGTTTATGGTCAATATAATGATGAGCGTTTAACAGGACTACATGAAACAGCGTCAATCAATGATTTCTCTTGGGGTGTTTCTGATAGAGGGGCATCTATTCGTATTCCAATTATTGCTGTAGAAAAAGGATACAAAGGATGGCTAGAAGATAGAAGACCTGCTTCAAATGCTGATCCATATAAAATTGCTGCGAGAATTATTAAAACGGTTAAACCAATTAAATAATTTAACCATTTTGGTTAAATCTGTTTAACACACTGTTCATAATTTAAAAGAGCCTTCAATTGAAGGCTCTTTTTTTTTGCATTAATTTATAGTTTGATAAATAAAGAAAATATAAAGCCCTAGTAAAATGACACCTTCCAATTTACCCAATTTTAATTTTGATGGAAAAAATACCAATGGGAAAACTAAAATCGCAAACCCTAACATCCAATAAATATCGTTGGTTAACAGTGCTTGATCCCTTACTTTTATCGGAGTAATCATTGATGTAATTCCTAAAACCGCCAATATATTAAACACATTTGAGCCTATTAAATTACCTAAGGAAATTGCTTTTTCCTTTTTTATGACAGCTATTATCGAGGCTGCTAACTCCGGAATACTAGTTCCTACGGAAACTATTGTAATTCCTATTATTCTTTCACCAACACCTAAATCAACAGCCATTAAAACAGCTCCTTCTATTAATAGTTCAGAACCACCCCAAAGCGCTAAAGCCCCTATTGCTAAAAAAAACACATTTTTATACAAGGGCAACTCAACATCATCATCTGGCATTTCATCTATAACTGCAGTTTTTTGAAATCTCAATAGATAAATCAAAAACACAATCAATAAAAGAAATAAGGTTAGCCCTTCAAATTTTTGAATTTCTCCGTCATAAATAATAAAGAAATACAAGAGTAATGACGCAATCATCATTACAGGCCAATCTGTTTTATAAAAACTTTTTTGAACTGTAATAGTTGATATAATTACCGTTATTCCCAACACCAAACCTAAGTTTGCAATATTTGAACCTATTACATTTCCCAAAGCCAAATCGGCATAACCATTTAAGGCTGACTTTAAACTTACTATGAGTTCTGGAGCGGATGTTGCGAATGAAACCACCGTCATTCCTATTACAATTTTCGGAATATTTAATCGTAAAGAAAATCCAACAGCAGATTTTAGCAACCAGTTCCCTCCTACTATTAATAAGGCCAAGCCAAGTACTATAAACAATAGATTCATTAAAATAAGTTTTGCACAAATATAGATGAATTTTAAAGTGTTTCTTAAGAGAATTTGAAAAACAAATTCACTTAATTTTTTGTTAAAACGATTTTATTAGTTGTATAACTACAAAAATAGTTATACGTTTGTTTCAGTCAATATTAAATGTATAAATGGAAAAACTAACCAACAAGGAAGAAGAGATAATGCAAGCCCTTTGGCACTTAGAAAGAGCATTCGTAAAAGAAATTGTAGAAGAACTTCCAAGTTCACCTCATTACAATACTGTTTCCACAACTATTAGAAAAATGGAAGAGAAAGGTTTTGTTAAGCATGTTGCTTACGGCAAAACTCATCAATACTATCCTGCAATTCCGAAAGAAGAATATCGCAAAGGTTTTATGAATAAGACAATCAATAATTATTTTGAAAACTCTTATAAAAATGTAGTCTCATTTTTTGCCAAAGAAGAAAAGATAAGCGTAGAAGAACTAAAAGAAATTATTAAACTAATAGAAAGCAATAAATAAAAGGATGGACTATTTTATAAAAGCATCGGCTATACTCGCTATATTCTATATTGTATACAAACTATTACTAGAGCGAGAGACCTTTTTTCAATCGAATCGAATTTTTCTAATTGTCGGTATCATCTCTTCTCTTTGTATTCCGTTAATTGTTGTTCCGATTTATACCGAACAACAAATAACAACCTTACCCTTTATAATAGACAATGTGAACGCAACAGCACCAACTGCCACGGAAGAATCCTTTGATTGGATGCAATTAATTCAAACTATTTATTTAACTGGTGTACTGCTTATTTCAATTAAATTACTTATTTCCTTGAGTTCTCTTTTAAGATTTATTATAATAGGAAACTCAAAAAATATTGAAGGTTTTAAAATCATTGAGACGGATGCCGCTATTTCTCCATTTTCATTTTTTCAATATATCGTTTACAACCCAACTCTCTTTAAACAAGAAGAATTAACACAAATATTAACCCATGAAAAGGTACATGCTTATCAGTGGCATTCTTTCGATGTGCTTTTATCACAAGTCATGACAATCACTTTTTGGTTCAATCCCTTTTCTTGGTTTTACAAAAAAGATCTACAACAAAATTTAGAGTTTATAGCAGATTCTGTATCGCAAGAACAGCTAACCTGTAAAAAATCATATCAAAAACTATTACTTAAATCAAGTACAAATACCAATCAATTAGCATTGGCTAATAACTTTTATAATTCATTAATCAAAAAAAGAATAATTATGTTACACAAAAACAAATCTCAAAATAAAAACCAATGGAAGTTTGCTTTAGTTTTACCTCTTTTAACGGCTTTCATATTAACGTTCCAAACTAAGGTTGTGGCTCAAAAACCATCGGTAAAAGAAATAAAAGTAAAGGAAGTTCATGAAAATATTGAAGCGTTTTTGATAACGAAAGAAACTAAAGATTTTGATAAACTCACAACTTTATTTTCTGAAAAAGAAATAACTGCAAAATTTAAAAATATTAAGAGAAATAGTGATGATGAAATAACCGGAATTAAAATTGATTTAAGTTCTAAACATTCGAGTGCTAATTTCTCTACAAGTTCTGATGAACCAATAAATACTATTAAAATAAGTTTCGAAAAAGGTGGTAAAAACCTTTCAATTGGAAACACAACAGAACATTCTCATTTGCATGAAAAAGGAGAAAATGTTTTTGTAATTAGAACCAATGATGGTGACCATGAGAAGCACATCATTAAAGAAATAAAAACGGATGGAGAAAACCCTCAGGTCATAGAAATAGAAAAGGGTAAAAATGTTTGGGTAACTAAAGATGGAGATAAAACTATTGAAATAATTACAGACGAAGGAGATCATAAAGTTGTCGAAGTTAAAAGCGATAAAAACGTTTGGGTTACCAGAGATGGAGATAAAGAAAAACATGAAGTAATTGAAATAAAAACGGAAGGTGAAACCGGAGGTGCCATTTTTATCAGAGAGGACACGGATGGCGAAAGCGATGTACAAATTAAACTTTCTGATAGTGATAAAAAACCACTAATAATTGTAGACGGAAAAGAAATGCCTTATAAAACTATGGAAGATTTAGACCCAAATAAAATTGAAAGCATGAATGTATTAAAGGGAGAATCTGCTGAGAAAAAATATGGAGATAAGGCTAAAAACGGCGTGATTGAAATTACAACTAAGAAGAAATAAATCACAATACATTTTTGAAAAAACTAACACTCTTTTTAATTCTATGGTGTCATGTACTTTTTTCTCAAGAAATTAGTGGACATATCTATGATATTAATACCAAAGAGCCTTTAGTTGGCGCAACAATTTATTTAGATGGAACAACCCTTGGAACAAATTCTGATTTCGAGGGTTTTTTTAAACTTGACATTAGGAATGCTAACAACGCAAAAGTTATCATTAGCTACATTGGATATGACACAAGAGTTTTTTCAATTTTAGAATTAGATCCTAATTTACCGATTCATTTAACTGAAAGTAATAACCAAATACCAGAGGTAAAACTCAAGTTTGACATGTGGAGCAGATCAAAAAAACTACACATTTTTAAACAGGAATTTTTGGGAAAAGAATTCCCTGCATCACGTTGCAAAATAGAAAACGAAAAAGACATTGTGCTAATCCACAATGCTAATGAAGGTACATTAACAGCTTACTCTAAGAAACCAATTAGAATAATTAATAAATATTTAGGCTATGAAGTCAACTATAATCTTATTGATTTTGAAATTGAATTCTCAAATCATTTTAAGGGTTCATCAACGCCTGTTAACGTTTATTATGCAGGAACAAGTTTTTATAGCGAACTAGACGAAAAAACAAGAAACTCCATTTTAAATAACAGAAAGAGAAGTTACAAAGGGTCACTCCTACACTTCATGAGGTCACTTTCAAATAAAGAGTTAAATGAAAGTAAATTTGTACTCTACTATAGTAAAAATCAAGTAACTCCTTATAAATATTTTAAACTATCAGCACATAACAATGCTTTTAAAAAAGTAAATTTAACTGTGGAAAAAATTACTGTTGTATACAAGAACAAAGAACAATCTATTATTCAATTATCTAAAAAGGACCAATCTACTTTTTATATCGACAGGACTGGAAATTATTCTCCAACCAATGCTCTATTATTTAATGGCACTTTTGGCCGAAAAAGAATGGCTTCCACGCTGCCTCTAAATTACAATCTAAATTAACACCTTTCTACAACAATGGATCGAATTTTCATTTCAATACTAATATTAATTACCTCCTCCACCCTTTATTCTCAGCAGAAAGTTACCAATAAACCCGAATATGTAATTATTATCAACGATGAAATCGTTTCGAAAGAACAGGTTTCAACATACTCTAAAAATGGTGACATTAAAACGATGAACAAAGGAGTTAGCCAAAAGAAAAGAGACGAACTATATAATTTACATGGTGATAAAATTGGTGACAAACAATTTATAGTAAACGTGATATTACTCACAGAATTCGAAAAAGCAGAACGGAAAAGAGCAAAGAAAAAAATAGTTCACTCTAAAAGGGTAGCTGTGCAAGAGTTTCTATTAAACATAAATGACGTTGCTAAGAATTTTAATGTGCAAATGATTGATGGAACGACTATTGAACTAAATGAACTTAAAGGGAAAGTTGTACTACTTAATTTTTGGGCTACTTGGTGTGCACCATGCATTATGGAGTTTTATGACATGCCAGATAAAATTTTGAACTCATTTAAAGATTCTGAATTTGTGTTTATTCCAATATCTATTGGAGAAAGCAAGGAAAAGGCTGTAAAAAAAATGAAGAAATTGGCTAAAAATGGTATCAACTTCAATGTTGGGTATGATTCTAATAAAGCTATTTGGGATTTATATGCTTCTGGCTCTATACCTAAAAACTTTTTAATAGACCAAAACGGTGTTATCCGATATGTCTCTACAGGATATTCTGAAGCTGGAGTGGATAAATTAGCCATTGAAATTCAAAAGCTTTTAGACAAACAATAGTAATTTCCCTTTTTGTATTTTTACCAAATGCAAAAACAACTTTTCAGAACACTGGCCAAAATCAATAAAATTTTACTTCCTTCTTTTACAAAAAAAGGATTAGATCCTACCTATGCAAAAAAGTGGCAGTTAGCTATTATTGGGTGGAGATATTTTGTCACAAAAAATAGTTTGTAAATATATAATAAAGTGTATCTTTGCAAACTCAAAATTGGCCTCGTGGCGCAACTGAATAGCGCATCTGATTACGGCTCAGAAGGTTATAGGTTTGAATCCTATCGAGGTCACAAAATACAAAAAGAGACTGCATATGCAGTCTCTTTTCTTTTAGTAAATAAGTATATTATGGAGTTTTACTAAAAACAATCGGAAACAATTAAATTTTCAGTAAAGTCTTCAATCCTACAACAAATACAGCAGCCAAAACTGTTGAAATTGTTGCTATTGTTAACCAAACAAAAACGAACATACTTCTATCAACTAATCTATTTATAGTCTTCATCATCTCTAGGGCATTAAAGGGTTAATAAAAAGTAATTTCAATTCATCTATTCTATTGTCTTGGTTATTATTGAAAACGCAAACACCGTTCCGAAATTGTTTAGCAAAATGTGTTTAATACTATTTTAACATTTGAATGCTATTTACTCATTAGTCTATCAAAAAGCAGTAAACTAACAGAACTCGAGTAAATGTCAATAAAAAAAATCCTATTCAATTAAGAATAGGATTTTAAAAATATTTTTCAAATAGGAATTATTTACTTGACGCTTCGTCAGCTTTAGGCCCTTTGTCTACAATTAAACGACCATCTCTATTTGCTATTTCCCATGCGGTATGGAATACTAACTTAGCACGTTTTGCCATTAATTCGAATTCAATTTTATCAACAGTATCTGTATGCTTATGATAATCATCATGAACACCATTAAAGTAAAAAATAATTGGAATGTTATGTTTTGCAAAGTTATAATGATCAGATCTGAAATAAAATCTATTCTTATCGTTTGGATCATTATACGTATAATCTAATTCCATATTCATGTATGTCTTGTTAGCCATTTCACCTACTTCATGTAATTCAGTACTTAATCTATCTGCACCAATTACATAAACGTAGTTGTCATTGTCTAAATGATCATATCCTCTTCTACCAACCATGTCAATATTTAAATTTGCAACAGTATTTTCTAAAGCAAAAATTGGGTTTTCTGAGTAGTATTTAGATCCTAACAAACCTTTTTCTTCTGCAGTAACTGTCATAAATAAAATACTTCTTCTTGGACCATTACCCGCTTCTTTTGCCAAAGCAAATGCCTCAGCAATATCTAATACAGCAGTAGTACCAGAACCATCATCATCAGCTCCATTGTAGATTTTTCCATCTTTAACACCTTCATGATCGTAGTGTGCAGTAATTACCAGTACCTCATCTTTTAAATCAGATCCTTCTAAAAATCCTAAAACATTTTCTGAATCTACTTTTTTAGATTTAAAATCTAACTTATATGTTAATTCTCCAGATTTAATTTTTGAAATTGATTTAGCCTTTTGCAATTTTTCAAAAGATTTTCCAAAAGTTGCAGCAGCTACGTTAGGGCTTACATAAAAAGTTCCTGCGCTTTTAGCAGCATCTCCTGTATCCAAACCGATTCTTCCTCTGTTCAAAAATCTTGCATACCTTGCAATTCCTTCTTCAAATTTTTCTTGACTTTCAGCATTTACTGCAAAAAGCATTGTTCCTCCATTATCTTGAACATAAGTTTGTGCCGCTCTAGTTTCTCTTCTGTCAGAATTTAATATTAAAACTGATTTCCCTTTAACATCAATAGATGCTAAGGCTTCCTTTGACCCATTTCCTCCAAAAACAACCTCAGTTTTTGTTTCATCAGAATTATAAGAAGATCCAGAATAATAAATGTCTTTTCCATTCTCTAATTTATTACCATCAGAAATTAAATAAATATCTCCTGCTGATGATGTTTTTAAAGGTACATCTTGATAATGACTCATACCACCTGCCGTTTTAACTGGTGCCTGTAAACCAATTTCTTGGAAGTGCGCTTTAATATAAGCCGCAGCCATTTTCTGACCTCTTTCTCCTGTTTCTCTACCCTCTAAGGCATCAGATGCCAAAATAGTTAAATGTCCTTTTAAATCATCTACTGTAATTGTTTCAGCATATTTTACTTGAACTGGATCTTGTTCTTGAGCTTGAACAAAACTTAAACCAGTAAGTAATAAGGCCGATAGTGCAATACTTTTCTTCATGGTGTGTTATTTATTATTTGTTATTAATTATTTGCTTGCTTTGTCTTCTTTTTCCCCTTTATCTACAATTAATCTCCCATCTCTATTGGCAATTTCCCAAGCTGTATAAAAAATTAATTTTGTTCTTTCAGTCATCAACTCAAATTCAATTTTATCAACGGTATCCGTTGGCTTATGGTAGTCCGGATGAGAACCTGTAGTATAGAAAATAACCGGAATTCCATTTTTTGCAAAATTCCAATGATCAGAACGGTAATAAATGCGCTCTGGGTGGGCCTCGTCATTATATGTATAATCTAAATATAAGTTTGTGTATTTAGAATTTGCCTTTTCACTTATTTCGTGTAATTCTGTTGATAATTTATCCGATCCAACCAAACTTACATAGTCCTTTCCTACGATTTCATCTCTATCATCTACTCTACCAATCATGTCTATATTTAAATCGGCAACGGTATTTTCTAAAGGAAAAATTGGGTTATCCGCATAATATTCTGATCCTAATAATCCTTTCTCTTCTGCAGTAACCGTCATAAATAAGATACTTCTTCTAGGTCCGTTTCCATCTCCTTTTGCTTTTGCAAAGGCTTCAGCAATATCCATTACAGCAACTGTTCCAGAACC
The DNA here is from genome assembly GCA_001874265.1 of Bacteroidetes bacterium MedPE-SWsnd-G1. GTDB lineage: Bacteria > Bacteroidota > Bacteroidia > Flavobacteriales > Flavobacteriaceae > Urechidicola. The sequence continues at coordinate 47,522 of MPDD01000015.1, read as the reverse complement.
ATCATCGTCTGCTCCATTATAAATTTCGCCATTTTTAATTCCTTCGTGATCGTAATGAGATGTTAAAATCAATAATTCATCTTTTAAATCGGTTCCTTCTAAATAACCTAATACATTTTCAGATATAATCTTTTTAGATTCATAATCGATTTTATAAGAAATAGCACTCTCTTTTAATTTCTTGTAGGCATTTTTCTTTCCTTCTTTGTTTGCAGTGATCGCTTTTTGAAGTTTATCGAAAGATGTTCCGAACATAGCCGCTCCAGTTTCAGGGCTTAAGAAAACGATTCCGGGCTGTTCATTACTTGCACCTTTGTCTAAACCAATAGTTTCTCTGTTAAAATAGCCCTTATAAGTATTGTAAAATTTCAAGTACTCATCATTGTTATTTGCATAAATCACAAACAACATTTTACCACCATTTTTATCTACATACTCCATCGCTGACTCCCTGATATTTCTGTCGGTTGTGTTGATTAATAATACCTTGTCCTTAATATCTAAATTTGTCAACTCTTCAGCTGTTCCTGCACCTCCAAATACAATTGAAGTGCTCACTCCATCCGTAGAATAAGCTGGTCCATAGTATAAAAAGTCTTCAAGATTATTAATTTTAGTATCTCCAAATTTGATGTAGATATCACCAGGCTTCGAAGTTTTTAATGGTACATTTTGATAATATCCATTACCCGCCTCTGCTGGTCCTTGTAAACCTAATTCTTCAAAATGGGTTTTAATATAAGCCGCAGCCATTTTTTGACCACGTTTGCCAGTTTCTCTTCCTTCTAAAGCATCAGAAGCCAAAATGGTTAAATCTTCTTTTAAATCTTCAATAGTAATTGTGTTCGCGTACTTTACCGCAGTATCAATTTCATTTGTTTTGTCGGCAGTTTGAGCAAATGTCAACCCCGCTAAAAGCATGGCAGACAGCGTGCTAATTTTCTTCATTTAGTAGTTTATTTGAATTAAGAATATGTGTTTTAACACATTCGAGCAAATGTAGGATTTCACTTTGTTAAAAAGTGTTAAAATATGTTAAATATAAGTTGGAATCTACACGATTTCAGCAGATAACCCTAGAGTTAGTAGCTTCGAACACCTTGGCTTAAGGTAATCATACTCACCTGTTTTAACGGTGCATTTACCTTTATAGTGTACCAAAATAGTACATTGTTCGGCTTGTTCTGCTGTATGTTCACATACCGAAATTAAAGATTCAATTACAAAGTCGAATGTATTCACATCGTCATTATGAAGAACTATTTCATACTTACGTGTTTTTTGTTCCAAAACATCAACCTCTTCTTGAATTTTTTCCTTAGTACTCATATTATCGCTTACATTTTAAGGCTACCCAACTGTTTCTTTCAATCACTTTTTCAACTTTTAAATCAAATTTAGAAATTTCTGACTCAATTATAGGAATGTCCTCTGCATAGAATCCACTCAATAATAAAGTTCCATTTTGTTCTAAACAATTGACATAAGTTGACATATCATTAATGAGAATATTTCTATTGATATTCGCAATAATAACATCATAAACTTCTTTTCTAGAGCGTAAAACTTCGGCGTCTCCTTCTATAACGGTAATATGCTGCCCTTTGTTTCGCTCTACATTTTCAATGGAATTTAAATAGCACCAATTATCAATATCTATGGCGTCAACAGGTTGTGCCCCTTTCATCTCTGCAAAAATGGCCAATATTCCCGTTCCACATCCCATGTCAAGCGTTTTCTTACCTGTAAGATCTATAGTATTTAAATGCTGAACCATCATATGTGTAGTTTCATGATGTCCTGTTCCAAAACTCATCTTAGGTTCTATTACAATATCGTATTCCAATTTTGGATCTTCATGAAACGGTGCTCTAATACTTACAACTCCGTCTACCTGAATTGGCTCGAAATTTTTCTCCCATTCACTATTCCAATTGGTTTGGGCAATTTCTTCGATTTCATAAGAAATCTTGAATTCTTCATTATTTAAAACAAAAATGGCATCCAATATATGTTCATTCCATTCTTCTTTTTGAATAAAAGCTTGAAATCCAACTTCGGTATCGACAAAACTTTCGAAACCAGCATACCCCAATTCCGCTATTAAAATTTCAGAAGCCGGTTCTTTAGGTTCAACTTTAAAGTTGTAAGAAATATAAACCATTCTTGTTTTTTTATAAACATTTCTCAATTGCAAAAAATCAGAATTGAGTGGATTTTTGTAGTATTAAATTGCTTTTATGATCGCTCCAAAATCCTCAGCTTTCAAAGCGGCACCTCCAATAAGTCCACCATCTACATCTGGCTTAGAGAAAATCTCTTCGGCATTTCCAGGTTTTACACTTCCTCCATATAAAATAGAAACATTATCAGCAACTGATTCATTATATGTTTCTTCAATTAAATTTCTAATAAACGCATGCATTTCTTGTGCTTGTTCAGGACTAGCAGTTTCTCCTGTACCAATCGCCCAGACAGGCTCATAAGCCAACACAACATTTTTCCATGCATCTGAAGGTAAATGGAAAATTCCATTTTTCAACTGACTTCCAACCACATTAAAATGATTGTCAGATTTTCTGTCTTCTAACTCCTCTCCAAAACAAAAAATAATTTCCAAATTATTCTTTAAAGCAGCATCAACTTTACTCGCAAGTAACGCATCATCTTCACCAAAATAAGCTCTGCGTTCTGAATGACCAAGAATTACAGAATTCAACCCAATTCCTTTCAGCATTTCACCAGAAATTTCACCTGTATAAGCACCGGAATCTGCTTGGTGCATATTCTGTGCTGCAACCTCAATAGCAGAACCTTCAACCGCTTCACTAACTCTTGTTAAATTAACAAATGTTGGCGCTACAATAACTCTTGTATTATCTAAAGTTACATTTTCTACGACTGATTTTAATTCATTTGCTAATTCTTTAGACTCCTTTAAGGTCTTGTTCATTTTCCAGTTTCCTGCTACTATTTTTGATCTCATTCTTCTTTTATTTTATTAATTGTGTTGCTCCTTTTGCTCAATTTAATTGAAGTGCAAAGATACCGATAATAATTTTTCTAACCCTGTATTTACCATTTCTTCTAATCATTATTAGCAATTCATAAAAAAACAACCCTTTTCATTCTAAACTTAATAACAAATCAACCATTTTTAATTAGTAACTTTGCGTAACCATTTTTTTATCTCGAAATGACAAGACAAGAGCTCGTTGAGCAAATTAAGCAAAAGCAATCTTTTCTATGTATAGGATTAGATGTCGATTTAACTAAAATTCCACAACATTTATTAAAATTAGAAGACCCAATTTTCGAATTTAATAAGCAAATTATCGATGCCACACATCATTTAGCCGTTGCGTATAAACCTAATACTGCATTTTACGAAGCTTATGGAATTAAAGGGTGGAAATCATTAGAGAAAACGATAAATTATCTAAACGAAAATTACCCTGAAATTTTCACAATTGCAGATGCTAAACGAGGAGATATAGGAAATACCTCTACAATGTATGCTAAGGCATTTTTTGAAGATTTAGACTTTGACTCGGTTACAGTCGCTCCATATATGGGAAGCGATTCAGTTGAACCTTTTTTAGCCTTTAAAAATAAGTTTACCATAATGCTAGCCTTAACATCTAACAAAGGTGGTTTGGATTTTCAAGGGTTACAAACTGAGAAAGATTCTTTGTATAAAGAAGTACTAAGAACCTCTTTATCTTGGAAAAATAATGAGCTATTAATGTATGTTGTCGGCGCAACGAAAGCAGAATATTTTAAAGGAATTAGAGAAATTGTTCCTAATCATTTTTTATTAGTTCCTGGTGTTGGTGCCCAAGGTGGAAATTTACAAGACGTTTGTAAATTTGGATTGAATGATGATATTGGATTACTAATAAACTCATCTAGAGGAATTATCTATGCAGGAAACAACGAAAATTTTGCGGAATACGCTCGTAAAAAAGCAAAGGAACTACAACAAGAAATGAAGATCATTATTGAAAATAAATAATAAAAAAGCCGAACAATGTTCGGCTTTTTTATTTTAGTAGGTAATCAATTTTACAATCCAAGTACGTCAACCCCTTGCTCAAAAATTACATCTACAGGAATACTTGCTTCTTTTAACTTATCCAAATCAGATTGAAGTTCGTTAGAAATCATCCCTTTTTCAGTAACTAATTTTGCAACTCCGTCATAATCTCCATTTCCTTGCAAGGTTAAAATCAAAGTTGATAATTCTGTCATTGCAAGTTCCATTTTATCGAAATTGACTTTAAATGTTCCGTCATCATTTTTAGAAAACGCACCTTTTTCTTTAAAGAAGTTAAATCGAATCATATTTGCTTTTCCGTGAGCTGAAGAAGCACCAAAACGTACAGATCTAAATATTCCGGCTAAGAAAGTAACCATATTATCTTTTATGTCGTTTGTAAGTTCTCCTTTTTGATTCAATTGTTCAATCATATACAATCCTAAAATATCTGCCTTTCCTTCTTCCAGAGCACTGGCATGTTCTTTTAAAGATGTTCGGACCGTTCCTTTGCCATTTATCGTGTTTTTTATCCCTAACCCATGCGCTACTTCATGAAACATTGTGTTAGCAAAAAAAGCATCAAATGTGATATGCTTTCGTTGACTTTTATCTATTAATACTTCAGAAATAGGCAATAAAATTTTATCAAATTTAGCCTGCATAGCATTTTTAAGTTGCAACCTTCTCGTTCCTTTTTTTAATTGAACTTCCTCATCATTTGGCAAATTTATGGCAATAGTTTTACTACCTGCGTTGCAATCACCAGCATAATAAATAACATCATATGCATTTAAATCTGAATCAGTTCCTGGCTCTTCTTTTTTATAATTAGCGTCTACAGGTAATCCTCTTTGAAGTTCTGGCAAATACTTGCTAAACTTTGCTAACTTCTTACTCCACTCTTGATCTTTTATTAACACATAACCTTCATGGGCCGCTTTATTTCCATACAATTGATCTTCATACGTCTCAATTGGTCCTATTACAATATCCAATGTATTTGTTTTCATATCCATCCAAGCTAAATTACTTTGTTGATATTCATCATTTAGCACCGCTGCAGCCCTTAACTGGAGATATTTTTTTAAACCAGTATCATCAGCAAGTTCAGAAGCCTCTACCAACAACTCTGAAACCAATTTTACCTCATCCTTAAACTGCTCATGAAAAGGAACCGTATACAAATCTCCATTCTCATTTCTACGGACAAACGTGTAGAGGCTTTCCTTATTTTCTAAATTATACTTTTCAAACTCACCTTTTGTCATATTACTAGGATAATAATTTGCCCCTAAAGGTTTATCACCATAACCTTGGACAAATGACTTGTTACCATTTAACCTATCCCATGGACCGTAATTTATACTTATAAATTTCTTTGTATCATCATCTCTTAACTTTGTAAATAATTCAAGTTTATTTCCATAAGCTTCGTACCAAAACAAATCATTCATTATTGCCGCGGCCTCAATTAATAACGGAATCATTTTACGCTCTTTTTCGGTCAACTTTGACAAATCACTTGTCAGTTTAACCGAAACATATTTATCTAAGTTTTGCTGCATTTCTGAAGTGTTTTTTTCTATTGTTACTTGCTTAATAGGTTTTCTAGATGCGTCTTTAGGTTTGCAAGAAACCACTAGCAAAAGGACCAATACGTATGTTAATTTATTCATAATTAGTTCTTAAAAAAATTAAAATATCCATTTCAAAGTTAAACCTTTTTAAAGTGTGAAGGTCAAAACTACAAACAAAATTAAATTAGAAATCATGAAAAAAGTAGTATTTATTTTAGTCGCATTTATTTCCATTCAAACATTTTCTCAAAAAGAACGAACTAATAAAAAAAGCGATTTAACTCCCGAACAGATGGCAACACTTAGAGCAAAACAAATGACACTTGATCTAGACTTGAATGAGAAACAGCAAGAACAGGTTATGGCATTTACTCTTAAAAATGTAGAAGAGTTAAAAAAAATGAAAGGAGAGCGAAAAGAACTAAGTGAGCAGGAAAAATATGAATTAAAGAATAAAATGCTAGACAATCAGATTGCTGTTAAAAAAGAGATGAAAAACATTCTAAACGAAGAGCAATATGAAAAATGGCAAAAAATGAGAAATCAACGTGCTAAAAAGATGAAGCAAAAGAAAATGCAACATCATAAAAAACAAAAAGGCAAAGAAAAAACTGAAATGCATTAAACAAAAAGAGCATCTAATAGATGCTCTTTTTTTATTTATTTACAATCAATTCTTGACCTATTGACAATGTATTATCAGAGAGTCTATTCCAATCCTTTAACTGAGTAACCGTCACTTTATGTTTTTTGGCTAAACCGTATAAGGTATCTCCTTTTTTTACTGTAATGAGTTTTTCATTTCTATCATTCTGCTTTCTCTTCTTTTGTTCCTTTACTAAGAGCATTTGACCCACCGAAAGATTATTACTCTTTAAGTTATTCATCTTTTTAAGTTCATCAACTGTTAAACCAAAACGTTTTGAAATTGAATATAAAGATTCACCGTATTGGACTTCAATAGTTCCTTTTGATGAAACCTTTGAAGGGGTAACAACGTATTCTTCCTTCTTTACTCTTTTTCTTTTCTTTTTACCAAGAACCATGTCATCGTAATCGTACAACTCATGTGTTTCTATAATACTGATTAATTTTTGAGGGTAAGACTTATCCGTTGCGTACCCTGCCTTTTTTAATCCTTTCGCCCAACCTTTATAATCAGTTATTTTTAATTCAAATAAACCGGCATATCTTTTTCTTTCCGCTAAAAACAATGAATGGTCTCTAAATGATTTTTCTGGATGTTTATAAACTCTAAAACATTCTCCTTTTTCATCATCGTCATGATAGGTTTTACCTCCCGTCCATCCTTTGTGACATTTAATTCCAAAATGATTATTAGATCTTGAGGTTAACTGACTTTGTCCACTTCGAGATTCTAACACTCCTTGTGCTAGGGTAATACTCGCCGGAATTTTATAACGCCTCATTTCTTCCATAGCAATCTCAGAATATTTTGCTATATAAGCGCTTTTTGCATCTTTATATGTAACCTTTTTTTTCGATTTTGGTTGTTCTTTTTTTGGTGTGGATTTAGATTCAACCTCTTTTTTCTCAACTTTATTTTTCGAATTTTCATTCACAACTCTCTTTCGAGAACTACAACTTGCAACCAGGAATGCTGCAAAAACGATTAGCGTAATTTTAAATTTCATTGAGGTTAGGAGTATTTATCTAATTATCAAACTATTATTTTTCTTTAAAATTGTATTTATTCCATCTATTCCTTGTAATCCACCCGTATGGATTGCTAAAATCTTAGAACCTTTTGCAAAATATCCTTTCTTTATTAAATCTACAATTCCAAACACCATTTTTCCAGTATAAATTGGATCTAACTGAATATTTGTTTCTTTTTTGAAATTATTAATAAACCGAATTAACGACTCAGATGTCCTTGCATACCCTCCAAAATGATAGTCTGATATTAACTCCCAATTCGTTTTATTTGTAATATATGGTTGAATTTCCTTCACAAAAAAATCACCTTTCAAAGCCGGAAACCCAATTACGTTTTGATGCTTTTTTGCAGTATTTATCAAACCTGAAATTGTTCCTCCAGTGCCAACTGCGGTACAAATTGTATCAAATTTTTGTGTATAACTATCTAGAATTTCTTCACAACCTTTCACTGCGAACTTATTAGTTCCGCCTTCTGGAACATTATAAAACGTACCGAACTTATTTTCTAAACCTTTCAAAAATTCTTTCGAATGCTTTAACTTGTAATCACTTCTCGATACAAAATGAAAAATCATACCACTATCGTGTGCAAATTTTAGGGTCTTGTTATTTGCCACTGTCTTATTTAGGTCTTTCCCTAATTCTTCTCCTCTAATGACACCAATTGTCTTAATTCCACGAATTTTTCCTACTGCAGCAGTTGCTGCAATATGGTTAGAATATGCACCTCCATAAGTTAGAATTGTACTATGGTTTTCTTTTAAGGCTTGCTGAATGTTAAATTTTAACTTTCGGAATTTGTTGCCAGATATTTCTGGGTGGATAAGGTCTTCTCTTTTAACAGAAAAAGAAACCTCAAATTTTTCGATTTCAGAAAACTGAACCTTTTGAATTACACTATTTAAAACATTAGGCATTCACAAGATCTTCTAATTCAGACCAATCTTCCATCAACACATCTAACCTATCTTTTTTAGCTTGGTAATTCGAATAAAAATCTGGGTCGTTAGAAACGGCTTCAAAATCCTCCGCTATTTTGGCATCTAATGTTATTATTTCTTTTTCCAAAGTTGCTATTTCCGCTTCTACTTTAGACAATTTATTTTGTATTTTCTTTTTTTCCTTGTCATTTTGACGTGATTCTTTTGAACTAGAAGTTGTTTCTTTTTTTGCTTCTACAATTACCGTTCTTTTTTCTGCTTCACGTAAATTTTCCATTTTATGCTGCTCTAAGAAATAATCAATATCTCCTAAATACTCTTTAATTTCTTTATCCTTAAAACCATATACCGTGGTTGTTAAGCCTTGTAAAAAATCACGATCGTGAGATACCACGATTAAAGTCCCTTCAAAATCTTTTAGCGCCTTTTTTAAAACATTCTTCGATGCAATATCTAAATGATTTGTGGGCTCATCCATTATTAAAGTATTAATAGGCTGCAACAACAATTTGCACAATGCCAATCTATTTCTTTCTCCTCCTGACAGCACTTTGGCTTTTTTATCTACATCATCACCTCCAAATAAAAATGCCCCCAACATATCTCTAACTTTAACCCTATTAGAATCAGTTGCTGCATCTTCCATTATTTGCAAAACTGTTTTCTCACCGTCTAAATATTCAGATTGATTCTGCGCAAAATAACCTACTTGAACATTATGCCCCAACTTCATATTTCCTTCAAAAGGAATTTCTCCAACCATCATTTTAGCCAAGGTAGATTTACCTTGTCCATTTTGACCGACAAAGGCAATTTTACTTCCACGCTCAATCAATAAATCTACATTTTGAAGTACTTGCTTTTCTCCATAATTCTTAGCTAAATCAGAGGCCTCAACAATAATTTTACCAGGCTGAATTGAAAGCGGAAAACGAACATTCATAACAGCAGTATCCTCAATATCTACTTCAATACGCTCTACTTTATCTAATTTCTTAATTAATGATTGCGCCATAGATGCCTTATTGGCTTTCGCTCTAAATTTATTAATCAATTGTTCGGTTTGCTTAATTTCCTTTTCTTGATTTTTTTGAGCCTGTAACTGCTTTTCTCTAATCTCACCTCTTAAGGCAAGATACTGTGTATATGGTTTTTTAAAATCATAAATCTGACCTAAGGAAATCTCAATCGTTCGGTTAGTAACATTATCCAAGAACATTCTATCATGCGACACTAATACCACAGCTCCAGCATAATTTTTCAAGAAACCTTCTAACCAAATAATTGATTCAATATCTAAATGGTTTGTAGGCTCATCAAGCAACAATATGTCATTATTTTGAAGTAAGAGTTTTGCCAATTCAATACGCATACGCCAGCCTCCTGAAAAAGTATCAGTAAGTTTGTCGAAATCTTCTCTTTTAAATCCAAGCCCCTGCAAAATTTTCTCAGTATCTCCTTGGTAATTATACCCTCCTAGAACTTCATATCGATGCGTAAAATCTGTTAAATCATTAATCAATTCAGTATATGACTCACTTTCATAATCAGTTCGTTCAACTAATTCCTGATTGATCTTTTCTAATTTTCGTTCAATTTCTTTAATTTCTGTAAACGCTTCATAAGCCTCTTCAAGAATTGTCCTACCTTGAACAAAGTCAATATCTTGACGTAAAAACCCAATTCTAACATCTTTTTCAAATGCCATTGAACCTCCATCATATTCAATATCCCCAGATATTACTTTTAAAAGTGTCGATTTTCCCGCTCCATTTTTCCCAACAAGACCTACTCTGTTTCCGCCATTTAATCTAAATGTGATTCCTGAAAACAAGTCCTCTCCCGAAAACGATACTGTGATATTATGAATGTTTAACATGAATTTGTATATATAAAAACTAAAAATTTTACATTTGCAAAAGTAATCTATTTTTTGATTTTATGCTGCTAAGAAAAGGCTCCAAACTCTATAGTATTTTTAACAATAAATGTCCGAGATGCCAAGAAGGCGATTTTTTTGAATCGACTAGTTTTTTTAAGGTAAAGAAACTTTTAAAACTTCATAAACACTGTTCTCATTGTAAATTAAAATACATGATGGAACCCTCTTTTTACTATGGAGCTATGTACGTAAATTATGGCTTAACCGTAGCGGTTTCTGTTTTGACCTTTATTATTTCTTTTTTAGTTTTTAATCTTGATTTATTGCAGAGTTTTATAGCGATAGTCATTGTATTAATTCTTACTGTATTGCATACAATACGATTATCAAGAATTATTTGGATTAATCTTTTTGTTAAGTATCGAAAAAATGAAGTGGAGGAACAAAAAACTAGTTCTTAAAACGAGTAATGTTTATTTCTTCACGCAGTGGCTCGTCCTTCTCTAGATAATTATACAACTCCTCAGACACCGTAGGAGCAATCATAACACCTCGTGTTCCTAACCCATTTAAAACAGCTAATTGCTTGTGTCTTGGATGAACACCGACCAATGGTCTTCGATCTTTTACTGTTGGTCTTATTCCTGCAACATGATCTACAATTTCGAAAGGAACACCAATAATTTTAGATAATTTATCAACCAATTCAATCCTACCTTCTTCGGTAGGGAGATTCGTTTTATCATTCCAATTAAATGTTGCTCCGACTTTGTACAAATCTTTACCTAAAGGCATTATAAAAACCCCTGACTTTAAAATAAAATCAATATTTAATTCAGGTGAGTGAATGGTTATTAGTTCTCCTTTTACTTCATTAAGTGGTAGGTCTTTGAAATAAGGATTTAATTTGATTCCGTAACCTTCACTAAACACAACGGTTTTAGCCTTTATACCGTTATAGACAACAAAATCTATATTTAATTCAATATTGTTGTAATCAAAACCTTCTTCTTTTAAATTGCCAGTACTTTGTAAAAAGCGTTTATAGTCTAAAAGCAATGGTTTTGCTTCAATCCTTCCAGCACCTGTGACTTCACCATAACCGTAAGGGGATGAAATTCCCTTATATGTTTCATTAATTACTTTTGGCTCCAAGTAATTTGACAAAACTGGATGGTCACATTTTGCAAACCAATTATTTTGTTCTTCTATAGAAGTAAACAAGCGGTGTAAGCTTATTTTATGGTCATATACCGTATTGAATTTTTGCTCCAACTCTTGGTAAAATGGCAAGGCTTTTTCTATTTGTTCATGACCTTCCCAGACAGGAGTAAATCTTTTTAAAATAACAGGGTTATACATACCTCCTGCAACCTTAGAGGAGTTCTGAGAATTGTTTTCATACACAACAAACGACTTGTTGTTTTTCTCTAATTGACGTGCAAAAGACAGCCCTGCAAGCCCTAACCCAACTATTATATAATCTACTTCCTTCATCAATTAAAATATTCGTCAAAAATAGAAATAAAAAAACTCCCGTATTGCTACGAGAGTTTCTTTTATACTACTAAGTGTTTTAGTAATTCCAAATATCTAATTCTTTATCCCTAATATTTTCTCGAATTTTGTCTGATTCTAGAACTTGGAATAAAGAGTTACCTCTAACATAATGAGAAACATCTCTATTACCATAAATATTCTCTTCTCTATAAATGATCGCATTAAATCTTTTAGCGTTTAATAAGTGATCATAAGAAATAGGATATGCAGAATTTTTTTGGTTAAACACCTTCATATCATATAAATTCTGTCTTGCACCAGGATACCATACCCAAAACAATGCAAGTTTTTCATCTACAGTCTGCACATCACTTCTGTTCTTTGTTTGAACATCTGGAGCAACTGGAGCAATAGCCAATAATCTATATTTCATTTCTCCTTGACGCTTGTCTATATACCAAACTCCTTTTATTTTAAACCCTTCAATATCTCCTGGATTAATCTCAGTTCTATTGATAAATTCTTCAATATTTGACTCTCCTTGATTCAATGCTCTTTTACCAGCATCAGTAGTATCAATACGGAACAATTTGGCTTCAATTTCTTTCTTTGTCAGTTTACTGGTAAAATACGTATCATCATACACTTCAGTAATTTGATCATCCATAATACCATCTAACAAAGTCTTAAAAAGTGACTTTCTATTTTTAGAAGTACTATTTTCATGGATAGGATAATAGTATGGTAAATTGATTCTTTCATTTAAATCAATATATTCCCACACTACCTTAGACCACATCATATCTCTATCATCAACATAACCATATTCCATTGGTTTATCGTTATCTGCAGCCAATTGCTCTGCAGTTTTAACGCCAACCTGATCAGGTGTTGTGGCATTTAACAAATTTGATTGTGCCTTTACAACTAACATTGAAAAGACTCCCACAAATCCTAAAATTAAACTTTTCCTATTCATAATTCCTTTAATTATTGTATTTCAATATTCACAGGTGATGCATCCGGAACTCTTAATCCGCTTACGCCAACAATACTTGATTTTACATCAAATATATTTATCACATCTCCAACTCTTGCTCTGTTTACAGCTGTTTGAGCCTGCGCATTTAATTTATTTCCATTCACCGTTATAGTCGCTTGACCTGGAACTTTTATTTTAAAACTTTGAATGTTAAAATCCAAGTCAAATAAAAAGTCTGGCAATTCAACACGAACCGTAGTTTTTAATAAACTTGACTTTGCCATAGAAACCATTCCTGACTCTCTTCTTACAGTAGCCATCGGTTTAGGTATATCTTTAATTCTATATACTTTTGAACTTGACATCGGAGACCCATCAGGCAAACTTGCAGTAACATTAATTCTTACTTCTTTCCCAGTACCTGGCACCATTATATATTTTCCAATTCCACTTGCTTTGCGCAATCCTGCAGCTTTCGCATTCACTTTATTATCTGCAACACCTGGCACCGAAATTGTCATAGGGTTTTGTAAACCTCTATATACAACATTCATTTTATCTGCTGCAATTACTGCATCATTTGGTTTGGCAACAACAGCATATTTCGTGTCAATTGGAATTTCAACTGGTTTCCCATCTTGCATAAAAACAAACTTTCCTTTAATGTCGTTTTCGCCAACATTACCAGCGGCAAAATTCATAACTGCTCCACCACCTTTAAATTCAGTAACTGGTCTTCCATTAACAACTACTTCAGATGGTACTAAAGTCGCATCATAACGTCCTAAAACAATTTCTCCTGTTACGTTCTCACCTGGAAAGAAAGAAGGCTTTGTAGGAATAAAAATTGTTTGATACGTGCTGGCACTAATTCCTGCATCTGCAGCTAATTGACCTCGTAACATTGTATTTAAAATATTTCTTTCTGCAGAACGGATATCAGTTTGCATTAAAGATAATTTTGTCATAGAAGCAACTGATGGGAAACCAACAAAAGTATGGTCGATCCAATTTTTTGCTTGAGACACACCATCTTTACTAGCTACATCATCAGTATCAAAATGTTCTAAAATAGATGTTGAAACTTCGGGATACTCATCACCCAAAACAGCAACTACACCGCTTCTATATTTTTCGATTGCATCTAAAAATGCTTGCCCATCTTCAGAAACTTGTCCTTTTTGATATAAGTATAAATCCAATGTTTCAGATTTATCCATTTCTTCATAATTCTCCTTCTTCTCTTCAGGAATATCAACAAGAACAACTTGTTTTACTTTTTCAATATGATCAAATAACTCCTGAGAAAGAGCTCTCACTTGTTGTGCTTTCTCATTCTCATCTCCAAACTTTTCAGCTTGTTCGCTAGCCTTTAATGCTAACCCAGCATATTTATCAGCATTCTTATCTTTTTGCGACACGTTAAATGTAGTTAAACGCTCATTTAAATATCCAAATGCTGTCAGTACTTCTTTTGACATCTGCAATGCTAACATTGCGATAAATACCAAGTACATCAGATTAATCATCTTCTGCCTTGGTGATAGTTTTCCTCCTGCCATAATTAATTAGTTTTGTTGGTTAATAATTAAATGACTAATTAATTTTTAGACATTGCAGATAACATTCCACCGTATACTCCATTTAAAGAAGATAAGTTGGTTGCTAAGGATTCCATTTGCTCCTTTAATTTCCCTGCATTATCAGCAGTTTCTTTATTTATTTCTGCTTGTCTAGAAGCACTTTCTAACTGTACTTGATACAAACTGTTTAACGATTCCATTTGTGAAGCCGCTAAAGATAATTGCTCACTATATTTATTTGTTGCAGCAATTGAATCTACTGCAGGAGCAATATTATCTGCTGCCCCTTTAAAGTTTTGGATACTATCTCCTAAACTTTTCATTAAACCAGCATCTAGTTTTGCTTCTTGTAACATGTCGTCTAACTTCTGAGACAACATTCCTTGAACATCACCTTTTTCCTTAGCTTTACCACCAGCCAATTCTGGATATACTTTTGACCAATCTAGATCGTCTTCTACAGGTTCAAATGCAGAAATAGCAAATACCAATGCTTCTACAATCATACCAATCATTAACATTTCATTACCAAAGTTCCAGTGTAAGATTTTAAATAATGCACCAAGAATTACAATTGATGCTCCGAGGCCATAGGCCATATTAAATAATTTCTTAGTTGATTTTGATTGTGCCATAACTTTTCTTTTTAGGGGTTGTCGATTTATTATTTGGTTAATTTTTGTTTATTCTATTTGATATTTGTTCCTAAGTAATCATGAACAGTTCTAAAGCCTATATAACTTCTTGCAGAATCTGCATACTCGAAATCTCTTGAACTTACTTCTAAGAAATAGGCAACATCTTTCCATGAACCTCCTCTAATTACTTTTCTTCTATTTTCTTTATCCGTTACATTCGGATTCATTGTTGAACTTAAATAATAGGTAGACTCTCCATATACCGAATTTGTCCATTCAGATACATTTCCTGCCATATTATACAATCCGTAATCGTTTGCATTATATGATTGCACTTCAACCGTATACAAGGCTCCATCTACTGCATAATCTCCTCTCGTGGGTTTAAAGTTTGCTAAGAAACAACCTCTATCACTTGTTGTATAGGGTCCACCCCAAGGGTAATTTCCAAAATCTAATCCTCCACGCGCTGCATACTCCCATTCCGCTTCAGAAGCCAATCTATAATCAGGAGCACGGGTCACATTTTTCTTTCCTCTTAAATAGTTGTTCTTCTTTTGAGTTCTCCAATTACAAAATGCATTCGCTTGTCCCCAAGAAACTCCAACTACAGGATAGTCTTGATATGCCTGATGATAAAAATAATCTTGATGCATAGGATCGTTATAAGAGTAGTTATAATCTTTTACCCAAACAGTTGTATCAGGATAAACTTGCAATACCTCTTCTTTTATATAATTATGTCTATTTCCTTTATCTTTTGCCGCATTTTCAATATCTAGCCAATAATAACGATATTCTAATTGCTCAGTATCAATCAATCTTCTTCCGTCAAAACTATTACTCATTGAAATGTATAATGAATCCATTACATATACATAACTCTCATCTGGAAAATCTTCAGGATTCCAAACAAGATCTTCATCCCAGTTTAACGCTCTACCCATAGACGGTGAATTTACATTTCCTAGAGAACCATACATTTCTAACATGTACTTTACATAAGGTGATGCATCTGTAGTATCAATATCTTTATATTCGTAGCCTACTAATTTTCTACCTGGATCCTCTAATTCTAAACCTGCATTCATAAAATCTGCTTCTTCAGCCAATCTTGAACGCACGATTGAATCTCTAACCCAATAGACAAATTCTTTATACTCACTATTAGAAATTTCTGTTTCATCCATATAAAATGGTTTTACAGTTACAGTTCTAGATGGGGTATTAAGAGCGCCTGCCATGTCTTCATCTTGCTTACCCATAGTAAACGAACCACCCGGAATTAAAGTCATTCCATATGGTTTTTCGGCATTCCATTTGCTTTTCGCTTTTACACCTACTAACTCTCCTTTATCACTACTTCCGCAACTTACGACAAAGGCTGCCAACAAAATGTATATTGAAATTCTCTTCATAATAAAAATGTATCTCTTTCTAAATTCGCGTAAACCTAAAAATTATTTTTTTAATAGCAATTCAAATTCTTATCTAAATTAAAAAAAATCAAATGACTTTTTTTAAGGTTTTATACCATCTATCAGGTATTTCCTGTTCATTCGCATTTAAATAATCTTGATATGTACAAGGTATTAACGAATGTCTTTGGTATTTATTATTATTCTTAAAATTAATTTCCATCCACCATCTTCCACTTTTATCACTTTTATAAAAGTTCAAAACTTCATCTTCTATTGGCACCATAAATTTCTGATAGCTATCCTTAGTCCCAAATGGATAATCGTTTGCTCTACAATTAACACCTTCTACAAAATACCATATAGCCTGTGCTATTAATTGCGCTGTTTGTCTTTTATTATCATAGCGTGGGTTATATTCGTATATACCAAATGAACTCACTTTATCACTTATTCCAGCATATCTAGCAATTACACACAAATCCTCTCCATAAAATCCATTTGGTGTTGCATTATTATTTGCTGGGGCCTCACTATTCCTCACTGCGCCAATATCTACAGAAACGATATCTGCATCCCTTAAAACTGGCTCTACTAACTCAAGATTTTTGGCCACTTCCCCCAATCTATATGCATCAAAAAATAGATCATTTACCAAATCTATTTCCTCTTGTGGATTGAAAAAAGTTTGATATCCTATATTACTAAAGTTAAATAGATTGTTGGGTTTTTCCATTACAATGGAACTCAAATAAGACTGAGAAGAAATTCCATCTTGAATACTTCCAAAATCGAATTTATTATCTACAGATACAATATTCACAGTTTGTTCTAAAACATCATAAGCTCTATAATTAGCATAGGTTAAATCTTGACCTCCTCCAATAATAATCGGTATGATATTTTTTTTAATCAGACTACTTACAACTTCTTTAACAGCAAAGTAGGTGTCATCAATAGTGCTACCTTGTTTAATATTACCAAGGTCTACCATTGTCGTAATCCAGTTCCCAGGATATAATTGATAAATTTCTTTTCTTACATTGTCAAGACCTTGTCCTGTTTCCTCATTATCAATAGCACCTCGACCTTCTTCAATTGCTACAATAGCAAATCTTACTCCGGATAAATCCGGAGTACCAAATTGATTGGAATGTATTCGAATTTGATGTCCTAGTGATTGTTCTGAAAGCACCATAGCGTGTGCAAAAACAGCGTCATCAACTGGAGTTAAATAATCAAAATTCATGTTTATTTAGTCCTGTTTGGGGTTTAACAACAATGCTAAATTAAGAAATTATTTCTTTTTCGCAGGTTTTTTACGTGTTGCTTTCTTTTTTGGTGCCTTTTTTTCGATAATCTCCTGCACTTCTTCTAAGGTCAGTTTCTCAGCTTTTGTTGTTTTTGGCATTTCAATTTTAACCTTTCCTTTGATTATATTGAAACGGCCCCAACGCGCTTTCTCCACTCTAATTCCTTCCTCTTCCCAATTATGAATAACCTTATCTATATCCTTTTGTTTCTTAAGCTCAATTAATTCAACAATGTTATCATAAGTCAAGTTATCAAAATCGTATTTTTTATTGACATTAATAAAAGTTCCATTCCATTTAATAAAAGGCCCAAATCTTCCAACACCTTTTTGAACTGGCATATTCTCATATTCCGCAATTGGAGCATCGGCCTTTCGTTTTGCTTCAATTAATTCTACCGCCTGATCAAAATCAACCGCTAATGGGTTTTCTCCTTTTGGTAAAGACACAAACATAGAACCAAATCTAACATAGGGCCCAAATCTTCCGTTTGAAATAACAACATCCTCATTTTCATATTGACCAACGGTCTTAGGTAATAAGAATAAATCTAGAGCTTCTTCTAATGTTATCGTTCCTAAAGTTTGATCTCCTTGTAAACTTGCAAACTGCTTATCTTCATCTTCTCTATCTCCAATTTGAACCATAGGTCCAAATCTACCAAGCCTTACAAGTATAGTTCTTCCTGATTCTGGATGCTTTCCAAGAATACGTTCGCCAGATTCTCTTTCTGCATTTGCGGCAACGTCTTCTACTCTATCATGAAAACCAGTATAAAACTCCTTTATCATAGAGGTCCAATCTTCTTTCCCTTCTGCTATTTCGTCAAATTCATTTTCGACTTTGGCTGTAAAACCGTAATCCATAATAGTTGCAAAGTGAGCCACTAAAAAGTCGCTAACTATGTTCCCAATATCAGTTGGCACCATCTTTCCTTTATCCGCTCCAACTTTTTCGGTTAATATTTTGGCACTAACTTCGTTATTACTTAATACTATTTGTGTATAGTTTCGTTCTACTCCTTCAATTACACCTTTTTCTATATATCCTCTTCTTTGAACAGTAGAAATGGTTGGAGCATATGTAGATGGTCTTCCAATTCCTAACTCTTCTAATCGCTTTACCAATGAAGCTTCTGAATATCTGTAAGGTGCTTTTGTGTATCTCTCTGTAGCAGTAATAAGTTTATTTTCTAAAACCTCCGATACTTCCAACTTAGGCAACATACCTTCTTGCTCCTCATCTTCATTATCTGTACCTTCTAAATACACTTTTAAAAATCCATCAAAAGTAATTACCTCACCTTTTGCTGTAAGAATCTTATCATTGTTCGAGTTTTCAATTTTTACATTGGTACGCTCTAACTGCGCATCACTCATTTGAGACGCAAGTGTTCTTTTCCAAATTAAACTATACAGCCTATCTTGGTCATAATCAATAGATACAGCATGGCGATCCATGTTGGTTGGTCGAATCGCTTCGTGAGCTTCTTGCGCTCCTTTCGCTTTATTCTTAAAATTCCTTGGATTGCTATATTGTTCTCCAAACGAAGAAATGATTTCTGCTTGTGCAGCTTCTTTTGCATCATCGGATAAGTTTACGCTATCCGTTCTCATATAAGTAATTAGACCAGCCTCATATAACCGTTGCGCCATCATCATCGTTTTAGCAACAGGAAAATACAATTTCCTAGAAGCTTCTTGCTGTAGAGTTGAAGTAGTAAAGGGGGCTGCCGGAGATTTCTTAGCTGGTGTCTTTTTTAAATCTGCAACTTTAAACTCAGCATTTACACAAGAATTTAAAAATGTCTCAGCTTCTTCTTTGGAATCAAAGTTCTTTGGAAGTTTAGCTTTAAACTTTTTATTGTTATGATTTACAAACTCAGCATCTATTCTATACGAAGGTTTTGCTTCAAACTCTTGAATTTCACGTTCTCTTTCTACAATTAAACGAACTGCTACAGATTGCACACGACCAGCAGAAAGCCCTCCTTTAACTTTTCTCCAAAGCACTGGAGACAATTCATATCCAACAAGCCTATCTAAAACTCTTCTCGCTTGCTGCGCATTTACTAAATTGTAATTAATTTCTCTCGGATTCTCTACTGCTTTCAGAATTGCTTTCTTCGTAATTTCATGAAAAACAATTCTTTTCGTGTTTTCTTCCTTTAATTTTAATTGCTCTGATAAGTGCCATGCAATTGCTTCTCCTTCTCGATCCTCATCACTTGCTAACCAAACAGTATCAGCTTTTTTCGCTAAATCTTTTAGTTTCTTTACAACTGCTTTCTTATCAGTAGATACAGCATATTTCGGTTTAAAATCGCCTTCTACATTTATCCCTAATTCCTTAGATGGTAAATCTGCAATGTGCCCAAAACTCGACTCAACTTGAAACCCTTTTCCTAAAAATTTTTCTATTGTTTTTGCCTTTGCAGGTGACTCTACTATAACCAAATTCTTTGCCATACATCTTCCGTTTATTTTGAATTACACCTTTATATATATGCGATGTATTCAGAATGCAAAAGTAGATAGTTTTTTTTAAATTCAAATTTTTTGTGAAAATAAATAGAAAAAGAGTCATCCATTTGAAGTTAATATTTTCTGCCACTTTGTCATATTTTTAAGTTTTTGGTTGTATCTTTGCAAACCAATTTTAGTATATGATTTCTGAAAAAGTAATTGACGAAAAAAGACAAGGAAAGCCTCTTATCACCAAGGATACAAAGGGCAATGATAAAAAACTTTTTATAGAGAGTTATGGCTGCAGCATGAATCTAAATGATAGCGAAATTGTTGCATCGATAATGGCTGAACAAGGGTTTAATACAACTACGACATTAGAAAATGCCGATTTAGTATTAGTAAATACGTGTTCTATTAGAGAAAAAGCAGAACAAACAATTCGTAAAAGATTAGAAAAATACAATGCCGTTAAAAAAATAAATCCAACAATGAAAGTTGGAGTTTTGGGTTGCATGGCAGAACGACTGAAAGAAAAATTTCTGGAAGAAGAAAAAATTGTTGACCTAGTCGTTGGTCCGGACGCATATCGAGATCTACCGAATTTATTAGAAGAAATAGAGGCCGGTAGGGATGCCGTAAATGTAGTTTTATCTAAAGAAGAAACGTATGGAGATCTTTCCCCTGTACGTTTAAATTCTAACGGAGTTTCTGCTTTTGTTTCAATTACAAGGGGATGTGATAATATGTGTACGTTTTGCGTCGTTCCATTTACAAGAGGTCGTGAGCGCAGTAGAGACCCCAAAAGTATTATTGAAGAAATCCAAGATTTAGCGGACAGAAATTATAAAGAAATTACACTATTAGGTCAAAATGTTGATAGTTTTTTGTGGTATGGTGGAGGCCTAAAAAAAGACTTTAAAAAGGCTTCAGAAATTGCACAAGCCTCGGCTGTTGATTTCTCACAATTATTGGAAATGTGTGCTATTGCTTTTCCAAAAATGAGATTTAGATTCTCTACCTCAAACCCTCAAGACATGAGTGTTGATGTAATCCACACCATGTCTAGACACAAAAACATCTGCAAATATATTCACCTACCTGTGCAAAGTGGGAGCACAAAGGTTTTAAAAGATATGAATCGCCAACATACAAGAGAAGAGTATATGCAGTTGGTAGATCATATTTTTAATATAATTCCGGAATGCAGCATAAGTCAAGACTTAATCACTGGGTTTTGCGGAGAAACGGAAGAGGATCATCAAGAAACATTAAGTTTAATGGAATATGTAAAATATGACTTTGGTTTTATGTATGCATATTCCGAAAGACCAGGAACCTTAGCGGAGAAAAAGATGGAGGATGACGTTCCTTTGAAAGTTAAAAAAAGACGCTTAACAGAAGTCATTAACCTTCAACAAAAGCATAGTGCACTTAGAACTAAAGCCTTTCTAGGCAGAACAATGGAGGTTTTAATTGATGGGACGTCAAAAAAATCTGAACTGCATTGGAAAGGAAGAACCTCTCAAAACACAACAGTTGTTTTTCCAAAGGAGGATTACAAATTAGGAGAATTTGTAAATGTAGAACTACTCGAATGTACAACTGCAACATTAATAGGAAAAGCAGTTGGATATTCTGATAACAATTAAGCTATGGAATCATTACAAAACATAAAACAGCGTTTTGGAATTATAGGAAGTGACCCTCATCTAAACAGGGGGCTTTCTAAAGCCGTTCGTGTAGCTCCAACTGATATTTCTGTATTAGTTACAGGGGAAAGTGGTGTTGGAAAAGAAAGTATACCCAAAATTATACATGCCTTATCGCATCGTAAACATGCAAAATATATTGCGGTAAATTGTGGTGCAATTCCAGAAGGAACCATAGATTCTGAATTATTCGGACACGAAAAAGGAGCCTTTACTGGGGCCACCTCTACTAGAAATGGATATTTCGAAGTAGCGGATGGTGGAACAATTTTTTTAGATGAAGTTGGAGAATTACCACTTACTACGCAAGTTCGTTTACTAAGGGTTTTAGAAAATGGTGAATTTATAAAAGTAGGATCAAGTAAAGTTCAAAAAACAAATGTTAGAATTGTTGCGGCAACGAATTTAAAAATGATGGAGGCCATTGAAAAAGGTAAGTTTAGAGAAGACCTATACTACAGATTGAGCACTATTGAAATTGAACTGCCTCCGCTTAGAACTAGAAAGGATGATATTCATTTATTATTTAGAAAATTTGCTTCAGACTTTGCTCAAAAATACAGCATGCCTACGATTAGATTGACAGATGACGCTGTGAATTTATTATTGAATTATAATTTTCCTGGAAACATTAGACAATTAAGAAATATTGCAGAACAAATATCTGTTGTAGAAGAAGATAGAAGTGTAGATTCTATTAAACTCGCACAATACCTTCCTCAAATAAGCAGAAATCTTCCTTCAGTAATCGAAGATTCTAAATCGAATTCTGATTTTGCCAATGAGCGTGAAATTATGTACAAGATTTTATTTGATATGCGTAATGATATTAACGACCTTAAAAAATTAACGCTCGATTTAATGCAAGATGGAAACAATGTTCAGTTCCAAGAAAAAAATCAACATTTGATTGAAAAAATTGCAAATGAACAGGAGAATTTTAAAGCTGTAGAAAACACCGTTGAAGTGGTATATCCTGAAGAAAAATATACTGAAGAAACGCCAACGTATGATTTTGCTGAAACTATTACCGAAGACGAATCGCTATCGTTGCAGGATAAAGAATTTGAAATGATTAAGAAATCTCTTGAACGTAACAAAGGAAAACGTAAATTAGCTGCAAAAGAATTAGGTATTAGTGAACGTACTTTATACCGAAAAATTAAACAATACGACTTATAAGATCAGTTCTAAATATGAAAAGTAAACTTCAACTATTAGCCTCAACTATTCTTTTATTAAGTCTTATCAGTTGTGGCATTTACTCTTTTGGAGGTGTAAATTTAGATAACAGAGTAAAAACAGTCCAGGTAGATTATTTTCCTAATAATGCTCGATTGATTGAACCAAGCTTGAGCCAGGCTTTTACTATTGCTTTGCAAGATATTTTTATCAGTCAAACAAATCTAGACATGGTTAAAAGCGGAGGCGATGTACACTTTTCTGGTGAAATAACTGGATACAGAATTAATCCAATGACGGCTACAGCAGAGCAAACTGCAGCGCAAAACAGACTTACAATTACAATTCAGGTTCGTTACGTAAACAAATATGAAGAAGATAAGGATTTTGAACAAAGTTTTTCTTTTTATCATGATTATGATGCCAATGCGCAATTGGTTGGTGGCGTATTGGATGAAGCTTTTCAAGTAATATTCGAAAGAATTACTCAAGATATTTTTAACGCATCGGTTGCTCAGTGGTAGATGAATATACAAAACTATACATACTTAATTAATAACCCAGCAGTAATATCTAAAGAGCAAACGAGTGAATTGGAAAGTATTATCAATTCTTTCCCTTATTTTCAATCAGCAAGAGCACTGCATTTAAAAGGATTAAAAAGTCAAGATAGTTATAAATACAATCAAGCCTTAAAAACAACTGCTGCCCATACTTCAGATCGTAGTATTTTATTTGACTTTATCACTTCGACAAAATTTCAAAATTCTAATTTATTAACTGAAGAGCAAACCATACTAGAAAACATCGAGGTAATCGATGCTGAAATAGTAAAAGCATTGCACCAAAAAATAACAAAAATACATTCGGAAGAGATTTCTAATCAACCAAAGGAAGTCTTAGAAATTGGTAAGCCTTTAAATTTTAAAAGTAACGAGGCGCATTCTTTTGGAGAGTGGTTGCAGTTAGGAACTATAAAGCCTATTAACAGAACTGAGAAGAAAGAAAAAACGACCTCAAAATTTGACTTAATTGACAAGTTTATCGCGTCCAATCCTAAGATTAAACCCGTTAAAAATAAAGAAGCTAATTCTCCGATTGTAAAGCAAGAATCAACAGATTACGACAGTCTTATGACAGAGACACTTGCACAGGTTTATATAGAGCAAAAAAAATATGAAAATGCTATTAAAGCATATCGCATTTTAAGTTTGAAATATCCAGAAAAAAGTAGTTTCTTTGCAAACCGAATAAAAGCAATAAAATTATTAGATAAAAAATAAATTATGAGTTATAGCCTATTTTTAGTTTTAATTATGATTGTAGCCGTGCTACTTGTATTAATTATAATGGTACAAAACCCTAAAGGCGGAGGGTTGTCTTCTTCTTTTGGAGGAAGCGGATCTCAATCAGTTGGAGGTGGCGTACAAAACACAACTAACTTTTTAGACAAGAGTACATGGACATTATCTATTGTTTTATTGTTATTGATTTTAGTATCTAATTTTGCATCACCAAATTTAAACAGTGCTCCAACTGATACAACTATTCAAAATACATTAGATCAAAGAGATGCTCAGGAAGTTCCAGCAGAACCTGCTGCAACAACACCAACTGACACAGTACAATAATCTTTTTAGATTATACAATATAAAATGCCAACGTAAATGACACGTTGGCATTTTTTTTTGACTATGTCATACAAAATTGATTTGGCACACTTTTGGAAAAAACCTTGAAAGAATTATCAAACAATAAAATATTCACAACATGAGTAAATTAAACATAAAACCATTGGCAGACCGAGTATTGGTTGAGCCAGCTGTAGCTGAAACGACAACTGCAAGTGGAATTATCATTCCAGATTCAGCAAAAGAAAAACCACAAAAAGGAACTGTAGTAGCAGTAGGAACAGGAACTAAAGACGAACCTTTAACGGTTAAAGTTGGTGACACTGTTTTATACGGAAAGTACGCTGGAACAGAATTAGCAGTAGAAGGAAACGATTATTTAATAATGAGAGAGAGCGATATTTTCGCAATCGTTTAAAAATATATTAAGATGGCAAAAGATATTAAATTTGATTTAGAAGCACGTGACGGACTAAAACGTGGTGTTGATGCATTAGCAAATGCAGTAAAAGTTACTTTAGGACCAAAAGGAAGAAATGTAGTTATTGGAAAAGCATTTGGCGGACCAGCAGTTACAAAAGATGGTGTTTCAGTAGCAAAAGAAATTGAATTGGAAGATGCACTTGAAAACATGGGTGCTCAAATGGTAAAAGAAGTTGCTTCTAAAACTAATGATTTAGCTGGTGATGGAACTACTACTGCAACTGTATTAGCACAAGCAATCGTAAAAGAAGGGTTGAAAAACGTAGCTGCAGGTGCAAATCCAATGGATTTAAAAAGAGGTATTGATAAGGCTGTTGAAGCAATTGTTACGGACCTGCATTCACAATCTAAAGAAGTTGGTAGCAACTCTGAAATGATCAATCAAGTAGCATCTATTTCTGCAAATAATGATAGTACTATCGGAACTTTAATTGCTGAGGCATTTGAAAAAGTAGGTAAAGAAGGTGTAATTACTGTTGAAGAAGCAAAAGGAACTAAAACATATGTTGATATTGTTGAAGGTATGCAATTTGACAGAGGTTATTTATCCCCTTATTTCGTTACAAACACAGACAAAATGTTGGTTGATTTAGAAAGCCCTTACATTTTATTGTTCGAAAAGAAAATATCAAATCTTAAAGATTTATTACCAATCCTTGAGCCAGTTGCACAATCTGGAAAACCATTATTAATTATTGCCGAAGATGTTGAAGGAGAAGCTTTAGCTACTTTAGTAATGAACAAATTAAGAGGTGCTCTTAAAATTGCTGCCGTTAAAGCGCCAGGATTTGGAGATAGAAGAAAAGCAATGTTACAAGACATCGCTATCTTAACAGGAGGTACTGTAATTTCTGAAGAACTTGGATTGTCTTTAGAGAAAACAACTATTGAAATGCTAGGTACTGCCGAAAGAGTAACTATTGATAAAGACAATACAACTATTGTAAATGGTGCTGGTGATGTTGACGCTATTAAAGCAAGAGTTGGTCAAATCAAATCTCAAATAGAAACTACTACATCTGATTACGATAGAGAGAAATTACAAGAGCGTTTAGCTAAATTGGCTGGAGGTGTTGCTGTATTATATGTTGGTGCTGCTTCCGAGGTAGAAATGAAAGAAAAGAAAGACCGTGTTGATGATGCTTTGCATGCAACAAGGGCGGCTGTAGAAGAAGGAATCATTGCCGGAGGTGGTGTTGCTTTGGTAAGAGCTAAAAATGTTTTGGAAAAAATTACTACTGATAATTTAGACGAAGTAACAGGTATCAAAATTATTGACAGAGCAATAGAAGAGCCTTTACGCCAGATTGTTGAGAACACCGGAAAAGAAGGATCTGTTGTTGTTTCTAAAGTCTTAGAAGAAGAAGGTGACTTTGGTTACAATGCTAAAACTGGAGAATACGTTAAAATGCTAGATGCAGGTATTATTGACCCAACAAAAGTAACACGTGTTGCCTTAGAAAATGCAGCCTCTGTTTCTGGAATGATTTTAACTACTGAATGTGCTTTAGTTGATATTAAAGAAGATGCACCTGCTGCTCCAATGCCACCAATGGGCGGAGGTATGCCAGGAATGATGTAACGGCGAATCGCTATAGATAATTAAAAACCCGATTTATTTTAAATAAATCGGGTTTCTTTTTTCCTCACGCTATTGATTAGTGGTTTTCATCAGAATCATGTCCTTTCTCTTCACCTTGATGCTCGCCATCTTTATCATGTTCAGAACCTTCTTCATGTTCCCCTTCACCATCGTGACTATCATCATCTAAATGCTCCTTTCCATCTTTGTGCTCTCCTTCTTTGTCATGCTCATGCTTTCCTTCTGATTCTTTCTTTACTAATTTCATTTTACAAACGCCACACTTATCATTTTTATCTGCGTATGTTTTTCCATCTTCACAATCCATTGGGCAAACATATTCTACCTTTGCCATTTCGTGATCAGAATGCTCTCCTTTTTTCTCCGATTTACAACCGATTAATGTTAACCCTACAATTAGAACTAACGAATACATAAGTTTCTTCATAATTAATATTTATACGTTGAATAATAGTTTAGAACGAAAATAAAGGAAATTATTACATCTCTTTGAATTAATCCTCAATGATTTCTTTTCACAAAATATACAGGCAACAAAACAATTAATAGCATTGGATGGATCAATAGTCTTCTAACATAAAATGGAAACAAATAACCATTACCAAATTCGGATTGCACTTGTATTAAAAAAACCGATACAGCAACAATAAAGAAAACGATATACAACCAGATTAAAAATTTCAACTGAACCGTTTCGCTAAAAACAAACTTTAAAATCAACACTGAAACAATACCATTTAATGAAAAGCGAAATAAAATACTAAGGAATAACTTCGACATATCAACACTTGGAAATTCCGCTAATAAATAATCATTCTCAAAATAAAGAATAAAAGGGTCGTAAAAGAGTATATCTTCAAACCCTCTTATAAAAAAAAGAAGCAGAAATAAAATTGCTAATACACTGTACTTAATTATTTTTTTCATTTGTTTTTATGAAGTGTTGCATATTTTTTTACCCATATTAACCACAACAAGAATACCATCCCATAAATGATTGCAGGAAAGACAAAATCATGCATAAAGTTCTGCCAACTAGGATGATGATATATCACCAACGACAACAACACAATTCTAAAAATATTTGCCAAATAAATCAAAACAAGTCCAAACAAAACGTATAAAATTGTTGTTTTAATTCTCCCAGAAAAAGCAACAACAAAAGCCATGAACAAAATCATAATACTAACACTCGTACATCCTTCAACAATTTTAACTACATAACTTTCATTTACCATGAACATCATTGAAAGTTCATCAAAATTTTGATCAGTATAAACGTCGTAACCTAACAACTCAGTAACATATTCGGCATGATCAGTGACAAGTGTAGTAACAGGTGAACAGGCAAATAAATCATCTGTTTGTTGCGTATTACTTAAGTACCACGAATACAAAGCCGTAAATGAAAAATACACCAAGAAAAACTTGACTAAAAATAGTATGACAACTTTGTTTTTTTTCAACGAAAAAGTAGTTAGTTTTGCCTCAAATTTAAGCATTCATTATGGAAATCGACGCACTGAAAAACAATATTACATCAATCTTAGAATCGAACACCGATAAAAACACTACGCTTCAACAAATTTGCGATTACTTAGAAAGTTCTATTTCTTATTATGACTGGGTTGGATTTTATTTTAAGAACGGAGATAAAAATGAATTAAAATTAGGTCCTTTTACCGGAGAACCTACCGAACATACAATTATTCCATTTGGAAAAGGAATTTGCGGACAGGTTGCCGTTAGTAATGAGAATTTTGTAGTTCAAGATGTTTCTGAACAAGACAATTATATTTCTTGCGGTTGGAAAGTAAAATCCGAAATTGTGATTCCCATTTTTGTAAACAGAGAAAATATTGGGCAAATTGATATCGATTCCCATACACCCAATACTTTTACAAAAAAAGATGAAGAATTATTAGAATTTGTTTGTGAACAAGTGGCTAAAATTGTTTAAAAGTAACGTTTGAATTAACACATTTTTAGGTTGTAGAACCTAATCAGTTTTAGTAGTTTTGCGTGAAACACACAACACACAAAATGAGCACTACTAAAACAGCAAAATCAGCATTAATTTCGGTATTTCACAAAGACGGATTAGGTCCTATTGTTCAGAAATTAAATGAGTTAAACGTAACTATCTACTCTACCGGAGGTACAGAGAAATTTATTAAAGATATGGGAATAGATGTTGTTCCTGTTGAAGATTTAACCTCTTATCCTTCTATTCTTGGAGGACGTGTAAAAACATTACACCCAAAAGTATTTGGTGGAATTTTAAACCGAAGAGATAATGCAGGTGATCAATCTCAAATTGAAGAATTCGAAATTCCAGAAATTGACATTGTAATTGTAGATTTATATCCGTTTGAAAAAACGGTAGCAAGTGGTGCATCCGAACAAGATATTATTGAAAAAATTGATATCGGTGGAATCTCACTTATTAGAGCGGCTGCAAAAAACTACAAGGATGTAATCTGTGTTTCATCAATGGAGCAATATGATGAATTCTTAAGTGTTATTTCTGAAAACAATGGAGCAACAACCATTGAACAACGCAAATCATTTTCTGCAAAATCTTTTGCCGTTTCTAGTCATTACGACTCAGCTATTTTCAATTATTTAAATGATGATCAGCCAACATTTAGACAAAGTTTTGATACTGTAAAACAATTACGATATGGAGAAAACCCTCATCAAAAAGGATATTTTTATGGTAATTTGGAAGAACTTTTTGATCAATTGCATGGTAAAGAATTATCATTCAATAACTTATTAGATGTTGATGCTGCTGTTAATCTTATTCGTGAATTTAAAAATGAAGCCCCTACGTTTGCTATTTTAAAGCACAACAACGCTTGTGGATTTGCACAAAGAGATACATTGGCTAAAGCATATGTTGATGCCTTAGCAGGTGACCCTACTTCAGCTTTTGGCGGCGTATTAATTGCAAATAAAGAAATTGATGAAGCAACGGCTTCGGAAATTCACAAATTATTCTGTGAGGTTGTAATTGCTCCTTCTTTTACAGACGAAGCTTTATCGATATTAAAAGGAAAGAAAAATAGAATTATTTTAGTTCAGAAAGATGCTGATTTTCCGAATATTAGTTACAGAACTGCGTTAAATGGGGTTTTAGCACAAGATCCAAATAATGTTACAGATACTAAAGAAGATTTAAAAAACGTTACTAAGAGAGTTGTAACAGATACTCAAATAGAAGATTTACTTTTTGCATCTAAAATTTGTAAGCACACAAAATCAAATACTATTATCTTGGTTAAAAACAAACAATTATGCGCTGGTGGAACAGGACAAACAAGTCGTGTAGATGCTTTAGAACAGGCAATTGCAAAAGCCAATCATTTTAAATTTGATTTGAAAGGCGCGGTAATGGCGAGTGATGCATTTTTCCCATTCCCAGATTGTGTAGAAATTGCAGAAAAGGCTGGAATTGAAGCAATTATTCAACCAGGAGGCTCTATTAAAGATCAATTATCGATTGATTATTGCGACGAAAATAATTTAGCTATGGTAATGACTGGAACGCGTCATTTTAAGCATTAATTTTATTACATTTGTGAATTAACCTCAATACAAGAATACAATATGAGCTTTTTCGACTTCATGACTGAAGACATCGCTATTGATTTAGGGACTGCAAACACTTTAATAATCCATGAAGGAAAAGTGATTGTAGACGAACCTTCCATTGTTGCTCGAGACAGAATTTCTGGTAAAATTATAGCTACCGGAGATAAAGCTAGTTTAATGCAAGGAAAAACGCACGAAAACATCAAAACGATTAGACCGTTAAAAGATGGTGTTATTGCTGATTTCGAAGCGTCAGAACAAATGATAAAGCAGTTTATCAAAAACATCCCTAGTATAAAAAAGAAATTTTGGACACCATCTTTACGCATGGTTATTTGTATTCCTTCTGGTATTACTGAGGTTGAAAAACGTGCGGTTCGAGATTCAGCTGAACATATGAACGCGAAAGAAATTTATTTAATTCATGAACCAATGGCAGCAGCTATTGGTATTGGAATAGATATTACACAGCCTAAAGGAAATATGATTATTGACATAGGTGGTGGTACAACTGAAATTGCGGTAATTGCTTTGGGTGGAATTGTTTGTGATAAATCTGTTAAGGTAGCAGGTGACGTCTTTACAAATGACATCGCTTATTACATGAGAACACAACATAACTTATATGTTGGAGAACGCACTGCTGAAAGAATTAAATTAAATATTGGGGCTGCTACTGAAGAATTAGAAACTCCACCAGAAGATATGTTGGTTCAAGGTAGAGACTTACTGAGCGGAAAACCTAAACAAGTTCAGGTATCTTATAGAGAAATTGCAAAAGCACTTGACAAATCTATTCTAAGAATTGAGGATGCTGTAATGGAAACACTATCACAAACTCCACCAGAATTAGCAGCTGATATTTACAATACTGGTATATATTTAGCTGGAGGTGGTTCAATGCTTAGGGGATTAGATAAAAGATTGTCTAGAAAAACAGACTTACCTGTTTACGTTGCTGAAGATCCGCTAAGGGCAGTGGTTAGAGGTACTGGGATTACATTAAAAGATATTGAAAAGTACAGTACTGTTTTAATGAAATAGTAAAATCCCGCTAGTCATCTCATATGCAACAAATATTCAAGTTTATTGAAAAATACAGATACTTTCTACTTTTTTTGTTGCTAGAAATTGTTGCGCTTTTTTTTACAATAAACCATCATTCATATCATAAAAGTAAGTTTATAAACTCAGCTAATTTTGTTACCGGTGGCATGTACAAAAGAATTAGTTCAATAAACGAATTCTTTAGTTTAAAAAAAGAAAACAGCCGACTAGTAGAAGAAAATATTCGGTTAAAAAACCTTTTAGAACTTACCCCTTACAAGATTGACTCCATTTTTAATGAAAGTGTAGACACTTCTCTTTATTATCAAAAATTTAAGTTTACCTCAGCAAAAATTACAAATAATAGTTTTAAAAGCAGAAACAACTTCCTTACAATTAACAAAGGAACCGTAAATGGGATTACTCCAGAGATGGCCGTAGTAAATAGCCATGGAATTATAGGTATCACTCACAATGTTTCTAAACACAACGCAACTGTCATTTCCATTTTAAATAACTACTCGCAAATTAATGTCAAACTAAAAAATAATGATCATTTTGGCTCTCTAACTTGGAATGGCAAAGACTATAAAACTGTTCAATTACTAGATTTACCGAGACAAGCACAATTAAAAGTAGGAGATACAATAATTACTGGAGGAAAGTCTGCAATTTTTCCAGAAGGTATTTTAGTAGGAACCATCAAAGATTTTAAAATTAACAACAATACTTTCGAGCCAATTGACATCGTCTTATTCAATGACATGAGTTCCATAAAAAACATTAACATTATTACGAATTTAGAAAAACAGGAAATTAAAGAATTGGAAGCCAGAAATAATGAATGATTTTATAAAAAATATAATTTGGCTTTTTCTATTGGTACTGCTACAAGTATTAATATTTAACAACATCAACCTGTTTGGGTATACCAATCCTCTAATTTACGTTGTATTTGTCTTTTATTATCCGCTTAAGAAAGAAAAAGGTGCCTTTTTATTTCTCAGTTTTCTCTTAGGTTTGTTTATTGATTTTTTCTCAAATTCTGGAGGAATTCACGCCGCAGCTACCCTTTTCATTGCCTATATGAGATTACCCTTGTTAACATCTATTTTAAATAAAACTGATTTCGATTATCATTTATTTAATATTAGAAGCATCTCTTTTATTAAAGCGTTTTCATTTATTTCTATACAAGTCTTAATTCACCATTTAATCGTTTTTAGTTTAGATTATTTCAGTTTTAGTGATTTTGGAAAAATAATTTCCAAAACGATTACAACATCTGGATTAAGTATCGTTTTAATTCTAATAGGAATCGTATTATTTACTAAAAAGAAATAAAGTGCAAAAAGGAGCATTACTCTATTTTTCAGTAATTCTAGTGGGCGTAATATTTATTGGGCGTCTTTTTTATTTACAAGTCTTAGATAACCCTTACCAAACTTCTCCGCTTAACAACGCTTCTATCAAAAGAATATATGACTATCCAGAAAGAGGTTATATTTATGACAGGAATAAAAAACTTTTAGTTGCCAATGAGCAGGCCTATGACGTAATGGTTATTCCTAAGGAAGTACAACCTTTAGATACCTTAGAGTTTTGTTCTCTTTTAAAAATTGACAAAGCGACATTCCTTAAACAATTCAATAAAGCAAAAAAGTATTCTACTTGGTTACCACATGTATTTATAGGACAAGTTTCTAAGGAAGATTACGGTCCATTACAAGAGAAACTTCACAAATATAAAGGCTTTTATATTCAAAAAAGGTCCATTAGAAAATACCCAATGAAAACTGCAGCGAATATTGTTGGCTACTTAAGTGAGGTAAATGAAAACAAAATTAAAGACAATCCATACTACCAACAAGGAGAATTGATTGGACATATGGGAGTTGAGCGAGTTTACGAGAACACCTTAAGAGGTGAAAAGGGAGTAAAACGAATTCAAAAGGACAGATTTAACAGAGAAATTGGATCTTACAAAGAAGGAATTTACGATTCACTGTCTTCTCCTGGTAAAGACTTAACGCTTTCGCTAGATGCCGTTCTTCAACAATATGGAGATCAATTAATGACAAATAAAAGAGGTGGCATTGTTGCTATTGAACCTTCAAGTGGCGAAATCCTTGCTCTTGTTAGTGCTCCAACTTACGATCCAAATAAAATGGTGGGCAGAATTAGATCTAAAAATTCTTCATTATTCTTTGGGGATACTATTAATAAGCCAATGTACGATAGAGGCCTACAAGCACAATATCCTCCAGGTTCTCCATTTAAAATCATTACTGGTCTTATAGGATTACAAGAAGGTGTTATAGACGAAAATACAATGGTAACCTGTAATCATGGTTTTCGATATGGACCAAGAAATAAAATGGGTTGTCATCCACATGCAAGTAAGGTTAAATTGAACTTTGGAATTTACACTTCGTGTAACGCCTATTTTGCTAGTACATATTTAAAAATTCTAAATAAATATGACAAGGTTCAAGATGGAATGAATGCCTGGAGCAATCATTCCAAGAGTTTTGGATTGGGTAATTTTCTAGGTTATGACTTACCAAGTGGACAGAAAGGTTTAATTCCAGATGGTGATTATTATGACAGATGGTACCCCTCTAAAAGATGGGCATCAACGTACACAATTTCAAATGCTATTGGACAGGGTGAAGTTATAACTACACCTATTCAGTTGGCAAATATGACAGCCGCAATTGCAAATAGAGGTTATTATTACACCCCGCATATTGTAAAAGACATTGAAGGTCAAAAATTAGATAAAAAATTCACTACAAAACATGTTACTACCATAGATAAAGAACATTTTGAACCAATAATTGAAGGTTTATCTGATGTTTTTAATCATCCTGATGGAACGGCCTATGCATCTAGAGTTAGTGACATAGAAATATGTGGAAAAACTGGAACGGCTGAAAATTTTGCAAATATAAATGGTGAAAGAACTCAATTAACTGATCATTCTATTTTTATTGCGTTTGCACCAAAGGATGATCCGAAAATTGCGATTGCCGTATTTGTTGAAAATGGCTATTGGGGTTCTCGTTGGGCGGGACCAATTGCAACTTTAATGATAGAAAAGTATTTAAAAGGAGACACAAATAGAAAATATTTAGAGCAACGCATGTTCAATGGAAGTCTTCAAGAAGAATATAACAGTCAACTAGATAGTTTATACCGTGCAGAGGGAAAAAAATAACATATTTAAAGGAGTCGACTTTTGGTTAGTTATCATTTATGCCACTTTGGTATTTATTGGCTGGCTTAATATTTATGCTGCTTCAACTTCTGAAATTCATACAGAAATTTTAGATTTTTCCTCGAGATACGGTAAGCAATTAATTTGGATTGGACTTGCCATTCCTATTATAACAGTTGTTTTATTCATAGAAACCCGTTTTTACGAGCGCTTTTCATCTCTTTTTTACCTCGCCGCAATTCTTTCCTTGTTAGGTTTATTTCTTTTTGGGAAGAATATTAATGGTGCCAAATCATGGTACGCTATTGGTAGTTTCACATTGCAACCTACAGAATTTGCCAAGGCATTTACAGCTCTTGCGGTTGCCAAACTTTTAAGTGACAATGCTTTTACCTTTAAACCATTTAAAAACCATGTTAAGGCATTTTTTATAATATTATTTCCAGCATTTTTAATAACCCTGCAGCCTGATCCTGGTTCAGGTTTAGTCTACCTCGCATTTCTTTTTGTTTTTTATCGAGAGGGGCTTCCTGCGTACTATTTTACACTTGGAGTAATAGCTATTGCTCTATTTCTTTTAACAATTAAATTTGGCTATTTCGCATCCGTTCCAATAATGATTTATGTTTGCGTTATTCTTTTTTTAGCCTTCATTACGTACGTAGCCACCTATAAAAAGAACTACTTAAAACATAACTGGGTTCAACTCACTACTCTTTTATTAATCACTTGTCTTTATATATTAAGCATCAACCCAATCTTTAATAATGTATTTGAGCAAAGACATAGAGATCGTTTTAATATTGTATTAGGAAAAACAACTGACACCCAACAAACGGGTTACAATACGGACCAGTCAATAAAAACAATTGCTTCTGGAGGAATATTTGGAAAAGGGTATTTAGAAGGAGACCGGACACAAGGAAAATTTGTACCTGAACAGGACACGGATTATATTTTCAGTACGGTTGGAGAGGAATGGGGCTTTGCTGGCAGTGTTTTAGTTATTGTTTTGTTTGTTGTTTTTATTTTAAGAATATTAAAAATTGCAGAGCGGCAAAAAACAACTTTTAGCCGGGTTTATGGTTACAGTATAGCAGCTATTTTCTTTTTCCACTTTTTAGTGAATATAGGAATGGTAATTGGAATACTCCCTACAATAGGTATACCCTTACCTTTTTTCAGTTACGGAGGTTCTTCGCTATGGGGCTTTACTTTACTTCTTTTCGTATTTATTAGACTTGATGCTAATAGAGCATATGAATGGTAAATAAAAACTCAATACTTCAACACTTCTCAAAAGGAATTATAGGGCATAAAAAAAACCGTTCAAAATGAACGGTTTATAATTCTGTAAAGAAATTTCTTATAACGCTGCTACCTGCTTTGTTAATTTAGACTTTAAGTTTCCTGCCTTGTTTTTGTGGATAACATTGTTCTTTGCCAATTTATCTAACATTGCAGCAACTTTTGGCAATAACGCCTCAGCCTCTTTTTTATCAGTTGTAGCACGTAAGTCTCTAACTGCGTTACGAGTTGTTTTATGCTGATACTTATTTCTCAACTGCTTAACTCGGTTACTTCTAATTCTCTTTAATGCTGACTTGTGATTTGCCATTTTAATTAATTTGTTTAAAAAACTTGTAGTCCGTAGGGGAATCGAACCCCTGTTACCAGGATGAAAACCTGGCGTCCTAACCCCTAGACGAACGGACCATTATTTATTTCTTTTCCTTAGCGGTTGCAAATATACAACCTTTTTTAATTTCGCAAAGTTTTTTTTTATTTTTTTTAATATGCTTTTGCAAAAAGAACTCTTCTATCAGATTTCTTACCCGAAAACACACATAAACCCTCTTCCTCAACGGCATCATTAGGGATACATCTAATTGTTGCCTTCGTTAAATCTTTTATTTTTTCTTCGGTTTCTATAGTTCCATCCCAATGCGCAGATACAAATCCTCCTTTACTTTCTAAGACCTCCTTAAACTCATCAAATGAATTCACTTCTGAAATATGGTTTTCTCTATAATTTAACGCTTTGTTAAATAAATCATCTTGCATTTGCTTTAAATTCGATGCTATAAAATCAACTGTTTCATCAATTGCAATTGTCTGCTTTTCTAAAGTATCTCTTCTCGCAATTTCTAGTGTTCCATTTTCCAAATCTCGAGGCCCCATCGCTATTCTTAGCGGAACTCCTTTTAGTTCATATTCTGCAAATTTCCATCCCGGTTTATGCGTATCTCTTTTGTCATACTTAACAGATATACCTTTTGCTCTCAATTCCTTGGTTAACTCATTTACTTTCACGGTAATCGCATCTAATTGTTCATCTTTTCTATATATAGGAACAATAACTACTTGAATTGGTGCCAAATTTGGTGGTAACACTAAACCTTTATCGTCAGAATGCGTCATTACTAATGCCCCCATTAATCGAGTTGAAACTCCCCATGAAGTAGCCCATACATGTTCTCTCTTTCCTTCCTTAGATGTAAACTGAACGTCAAATGCTTTTGCGAAATTTTGACCTAGAAAGTGCGAAGTCCCTGCTTGTAACGCTTTTCCATCCTGCATTAAGGCCTCAATAGTATAGGTTTCCAGTGCACCTGCGAAACGCTCACTTTCAGATTTAGAACCTCTAATAACTGGCATTGCCATAAATTTCTCCGCAAAAGTAGCGTATACCTCTTGCATTTGCTTAGACTCTTCAATTGCTTCTGCCTTGGTAGCATGTGCAGTATGTCCTTCTTGCCATAAAAATTCTGCTGTTCTTAAAAACAAACGCGTTCTCATTTCCCATCGCACTACATTTGCCCACTGGTTAACAAGAATAGGTAAATCTCTATAGGATTCAATCCACTTTCTATAAGTGTCCCAAATAATCGTTTCAGAAGTAGGGCGAACAATTAACTCTTCCTCTAACTTTGCTTTTTCATCAACAACAACTTTTCCATCTTCATCATTCTTTAATCTATAATGAGTTACAACTGCACATTCTTTAGCAAATCCATCAACATGACTTGCTTCTTTAGAAAAGTAAGATTTCGGAATAAAAATAGGGAAATAAGCATTTTCATGCCCAGTCTCTTTAAACATTCTATCTAACTCTGCTTGCATCTTTTCCCAAATAGCATATCCGTATGGCTTTATAACCATACATCCTCTCACTCCAGAGTTTTCTGCAAGATCGGCCTTTACAACCAACTCATTATACCATTTAGAATAGTCTTCTTCTCTCGATGTCAATTTCTTACTCATCCCTTAAAAGTTTGGCACAAAAATTGTGTTAATGATAATATTATTATAATTTCGACAAAACTACTTATTTTTAGTAGTTCGACATAAAAAAACTCTATGATTATGAAAGTTTTTTACAATATTAAATTTAAAAATTACAGACTAGTATTCTTACTGGTTTCTTCAATTATAATTGTTTCTTGCGGATCTTATGAAAGTGTTTATAATGATTTAGACGGGATTTATACCACAGACAATGCAGATGTTATTGTTTTAGAAGCAAGACAACCAACTGAAGCCGAGATCTATTTTGCTCAAAAAGTTGAAGAATACGGAGCAATGGAAGAAGGCGATTTAATTACAAATGTTGACGATTTATATTATGACGACCAATACATGGTTGCGGATAGTACCGGTACACAATACGTATATGTAGAATCTAATGCTCCTTGGGGCTATTCTTCAGATGTTCAGATTAGTTTTAACTTTGGAGTTGGAATGGGCTATGGGTATTATGGTGGATTTTACGGAGGCTATTACGGAGGATACTACCCACCTTACTGGGGAGGATACCCACCATATTGGGGAGGATACCCGCCTTATTGGGGAGGCTATCCACCATATTGGGGAGGTTACCCGCCATACTGGGGAGGATACCCACCTTATTATAGACCTTACGATTCGTACGGCAAAAGAGATTCTTATAATACAGGAGGTAGTTATGGCCGTAGAAATGTTGCAAACAATGTAAATTCAACTAGAAATAGTATTGCATCTAACGGCAGAAGGACAGGAACTACCGCAAGAACGAGATCAGTTTCAGATATATTAAACAATTCTAATAGTAGTAATAGACGAGTTGCTTCAACATCCAATACAAGAACATCTAAATTAACTTCTTCCAAGGGAAGGACAGTATCAGGAACTAATTCTCGTACTGCTGGAACTAGAACAGCGAACTCTTCATCTAGAAGTATTGTTAGAAACACAAACAGCAGACCTTCGAACTCGAAAAGAGTCATTTCTAATCCACATAGATCACCAAGTAACTCTAAGCGAGTAGCAAGTGCTTCTAGAAGTTATTCTAGCCGACCATCTAGTTACTCATCAAATAGAGGCACTAGTTCAAGGATTTTAAGAAGCAGTAATTCATCTTCTAGGTCAAGATCGACATATAGTAGACCCGCAACAGCATCAACCAGAACTAGCTCTTCATCGTCTAGATCTTATTCTAGTAGTAGAAGTACGAGCTCCGCAAGATCTAGTTCACCGAGTAGATCATCTGGTGCTTCATCTGGAAGAGCGGGTGGCGGAAGAAGAAATAACTAAATTAATTCCTAATTAAAAACTTATTCAAAATGAAAAAAATATTTTTCTTTACGGTATTGCTATGCTCAATTTCTAGCTTTTCGCAATCTATGGGATATAACGATTTGGGTGCATTATTTGCAAGTGATGATAATTATGGAACCGCTAGATTTCGAGGAATGAGTGGTGCTTTTGGAGCTTTAGGAGGTGATTTAAGTGCAATAACAATAAATCCAGCCGGAGCAGCTATTTTTTTAAATAGTGAGGTTTCTACCTCTATGAGTTTCAGAAATGAAGCTATTAACTCTAACTATTACGGGACCAACACAAAAGTTACAAGAGACTATACTAATTTTTCACAAATTGGAGGTGTATTTGTTTTTAATACAGGTCAATCTAATTGGAGTAAAACCTCCATAGCATTCAACTATAATACTCAAAAAGATTTCCAAAGTAGATGGGCTGCGAATGGAAATAGCAATTATCCTACCTTTATTTATGATGAGACAGACAACATCTATCTATTTACAGATGGCCAATACTTCGATAACTATACTGATGGGAGAAACGACAAATATACATTCTCATTTGCTTCTCAATACTCAGATAAACTTTATATCGGTGCATCCTTTACTACCAATGATATTCGATTCTATCAATCGGTATACTTAGAAGAAGATAATTATGATGTTGATGGAAACCGATTATTAGGATATCTTTCTGAGGACCTTTCAACTTGGGGTACCGGATACTCCTTTAATCTCGGCTTAATTTCTAAACCAACACAAAACATAAGATTAGGACTTTCTTACCAGTCTCCTACTTGGTATAATTTAATCGAAGAGTTTTACTCTGAAGGCAACTTAAATGGATTTGATTATTCTATGAGATCTCCGAGTAAAACAACCGCTAGTTTCGCTTACATCTTTAACCAAAGTGGTTTAATTAGCTTGGATTACGCCTATAAAAATTATAGTGGTATTGAATTAAGTCCTGATTATGATTTTAGTGAAGAAAACAGAATTTTTGACACAGACTTCAGAGGCACTTCCGAAGTAAGGTTAGGTACAGAATGGAGGTTTAAACAACTAAGTGCAAGAGGTGGGTTTCATTTCCAACAAAGTCCGTATAATGGGGCACCATCGTCATTTGACACAAACGGATATTCAGTTGGTCTCGGATATAATTTCGGGTTTGCAAAATTTGATTTTGCTTATGAGGACGCTAATTATAACAGCACATATGATTTCTACCCTCAATACGACGAGGTTGACGCAGCTTATTTGACTAATGATAATTCAAAAATTACTGTATCCTTAGTCTTTAGCATATAAAGATTATTCTGCTTATAAAATAATTCCACCTAGACCAAAAATAGGTGGAATTATTTTTACAATAAGATGATTGTGTTTATTAAAAAAATACACAACTAAAAGAAGAAAATTTTTCACTCAAAAGAGTATAGTTCTAATTTGAACAATAATATCAAAATCCTTAGCCATAGATTTAGTATTTTTGCCAAAAATTTAAATCTCGATGCAAAGCAATTCAGTTTCTATTCAGGCAACTAGCAACTCATCCATCATAAAATTTGTTCATACAGGACAAATCACAAATGGGAGTTATGAATACAATAATATAGACGACGCAAAAAATTCAACTTTAGCGCAAGAATTATTTCACCTTCCATTTGTAAAAAAGGTATTTATTAGTGCAAATTTTGTCGCTATTGAAAAATTTGATATCGTTTCTTGGAGTGACGTTCAAGAAGAAGTAAAAGAACAGTTAGAGAAATATTTACATGATGGAAAATCTTTAATTAATTCATCATCAAAATCTCCTTCTAAAACAGGTATAGAAATATACGCGGAAACAACGCCCAACCCATCGGTTATGAAGTTTGTCGCTAATAAAATGATTGTTTCTCAAACGTTCGAATTCAAAAACATTGATGAAGCCAAGGACTCTCCTATCTCTGTAGAATTATTCAAATTCCCATTTGTAAAGGAAGTTTTTATTTCTGAAAACTATATTTCAATTACAAAATATGATATGGCAGAATGGTCTGATATTGGACAAGAAATCAGAGGCTTTATTAGAGAATATATTACCAATGGCAAGATTATAATTTCAGAAAAAGCTGAACCTGTTGCTGAGAAAATTAGCAATACTAATGCTGCAAATTATGACGAAATCTCTTTGCAAATAATTAGTATTCTAGACGAATATGTAAAACCAGCTGTTGCATCGGATGGAGGAAATATTCAATTCGCATCCTACGATGAAGACTCCAAAACAGTAAACGTAATTTTACAAGGAGCCTGTAGTGGATGCCCGTCTTCTACAATTACGTTAAAAAACGGAATTGAAACAATGTTAAAGCAAATGATTCCAAATAAAATTGAAAACGTAATTGCCATTAATGGTTAACAAGATGTCAGACAAAGTAACTCCGTACAAAGATTCTGAATTAGGAAAAAAAGAACAAGTTGCCCAAATGTTCAACAACATTTCGGAAAACTATGACGGTCTTAACCGTATGATTTCTTTTGGAATTGATGTGCAATGGCGTAAAAAAGTGGTAGAAATAGTAAAGAATGGTAAACCAGACACAATTTTAGACATCGCAACTGGAACAGGTGACTTAGCCATTAATTTTGCAAAAAAAACGAAAGCAACCTCTATAACTGGTTTAGATATTTCAGAAGGAATGTTAAATGTTGGGAAAGATAAAATTGCAAAGGAAGGATTAAAAGATAAAATTGAAATGGTCCTCGGTGATTCTGAAAACCTGCCATTTAAAAACAATACTTTTGATGCAATTTCGGTTGCCTTTGGAGTGCGAAATTTTGAAAATCTAAAAATTGGTTTAACCGAAATTTTACGTGTTTTAAAACCGGGAGGAACTTTCATCGTTTTAGAAACTTCATTGCCAACAAAAAGCCCATACAAGCAATTTTACAATTTTCATAGTAAAACAGTAATGCCAATAATGGGCAAATTATTTTCTAAAGAAGGATCTGCATATACCTATTTATCTGAATCAGCCTCTAAATTCCCTTATGGAGAAAAGTTCAACAATATTTTAAAAGAAATTGGGTTTATAGATGTAGAAAATAAACCACAGACCTTTGGTGTAGCAACCATTTATACGGCTACTAAATAATATGAATAAAGTATCAACCATTATTTTTAGTGTTCTATTTATACTTTCTTATCAAATGAAAGCGCAAAAAGAAGTAATAGAATACCAAACTGGATTCGATGCTAAAACCATTCATTTTGGTTATTATTTAGGGTTAAATAAAAAAGGGTTCAAAATAAATTATACGCAACCCAACACCTTTGTAGAAGTTCAATCTAGTCTTGGTTTTAACATTGGAATTATTGGTGGTTGGAAAATAAATGACTTTGTAACGTTAAGGCTTGAGCCTGGGCTTTCTAGCAACACCAAAGAACTTGCTTTTACTAATATAAAAGGTGGACCACGAGACAGTATTAGAAAATTAGGTGGCACTTATTTAAGAGTTCCATTATTGGTAAAACTAAATACAAAACGGTTAGGAAATATGCGACCTTATGTCGTTGGAGGTGCTTCTTATGATTATAATTTCTCAAGTAATGAAAATAACCCTGATGATAACTTCAGCGGAGAGTTTAGAATGAAAACTCACAACTTCTCTTACGAGATTGGACTAGGAGTTGACCTTTATTTATATTGGTTCATTTTTTCCCCATCTATTAGGGGCGTTTTTGCGATAAATAACGAATTAAAGAGGGACCACACTCCAAATAGTCCCTGGACTGAACCTATCGATTATTTCGGAACTCGCGGGGTCTTTTTGAATTTAGCTTTTCACTAATTTCTTTTAAATTCACTAAGTAAAATTGCAGTTGCAGTTGCAACATTTAAACTTTCAGTAAGTTGTTTTTCTCCAAATTTAGGAATTGTGATTTTATTAGTTATCAATTCCGACACTTCTGGACTTATCCCATTTGCCTCATTACCCATTACCAAAATTCCTTTACCTGGCAATGATTTTCTATAAACGTTTTCTCCGTTCATCATAGCTGCATATATAGGTAAATTTGAACTTTTAATAAATTGCTTTATATCTGAATAAATTATAGATACCCGAGACAATGACCCCATAGTAGATTGCACCACTTTAAAGTTGTAGCAGTCCACTGTGTTTTCTGAACAAATCAATTGCTCTATACCAAACCAATCACATAATCTAATAATCGTCCCTAAATTTCCTGGATCATTAACCTCATCCAAAACAAGTGAAAATATTTCAGGGTTCATTTTCTTAGGCTCTGGAATTTTGAAAACCCCTAAAACCTCATTCGGTGAATTTAAATTACTTATTTTCTTCAATTCCATAGAAGAAATCACCTCGATGAAATTGCGATCCAATTCATTTGAAAAATTCTCAGTGCAAAACAATTTTTCGAGGGTAAAATGAGAATTCAAAAACTCATTTACACCTTTTACACCTTCAACAACAAACAAGCTATTTTTAGTTCGGTACTTTTTTTGATGTAAACTTTTTATTAATTTTATTTGGTTTTTGGATAACATATTAAAGTGTTATTTTTGAACAAATTTAAACTCTTATTTGTTGAAAAACAACTGCATTGTATCGTACATTTTTCTAGGAGTTATAATTCTTCTTCTTTCTGCTTGTAATGCTGTAAAACATGTAAATGAAGGTGAGCACCTGCTCAAAAAAAACACTATTATAGTCAATGACAAAAAAAACATTGATGATGAGGTGAACACCTATTTAATTCAACGACCAAACAGTTTGGTTTTAGGAATTCCTGTTTCATTAAATTTCTATAATCTTGGAAGCAAGAACTTTCTGCATCCATATGAGGTCTGGAAAGACTCATTTCCCAACCGTCATAAATCATTTTCAAAAGCTTTTTCAGAAAAACAATCGCGTGGATATCGAAATTTTAAAAATAGCATTAATGAATGGTTTTTTAAAAGCGGAGAAGCACCAGTTCTGTTGGATACTTTAAAAACAGTGGAGACTGCAAAAAATTTACGCGACTATTTTCAGAGTGAAGGTTTTTTT
This sequence comes from Bacteroidetes bacterium MedPE-SWsnd-G1, assembly GCA_001874265.1. Taxonomy (GTDB): domain Bacteria; phylum Bacteroidota; class Bacteroidia; order Flavobacteriales; family Flavobacteriaceae; genus Urechidicola. Next base: position 3,388 of record MPDD01000015.1, on the reverse strand, counting down.
CAGGCAACTGTAGATTACAAGGAAACATTTAGAACTAAAAAACGTGTCACGGTAGAATACAATGTAAAAACAGGTGAGGCGTACAAAATAGATAGCATTACTAGAAACATAAGAACTCCTATTCTAGATTCTATTTATGAGAAAAACAGTAATGCTTCATTGATTAAAAAAGGAAATCAATTCAGATTTAAAGATTTTGAAAATGAAGCGGATAGATTAACTTCAATTTATAGAAATTCTGGAATATATCACTTTAATAGAAATACTATTCATTTTGAAGCGGATTCTTCATTAGCTCCTTTTAGAGCGAATGTTCATTTAAACATAAACAATAGAATTATTGAAGAGAATGATAGTATTTATTCAACTCCTTTTCGGGTTCAAAAAATATCAAAAATTGACGTTTATACAGATTATTCTTTTAGCCGAAAAGATGACCCTTATGAGGCAACGGACTCTTATAATAAATACACTTTCCATGCACATGATGAAATTAAATACAACTCAAAACTATTAACAAATAGTATTTTTATATACCCAGATAGTATTTACAAAGATGTAGATCGAGATTTAACTAGAAAGAACTTAAGAGGGCTCAAGAATTTTAGATTGGTAGATATAAAATATACAGAGTTAAATCAAGATAGTTTAGCAGCACAAATATTTTTAACTCCTTATAAGAAATACTCTTTTGCCGTTAACACAGAACTGTCACATTCAAACATTAAACAAATGGGTGTTTCTGGGAAAGTTTCTATAATGAATCGAAACATTTTTAGAGGGGCAGAGATCTTAAACTTTTCATTACAAGGTTCATTCTTTAATTCTACTGATGTTGCAGACCAAGACAAAAATATTTTCTTTAATGCTTGGGAATTTGGTGGTGATGTTTCTTTAGAAATCCCAAGGATACTATTTCCAATTAATACCACTAGAATAATTCCTAAAAGCATGTCACCTAAAACTAATTTTACTTTAGGTACTAGTTTTCAAAAGAACATTGGCTTAGACAAACAATTATTTACAGGTATTATTGGATATAACTGGCAATCTAGTAAAAAAATAAGGCATCGTTTTGAATTGATAAATGCTCAGTTTATTAAAAATTTAAATCCAGAATCGTATTTCGAAATTTACACTTCTGAATATAACGATTTGATTGATGTATCTGAATCCATGTCAGAAACTATTACCATTCCGCCCGAAATGTATGACGATAATGGTAATTTAATTCCGCTAGATTTCATTGACTATATGCTAGATCCTAGTAATAATTTTGAAACGAGCCATCCAGAAGAATATGGAGATACCGAAAATATAGATAGCAAGTACAATATCATTACGGAGAATGTTTTGGTTCCTGCAATTACCTATGAATTCACATATAATAACCGAGAAGATTATAAGGACACCGACTTCTCCTTTTTCAGAGTGCGTTTAGCATCAGCCGGAGCATTAACAACTCAATTCGCAAAGGAAACGCCAGAAAGTTCTAACAAAGAGTTATTTGGAATTCCTATTGCACAATATCTAAAAGGCGATTTTGAATATAAGAAGTTTTGGGGAATGGGAGACGAAAATACGCTTGCCTACCGCGCCTTTTTAGGGATTGCTGTTCCTTATGGAAACTCCTCAACAATTCCATTTAATCGAAGTTATTTTATTGGTGGAGCCAATGATTTACGTGCTTGGAAAATTTATGATTTAGGACCAGGTTCAACTGAAAACGACTTAGAATACAATGTTGGAACATTGAAATTCTTAACAAGTTTAGAATATCGATTCAATATACTTAATAGTTTTAAAGGTGCAATTTTTGCTGATGCTGGAAACATTTGGGATATCACCAATTCTGAACTTATTGAAGAGGAAGGTAAATTCACCGGAATTAGTTCTTTAACAGATATAGCCTTAGGAACCGGGTTCGGGGTGCGTTATGATTTCAATTTCTTGGTTGTTCGATTAGATTTAGGTTTTAAAACGTACGAACCCTATTTGGCCGAGGGTAAGAAATGGTTTACGAATTACAACTTCAATCATTCGGTTTTTAATTTTGGAATCAATTATCCTTTCTAAATAATTATTTTTAATAATCCAAATTATCGAAAACCTTTTAGAAATTCATACCTAATTGAATATCAGAACATTCTAACACACAACTTCTTAACAATCTGAAATTTAAGGTAAAATAACAATTGATTTACTTATTTTTGCAACTCAAATTAATAATCAAACAATATGAGTTACAATATTAAACCTGGAGTAGCTACAGGAAACGAAGTACAAGAAATCTTTAAACTTGCAAAAGATAAGAACTTCGCAATACCTGCAGTGAACGTAATTGGATCAAATACAATTAATGCAGTATTAGAAACTGCTAAAGAATTAAATTCCCCAGTTATCATCCAGTTTTCTAATGGAGGAGCGCAATTTAATGCAGGTAAAGGATTGTCTAACGATGGACAAAAAGCGGCTATTGCAGGTGGTATTGCAGGAGCAAAACACATACATTTAATGGCAGAAGCCTATGGCGTACCAGTTATTTTACATACAGACCACTGTGCTAAAAAATTATTGCCTTGGATCGATGGTTTATTAGATGCTAGTGAAAAACATTTTGCTGAAACTGGAAAGCCATTGTACAGTTCTCATATGATCGACTTATCTGAAGAGCCTATAGAAGAGAACATTGAAATTTGTAAAGAATATTTGGCTCGTATGAGCAAAATGGGAATGACTTTAGAAATTGAATTAGGTATTACAGGAGGAGAAGAAGATGGTGTAGATAATTCTGATGTTGATGTTTCTAAATTATACACACAACCAGAAGAAGTTGCATATGCATATGAAGAATTGCTAAAAGTAAGCCCTCAATTTACAATTGCAGCTGCATTTGGAAATGTACATGGTGTATACAAACCAGGTAATGTAAAATTAACTCCAAAGATCTTAAAGAATTCTCAGGAGTATATTTCTGAAAAATATAATGTTGCCCCAAACACTATTGATTTTGTATTCCATGGTGGATCGGGATCAACTGTTGAGGAGATTAGAGAAGCAATTGGATACGGAACTATTAAAATGAATATAGATACCGATTTACAATGGGGTTTTGCTACAGGTATTAGAGATTTCTTTGGTAAAAATGCTGAGTATTTAAAAGCTCAAATCGGAAACCCAGAAGGTGCTGATGCTCCAAACAAGAAATATTATGATCCTCGTAATTGGCTACGCCAAGGAGAGTTGACTTTTAAGGCCCGTTTAAAACAAGCTTTTGAAGATTTAAACAATATAGACACCTTATAAGAAGTTATAAACTTCATTTAAAACAATTTTATAAAGAGAAACTATTTGTAGTTTCTCTTTATTTTTTTAGTAAATTGCCCCT